>CAZGKW010000008.1:0-141912 GCA_964526295.1 uncultured Anaerolineales bacterium
TGTAGCGCGGTGGGCAGTCTTGCCCACCGCGGTGCCCACGACTGGGCACCGCGCGACGGCCCTTGTGACTCCAGCGCCCCTTGCCCCAGCGCCCCTTGCTGTAGCGCGGTGGGCAGTCTTGCCCACCGCGGTGCCCGCCGCCCCCTGCTCCAGCGCGGTGGGCAGTCTTGCCCACCGCGGTGCCCACGACTGGGCACCGCGCGACGGCCCTTGTGACTCCAGCGCCCCTTGCCCCAGCGCCCCCTGCTCCAGCGCGGTGGGCAGTCTTGCCCGCCAGCGGCATCACTTCGAGTGCCCTCTGGCCGTCCGGATTGACGCCACACAGATCGCCGCCGGCTCGTGGGCTTTCTCCATGAGGGGCCGAAGCCTATCCTTTGTAACGATTCCGGCCTTCGCAAGCAACTCCATCCAGTAGGACGCCTCGTCGATCTCCTCTTCTACGATACCCATTTTGGCGACGAAATCGGCCCGCGACCTCGCCCGAGCGGCAGCCCGGTAGTTGGCTCCCATCGAGGTTCCGGCCCGAAGGAGTTGATTGCCGATGACGCGGGCAGTCGCTGTCGTGGGCAGCGCCTCGGTCAAGCGGATTGTGCGGAGGGCGAACTCCTGGGTCCCCGCTCCCGCAGGTCGTACGGCCTCTCGCCTGCTGGGCGTCTCCGGTCGCCCGTTCGCGGGCATCTTCGCTTCGGCTCATTGGGCATTCCGTGGTCCGCGCCCTGCATCGGCCGCGCCCCCGCCGCTTGCCGTTTTTCATTCCGCATTCCGCGTTCCGCATTCGGCGTTGAGCACGTCGGCGAGGATGCCCAGCCCTTCGTCGAGCTGCTCCTGCGTTACGTTCAGCGGCGGCATGATCCGGAGCACCGTCTCGTGGGTACAATTGATGTGCAGGCCGCGCTGGAGGCACTCGCGGACGACGCCGGCCCCCGCCTGGGCCAGCTCGACGCCGATCATGAGCCCGACGCCCCGGACCTCGGCGATGAGCGGCGTCTCCTGCTTCATCTCCAGGAGCCTGGAGCGCGCGTACGCCCCCACCCGCTGGGCGTTCTCCAGAAGCCCCTCGTCGCGGATGATCTCGAAGACGGCGGACCCGGCGGCGGCCGCCAGGGGGTTCCCGCCGAAGGTCGAGGCGTGGGTGCCGGGCTTCAGGTGCTCGGCCACCTCGGCCCGGGCGCAGATGCCGCCGACGGCCGTCCCGCCTCCGAGCTGTTTGGCCATGGTCATGATGTCGGGGGTGACGGGCGATTGCGCGTGTTCGTTCCCGGACGGCCCGGCGTGCTCCCGCACGCCGCTCGATCCTGTAGATATGGCTTGATAACCCCACCAGGTGCCGCAACGGCCGACGCCCGTCTGGACCTCGTCGAAGATGAGGACGATGCCGCGGTGGTCGCACAGGTCCCGGACGCTGCGGAGGAACTCGGGCGCGGCGATGTTGATGCCGCCTTCGCCCTGGATGGGCTCGACGATGATCGCGCACGTCTCATCGTCGGCCAAGCGGTCGACGGCCTCGAAATCGTTCAGCGGGGCGTACTGGAAGCCCGGAACGAGCGGGGTAAAGCCTTGCTGGTACTTGGGTTGCGCCGTCGCCGCGATGGCGGCGAACGTCCGCCCGTGGAAGCTGTTCTCGAAGGAGATGAACTTGTACTTCTGCTTCGGCGTGGCCAGGCGGGCGAGCTTCAGGGCGGCCTCGTTGGCCTCGGCCCCCGAGTTACAGAAGAAGCACTTGCCGCCGAAGCTCGTCGTCGAGATCCACTCGGCCAGCCGGCCCTGGGCCTCCCAGTGCCACGTGTTGGGCATGTAGATGAGTGTCCGGGCCTGCCCGCAAATGGCCTCGGCCAGGCGGGGATGGCAGTGCCCCACGCCCGTCACGGCCCACCCGCTGAAGAGGTCGAGGTACCGTTTGCCGTCGGCGTCCCAGACGTAGGCCCCCTCGCCGCGGGCGGCCACCAGCGGCAGCCGGGTGTAGTTGGCGATGACGTATTTCTCGAACAGCTCGATCACTTCCTGGGTGGTCATGCTGTCTCCTTCGATGCTCTTTGCGTGCAGCGTGCGCCGGTGCCCGGCACAGCGCCCGGATCGGCTCGCGCGCCACCTGTCAATCGCCCGCGACGACCTCGCGGCACCGGTCGCACAGCTCCTCGGGCTCGCCGGTCCCGACGCTGGGCCACCAGTTCCAGCACCGCTCGCACTTCTGGTACGTCTGCGGCAGGAGGATCGCCTCGGCGAACCGGTTCGCCGCCGCCTCCCCCGCCGGTCCGCTCTCCACCTCCGAGACGCGCTCGCCGGGCAGCTCTCCGGCCTCCTCGGCCAGGACGAGGCGGCACTGGCTGACCAGGAGCAGCCGCGCCAGCGTCTCCTCGCCCACGTCCCGCAGGGCCGCCAGCTCCTTCCGGTCGGCCGGCACGAGGGCCACCCGGGCCTCCATGTAGGTCTTGAACCGCTCGGCCCGGCGGAACGGCTCCAGCCGGGCGTAGGCGTCTCGCCGGACGGCCATCAGCCACTCCCAGTGCGCAAGGAGGTCCTCGTCCAGGAGGTCGGCATCGACCTCGGGCCAGGCCGCCAGGTGCACGCTGGCCTCCCGCCCGCGGCCTTTCTGGCCGCCGCTGCCCTCCGCCGGCGCCGCCGCGCCCGGCAGGTAACCCCACGCCTCCTCAGCCGTGTGCACCAGCACCGGCGCCAGCAGCCGCACCAGGGCGTCCGCCACGCGGGCCAGGGCCGTCTGGGCGCTTCGCCGGCGGGACGAGTCCGACCGGTCGCAATAAAGCACGTCCTTCGCAACGTCCAGATAGAACGCCGACAAGTCCGTCACGCAGAAGGCGTGGACCAGCTGGTAGACCCGATGGAACTGGAACGCCTCCATGGCGGCCGTCACGTCGGCGACGACCTGCTGCGTCCGCGCCAGGACCCACCGGTCGATCTCCTCCATCTCGCCCGGAGCGACCGCCGAAGCCGACGGATCAAAATCCGCCAGGTTCCCCAGGAGGAACCGCAGCGTGTTGCGGACCTTGCGATAAGCATCCTGGAGGTTCGCGATCAGGTGGTCCGAGGCCCGGATGTCGTAACCGTAATCGACGCTCGAGACCCAGAGCCGCACGACGTCCGCCCCGAGCCGCCCCACCTCGTCGAGCACCGAGACGACGTTCCCGAGGCTCTTCGACATCTTCCGTCCCTCTTCGTCGACGACGAAGCCGTGCGTGATGCACGTCCGGAACGGCGGCTGGCCCCGGGCGACGACGCCCAGCATCAGGCTCGACTGGAACCACCCCCGGTGCTGGTCGGACCCTTCGAGGTACAGCTCGACGGGCATGCCGAGCCCCTCGGCCTCGCAGACGCCCGCCCAGGACGCCCCGGAGTCGAGCCAGACGTCGAAGATGTCGGTCTCCTTGCGGGCCGCCTTCCCGCCACAGTCCGGGCAGACCGGCACCTTGCCGAAGATCTCCTCCACCGGCGTTCCGTACCAGGCGCTGGAGCCGCGGTCGCCGTAGAACCGGCCCGCAGCCCGCATCATCTCGCCCGTCAGGACGGCCGTCCCGCAGGCATCGCAGTAGACGGCGGGGATCGGCACGCCCCAGACCTTCTGGCGGCTGATGCACCAGTCGGGCCGCGTCTCGATCGTGCCGCGGATGCGGGCCTCGCTCCAGGCCGGCACCCACTGGACGCCGCCGACGGCCTCCAGGGCCCGCTCCCGGAGGCCCTTGCCCTCGTCCCGCTTGTCCAGGGCCACGAACCACTGCTCGGTGGCCCGGAAGATGACGGGCTCGCGACACCTCCAGCAGTGCGGGTAGCGGTGGACGTGCTCGGCCACGTGGACCAGGTGCTCGCCGAGCAGGTCGTAGATCACTCCGGCGGTGTCGCCGGCGAGGACGCTCCGGCCCCGGAGGGCCTCCGGCACGGTGTCGTCGAAGCGGCCCTGCTCGTCGACCGGGCTGTAGATGGGGATGCCGCACTGGGCGCCCAGGAGGTTATCCTCGCGTCCGTGGCCGGGGGCGACGTGGACCAGGCCGGTGCCCTCCTCCAGCGTGACCATGTTCGGGTCGGCCCAGACTTTCCGGGCGCCGCCGCCCATGGGCTCGCCCATGAACGGGTGCTCGTAGGCCAGCCCTCGCAGGCTCTCGCCACTTACGGTGACTGACGTCTCGACATCGCCGAGGCCCGCTTGCTGTGCAACTGACTGGACCAGCTCTTCGGCGACGATCGCCGTCCGCTCGGCGCCGCCCGCGTCCGTGAAGCGAATCGCGGCGTATTGGTACTTCGGATGGACGGCGACGGCCATGTTCGCGGGGAGCGTCCAGGGCGTCGTCGTCCAGATCATCAGATATAGTGGCCCGTCAGAAAGTCTTCGCAGGACGTCCCATGGCGCTGATCCTGGCTGGTCGCTCTGCGCTTCGGGGCCCTTTGGGAACACTTGGAACAGGACGTAGATGCTCGGCCCGGGATCGTCCTGGTACTCGAGCTCCGCCTCCGCCAGGGCGGTCTCGCAGCTTGCGCACCAGTGGATGGCCCGTTTCTCGCGGTAGAGGAGCCCCTCGTCGGCCAGCGGCGCGAGGACCTCCATCTGGCGGGCCTCGTACGACGGGTCCATCGTGATGTACGGCTTCTCGAACCGCCCCAGGACGCCCAGGGCCTGGAACTGCTCGCTCTGGGCCGCGGCGTAGCGCCGGGCGTAGGCCTCGCACCGGCGGCGGACCTCCTCCACGCTCAGGCCCTCGGCCTCCGCCCCCAGCTCCGTCCGGACCTTGTGCTCGATCGGCAGCCCGTGGCAGTCCCAGCCGGGGATGTAGGGCGAATCGTAGCCCCGCATCGTGCGGTACTTGACGACGACGTCCTTGAGGATCTTGTTGACGCCCGTCCCGATGTGGATGTCGCCGTTGGCATAGGGCGGCCCGTCGTGGAGCACCCACCGCCCGCGGGGATGGTCGGCCGCGCGGACCCGGCCGTACAGGTCCATCTCGGCCCACCGGGCCCGGACCTCGGGCTCACGCTGGACAAGGTTGGCCCGCATGGGGAACTCGGTCCGCGGCAGGTTCAGCGTGTCCTTATATGCGTTTTTGGCCATGGTCGGCCCCTTCGTTTCCTGCGCCGGCGGCGCCCCATGCCGGCGGCGGCCGGTCGTGTGCCGTGAAGCCGCACGAAAACGCCCTGGCGCGGCATGGCGTGCCAGGGCGGCTGGGTGGGTTCATCGGCGTCCGGTTGACCCCCGTCGGCACGCTCCTTTCAGCGCCCGGCAATGCCCCGGCGCAGAAACCTGGCCCCGCGTGGAACGCGCAGCGCCGGACGGGGAACCAAGGGCACGCCGGCGGCGCTCGGCGCCGCGCGGCAGGGGGGCCCATCGTTCCGCCCTCCGCACTCCGGGTCCGGCGTTGGAACGGGTTTCATGCGCGAGTCTCCTTCGTCCCACGCCGACCGTCGGGCGTGGAAACAGGGATGCTATCGGCCTCTGCGGCCCCGTGTCAACTGCTTTCCGACCCCGGACGAGTCGCCGACCGGGGCCGCCGGAAACGTCGAAATCGTTTGACCGCCCACGGTGTGTGGTTAGAATGAACGGTTGGGCTGAAGGTGCGCGCCGCGGGGGCGCCCGGCCACCTGTCGGCGCGGCCAGGGGACTTTTCAGGGCCGATCATGCCGGAACGCCAGACGGGCTACCTCCTGCTGGCCTGTCCGAACTGCCACGCGGGATACAAGATCCGCCGCGACGCCGCCGACGCGGAAGTCACGTGTCGAAGCTGCGGCCACCGGTGGACGCCGACCCAGGCGTTCCGAGCGGCCCCGCAGGCGGAGGCCAAGGCCCGGGACCAGGCCGACGCCGAGCCCGAGACCCCCGTCGCCGCGCCGGCCGCCGTCCGGGCCGAGCCCACCCCTCGGGAGGACGTCACCGACCCGCTGGTCGGCACCCGCCTGAACGGGTTCCGCATCGTCAGCCGCATCGGCAGCGGGGGCTTCGGCGTCGTCTACCGGGCCTTCGACGAGACCCTCGAACGGTCGGTGGCCCTGAAGCTCCTGCCGGCCGACCTGTCGAAGAAGCGGCCCGGCCTGGTGGACCGGTTCCTCCGGGAGGCCCGAAGCGCCGCCAAGCTCTCCCACCCGAACATCGTCACCATCCACCAGATCGTTCCTTACAAGGACACGTTCTACATCGTGATGGAGCTGGTCGACGGCGGGGCGCTGCACGAGTTCCTGGCCGTCCAGAAACGGTTCCGTCCCGCCGAGGCCACCCGCATCATCCGGGCCGCCGCCGAGGGCCTCGGCCATGCCCACCGCCGGGGCGTCATCCACCGCGACATCAAGCCCGGCAACATCATGATGACCAACGACGGCCACGTGAAGGTCAGCGACTTCGGACTGGCCCGCGACGTCCTCCAGGGCAAGGACATCGTCGGCCCGGGCCACAGCCTGGGCACGCCGAAATACATGTCGCCGGAGCAGGCCCTCGGCGAGGAGCCCACCGCCGCCAGCGACCTCTATTCCCTGGCCGCCACGTACTTCGTCCTGCTGACCGGCCGGGCCCCGTTCGAGGCCACCTCGGAGCGGCAGGTCATGAAGAAGCACGTCACCGAGCCGCTGCCCGACCCGCGGAACTACGTGCCCGACCTGCCGGTGTCGGTATACCGGTTCCTCCAGAAGGCCATGGCCAAGCAGCAGCAGGAGCGGTACATCGACGGGGCCTCCTTCGTCGAGGCCCTCGACCGGATCGATTTCGACGCCTCCGACGACACGAGCGCCTCGACGGCCGAGGCCCTGACGGCCCAGATCGGCCAGATCGCCCCCGAGGACCGGGGGTCGCACCTGTCGGCGGCCCTGGGGCGGGCCGTCAAGCGGGCCCGGCGAGGCCGGCCGGCCCCCTCGCCGCCGTCCGTGTCGCTGTTGGAGCGGTCGACCGACGGCTTCTTCTCGGGCTGGCGGCTGTGGGTGATGGTCGGGGCGGCCGTGGCGCTGCTGGTGACGGCGGCCATCGTCCTGGCGATCGTCCTGGCGCCGAACGACGAGGAACCGCAGCCGCCGCTTCGCGGGGGAACGGGTGAGGAGGCGGACGGGACGCCTCGCGGACCGCCGCCCAGACCGCCCCAGCCGACGACGACGCCACCCGAGCCGGGGCCGGGACCTCGCCCGCCGGAACCGACGCCGCCCGAACCGGAACCGACGCCACCGCCCGAACCGGAACCGCCGACGCCGCCCGAACCCGAGCCCGGCCCTCCGCGGCCTGGGCCGGAGCCGCCGTCGCCGGTCCCCAACCTCCTGGAGCGCAACGCCCGCCTGATGCTCGAACAGACCATCGACTACGAGCGGGACCCCGACGTCTGGCTCCCGAACGTCATCTCCGCCTACCAGAACGTCATCTCGACGTACTCGAACACCCAAGCCGCCGAGGAGGCCCGTCGGGCGCTGGAGCGCCTGGAACGGGGCGAACGCCTGCCACCCGAAGACGCCGAAGGTGCCGGTGAGGAAGGCGGCAACGGCGACACCGACGAGGAAGGCGAGTAGCCCGCGTCAGCCGCAGGGCTTGCTTGCCGCCCTCCGGCCTGGGCCGCAGAACGAGTCCCGCACACGTGCTCTCATTCGCCCGGCGGCTGGCGATAGGGCTTGCCCGCCCGGTAAAGCTCGAGGCGGCCGCGGAAGTCGTCCTTCTCCCAGTCCGAGACCCTCTTCAGGGCCTTCGTCTGCCACCGGACGGCGGCGTCGAAGTCCCCCGCCTCGGCGCAGGCCGCGGCCAGCGTGTCGAGGAAGTCCTCCTCCTGCCAGTCGGCCAGCTCGCAGGCCCGGGTCGCATCCTCGACGGCCTGGTTCCCGTCGCGCAAGGCCGGGTCGGGGCACGTCGCCAGGATCCAGGCCCGGTTGTTGAGCGAGGTGCGGAGCAGCTTCCTGTCGGTCTCGCCCGGTCCCTCCGGGGGCGAATCGAACGCCTCCACAACGTGTGTCAGGTCCTGCAGCGCGCGGCCGTATCGCCCCGTCATCTCGAAGGCCACTGCTCGCTCGTGGTAAGCAACCAACAGTGCCGGCTCGAGTTCGACGGCCCGGGTGAAATCGGCGACGGCGCGGTCGTCGTCCCCCACCTTCCGCCACGCCACCCCCCGCCACAGATAGGAGCCCGCATAGTGCGGCCTGAGGCGGATGGCCTCGGAATAGCCTCGGACGGCCTCGTCGTACTGCCCCAGCCGCCAGTGCACGAGCGCCCCGTTGTGATGGGCGGCGGGCTCGGAGGGGGCCAGCTCGTTGACCCGCTCGAAGTCCTCCAGGGCGGCCTCGTAATCGCCCCTCTCGGCGAGGGCCTGTCCGCGCGCGTTGTACGCCCGGCCGTGATCGGCGTCCAGCTCGATGGCCCTCGTGAACGCTTCGACGGCCCCGTCGATATCGTCTGCGGCCATCCGGGCGTAGCCGCGTTCCAGGTGCGGGCGGGCGAGGGCCGTCGAGACCAGGCGATGACCGAACCACATCCCCGCCACCATCACCGCCAGGACCGCCACGCCGGCGACGATCAGCAGGACATGCCAGGCTTTCACGCTCGCGGCCTCGCTTTCGTGTCGCGTCTCCTTCCCGCCGGTCCGCGCGGGGCCGCCGCCCGTCGCGCTACGTATAGACCCGCGGGACGCGGCGCGAGAGGCCCGTCAGCAGCTCGTAGGGGATCGTGCCGGCCGCCTCGGCGACCGCCCGGGCGCTCAGGGGGCTTGAGTTGTCGGCCTCGATGAGTGTGGCTTCGGCGCCGAGGAGACTGCGGATCGCGTCTTGGGGATTGGCGACCAGAAAGCCGGTGAGGTCGACCATGGTCGCGTCCATGCAGACCGCGCCGACGACCGGGCACAGGCGTCCCGCGACCCGCACCTGCCCCCGGTTCGAGAGCGACCGCGGGTACCCGTCGCCGTAGCCGATGGCGAGGACGCCGACGATCGAGTCGCGCCGAGCCCGCCAGGTGTGCCCGTAGCTGACGCCCTCCCCTTTCGGAACGCGCTTGACCCGCGCGATGCGCGTCCGAAGCGCGAGCGCGGGGGCCAGATCGACGCGCCCCTCGGCCGCATCGCACGGACGGACGCCGTACAGCGCGAGACCCGGCCGGACCATCGAGTAGTGCGATTCGGGCAGGCCGACCAGGGCCGACGAGTTGGCCGCATGGACGACTCGCGGGGCCACTCCGCCCGAGCGAAGCGCCGCCAAGGCCCCCGCGAACCGCCGGAGCTGCTCCGGCACGCTCGGGTCGGCCGCGCACTCGGCGCAGGCGAAGTGGGTGTAGACCGCCTCGACGCTCAGGTGCGCGAGGCCCCGCAGCTCGCCCACCAGGCCCATCGTATCGTCGGCCCGGCACCCCAGGCGGTTCATGCCGGTGTCGACCTTGAAGTGACACGGCACGCCGCCGTTCTGCTGCACGCGGGGCCGGGCGCCTTGGCGGGCGTCCCCCGCCGCTTCCTCCTTCGCCCTGCGGGCTTCGGAGGACAAGTCCGCGTTGGGCCCGAGTGGGCTTGGCGCCCCGCACGCCCCGATCGCCCGGTCGAGGGCCCGGGCGGCGGCGGGGTCGTCGATCGTCGGCGTCAGGCGATACCGGACGAGGTCCTCGGCGTCGTCCTCGAAGGCGGTGCCCATGACGAGGATCGGCCGGGCGATGCCCGCCTCGCGGAGCTCGACGCCCTCCGAGACCAGCGCAACGCCGAGCCGGTCGATGCCGGCCGCCTCCAGGGCCCGGGCTACCGGCACCGCCCCGTGGCCGTAGGCGTCGGCCTTGACGACGCCAAGCACCTCCGTGGCGGGGGCCAGGAGGCCCCGCAGGGCACGCAGATTGTTCCCGAGCCGGTCGAGACGGACTTCGGCAACCGTGGGCCGGGGCACGGACGGCCTCCTCAGGCGGGCGGGACGTGTCAGCGGGCCGCTTCTCGTTGTATCCGGCGGGGCGACCCAGGTCAAGGCCGCGGCCGCGGGCCGGTCGATCCGACGTACGCCCGGACGCTGTCGCGCCAGGGGGGCAACGTCCGGCCGAGGACCCGGCGCAGCCTCGCGGTCGAGAGGACCGCCCGGGCCGGCCGCGGCGCGCGGGGCGATCCGTCCTCCCGCGGCGGGAGGTCCGAACTGGCGATCCGCGCGGGCCGGACGTCGAGGCCCGCCGCCTCCAGCGCCGCCCGTGCGAGGTCCCACCGCGACGCCTCGCCCTCGCCGCAGGCGTGGACCGTCCCCCGGGCCCCCGCCTCCACCAGGTCCAGCAGCGCCGCGGCGAGGTCCTGGGTCCACGTAGGGCACCCGACCTGGTCGGTGACGACGCGGACGGGGCGGCCCTCGCGGGCCCTTCGGAGGACGGCGTCGACGAAGTTCGCCCCACCCGCCCCGTAGAGCCAGGCGGACCGGACGATCAGATGCCTCTCGGGCAGGGCCGACCGGATGCGGGCCTCGCCCTCGGCCTTCGTCCGGCCGTAGACCGACAGGGGGGCCACGGGGTCGTCCTCGACGTAGGCGCCGGCCTTCGTCCCGGCGAAGACGAAGTCGGTGCCGACCGCCACCAGCACCGCCCCGGAGGCGGCGGCGGCGGCGGCCCGGGCCACGTGCTCGGCGCCGAGGGCGTTGACGCGGCGGGCCGCCTCGGGCCCTCGCTCGGCCCCGTCTACGTCCGTCCAGGCGGCCAGGTGGAAGACCGTTCGGGCGCCCGTCTCGGCCAAGGCGCGGCGGACGGCGGAGGCGTCGGTGACGTCGAGGGGCGCCAGGGCGGGTGCCCGGCACGGCGCCCCCGCGGGCTTCGGCGGACGGGCCCGCCCGCCGCTGGAAACGACGCCTTCGTGCAGGTCCGTCAGGTGCAGGGCGCCGGGGGAAGGGGCCAGGGCCGCCAGGCGGGGACCCAGGGCGGCACCGAGCAGCCCCCCGGCCCCGGTCACCAGGACCGGCCAGTGCCCGTCCGAAAGTGCCATGCGACCTCCCCTCCGCCGTCCCGCCTCTGGCCCCGCCGCCGCCGAGCCGGTATGATCGCCGCGTTGCCAAGGCCGCGGCTCGAGCCGGGCCGCAGGAGTCCGTCAGCGTGTCGTCTTACGTCCGGAAATTCAAGCTCGTCAGCGGCCTGACGGTCGTGAGCCGCGTCCTGGGCCTGGCCCGCGACTGGGCCCTGGCCCACGTCCTCGGGGCGACCGGCGACTTCGTCATGAGCGCCTACTCGCAGGCGTTCCTGATGCCGAACCTCCTGAGGCGCCTGTTCGGCGAGGGGGCCCTCTCGGCCTCGTTCATTCCCATCTTCACCGAGTACCTCGAATCGGGCGACCGCCGGGCGGCCAACCGGTTCATGGGCCTGATGATCGTCCTGCTGGTGACGGTCCTGTCGGGGGTGGCCCTGGTGGTCGTGGGGGTGCTGCTTCTGGCGAGGCATCTTACCGCGGGGGTGCCGAAGTGGCACCTCATTTTCGGCCTGGCGGCGGTCATGTTCCCGTTCGCCGTGACGATCTGCCTGGTGGCGCTGCTTCAGGCGGCGCTGAACTGCCGGCGGCATTTCGTCGCGCCCGCCCTGGCGCCGATCCTGCTGAACGTCTTCATCATCGCGGGGGCGGTCCTGGCGGCGCGGCTGGTCGCGGACGACACCGTCACGCAGGCATACGTCATCGCCGGGTCGATCCTGGCGGCCGGCCTGGTCCAGGTGGCGATCCAGGTGCCGGCCATGCGGCGGGAGGGCCTGGCGTTCCGGCCCGTGTGGGACCTCGCGCACCCCGGCCTTCGACGGGTGCTGCGGCTGATGGGGCCGATGGCCCTGGCGATCGGTGTCATCCAGATCAACACGTTTATGGATTCGACGATCGCGAACCTCCTCAGCCCGCCGGACGTGGGGGTCGAATCGTTCCGCCTCGCCGGCCGCGAGGTCGCTTATCCCATGGAGACGGGGGCGGCGGCGGTGCTGTACTTCGCCCAGCGGCTGTACAACTTTCCCCTGGGGGTCTTCGCCATCGCCCTGGCGACGGTCATCTTCCCGGAGCTGAGCCGCCTGGCGTCGCGGCGCGACTCGGGCGGCATCGCCCGGACGGCCTCCCACGCCGTCCGGCTGACGCTGTTCATCAGCCTGCCCGCGGGGGTGGGCCTGATGCTGGTGGCCGAGCCGCTGCTTCGGCTGTGGCTGGAGCACGGCCGGTTCGCCGAGGACCCGGCGGGCATCCCCCGGACGCTGGCGGCGAGCCGGACGTACCTGGTGGGCATCTGGGCCTACGCCGCCCATCACATCCTCCTCAGGACGTTCTACGCCCTGAAGGACACCCGGACGCCGCTTCGGATCGCGATGGTGGCGGCGGGGCTGAACTTCGGGCTGAACCTGGCGCTGGTGTGGCCGCTCGCCGAACGCGGCCTGGCCCTGGCGACGGCCGTCTCGGCGGCGGTCCAGGTGGCGGTGCTGGCGCTGCTGCTGCACCGGCGGTTCGCCGAGCTTCCGTGGGGCGAGATCGGCTCCACCGCCGCCCGGACGGCCTTGGCGACGGCCCTGATGGCCGCCGCCGTGTGGGCGACCATGGAGCTGGCCGTCCCGGGGCTCGGCCTGGCGGGACGGGCCGACCAGGCCGTGCGGCTGGCGGGGGGCGTCGCGGCCGGGGCGGCGGTCTTCGTGGCGGCGGCCCGCCTGCTGCGGATGGACGAGCTCAAGGACCTCCTGTCGCGAGGCGCGTAACCCGTCGCGCCGCCTGCTGCCATGCGGATGCGCGGCGGGCACGGAGGCCCGCCGGGCAGAACGGATGCCGGCTTACCTCTCGCTCCCGTCGGCCCGGTCGGCCGGCTCCTCCCCGGCCTCGGCGCCGGCCTGGAGTTCGGCCTCGCCCGGCACGGGCACCTCGGCGGGCGAGACCGGGACCACCGTGAACACCGCCGTCTGGACCCACACGTCGGGCCCGCGCCGCTCGTGGAAGTAGGCCCCGCCGAGGCTGACCTCGCTCGAGCGGTCCCCCCCGAGGACCAGGAGCCGCTCGTTCTCGAGCGGCACCTCGACGGCCAGGTCCGTCAGGGCGAACCGCGACCGGCCCGCCTGCCGGGTGTAGCCGGTCGCCGTCCGGACCCACCGCAGCCGCTCCCGGCCGTAGAGGACCTCCGGGACGATGGCGACCGAGACGGTCAGGGGCTCGTCGTCGCTTCGTCGGCGGCAGACGACGCGGAACTCGACCTGGGCGTCCTCGAAGTGCCGGCCGTGGAGGCGGCCCGCCTCGTCCGTCCAGAGGATGTCGACGGTCTCCCGCCGGGGGCCGAACGTGACGCGGAAGTCCTGGTTCTCGCGGACATAGACGGTGTGGACCTTGACCTCGCGGTCGGACGAGGCGGCGAGCAGCTCCTGAAGGACATCGACGGCGGGGCTCTCCCCCTCGGCCAGCCTCAGGTCGTTGGCCGACCACAGCGACCGCTTGGCGTGGGGGACGCTCGTGGCCTTCAGGACCTGCCACAGGTCGTCCTCGGCGGCGTCGGGCCGCCCGCGATGGAGCATCCGGACGATGCGGACGCGGTACATCGGGACGGCCGCCACCTCGGGCCCCGGCGGCATGGCGCGGAGCCGGAGCCCGCCGCTGCGGCCGGCCTTCTCGGCCTCGCCGCTCCGGGCGTTCAGCAGGTCGGTGCATCCGGCCGACGACAGGGCGGCCGCGAGCAGGGCGAGGCCGGCGAGGGCCGAAGCGGACTGTTTCGTGCGTCGTCGCATGGCAACGTCTACCTGTGTGTCAGCCCCGGCGCCCGATCGCCCATCGGCCCGGGCCGGCGCGAGCGAGGGGGCCCCCGTTCGCCCTTCGGGCTGCGGCGTGGCAGGCAAGCCCCGCGGCTGACCCGTCCGCCCGCGCCGGGTTACGTCTGTCCGGACGCGCCGCGCGGCGCTCACTCCACCTTCGGGCGCAGGGGGAGGTCCTCGGGGCGCCAGGTGTAAAAGTGCCGGGCCACCTTCTCCCCGAACCCCTCGGTCAGGATCCGCTCCACCTCGTAGGGGTGCTCGTAGGGGTCGATCTGCGGCAAGGTATGGGCCGACGTCTGGCGTGCGGTCGCCTGGAGCGGCCAGACCTGCCGCCCCTCGCTCGGCGAGACGACCCGCATCGTCGCCTCAGCGAAGCCGTCGAGCGTGGTCGAGGTGGGCGTCTCCCGGACCCGGAACTCCTGGACCACCACGTGCAGGACGTAGTCGACGTTGAAGTGGCGGCCGATCCTGGCCACCGACCACGTGGGGAACTCCGGCTCGGTCCGGCGGACCCGGGCGACGCTGGCCGCCGGCACGACCGGCCCGACGGCCTTCTGCTCGGCCAGGTCCCGGCCGATCGCCTCTGCCAGGGCCTCCTGGAGCCGCGGAAACTCCAACCCCAGGTCCGGGTCGGCCAGGTCCACCAGCACCAGGACGCTCTTGTTGGACAGGTCGAACTGGGCCGGCACCTCCTCCGGGGGCATGATGGGTTTCAGGACGTGGTAGCCGATCCAGGCGGCTTGGTCGCACCCGGCGGCGCCGAGCGCCAGGAGGCACGCCGCCGCGGCGACCCAGGCGGCCGTCGCCCGGCCGGTCGCCGGCCCGGTCACGACTGTACCTCGCCGCCCACGACCTCGACGCGGCGGTCGCGGAACTTGTTGACGACGGCCTCGCCGAACAGGCGATTGGTGGCCTGGCGGATGGCCCGTTCGCTGATGGTCAGGGCGTTCAGGGGATGGTCCTCCGGGAAGAGCACCTCCGCGTCGCCCTCGTAGGCCGGGTTCGACGCCTCCCCCACCTTGACCACCTGGACCCGGGCGGCGGCCCGGCCCCGGAGCAGGTTCGCCGACTTCTCCTCCATCGTCGAGTACTGCTCGATCTCGACGTAGAGGACGGTGTCGGCGTCGAACTTGCGGCCG
Source organism: uncultured Anaerolineales bacterium (assembly GCA_964526295.1). Lineage (GTDB taxonomy): Bacteria > Planctomycetota > Phycisphaerae > FEN-1346 > FEN-1346 > CAZGKW01. Next base: position 14,770 of record CAZGKW010000008.1, read on the forward strand.
ATCTCTTCGGGCGTCATGTTGAGCCACTCCAGGTCGGACTCCTGCCACCGGGCCACCCGCACGGGATGGACGATCTCGCCCACCTGCTCGGGCAGGTACCGGGCGATGGCGTAGGAGATCTGGAGGCTGGCCTCCAGCGGCACCGTGGGATAATCGAACCGGATCTCGGTGCCGGCATAGGGGACGATGATCAGCTTCTCGGCGTGGAGGTCGTACTCCTTGGGGATGTCCCGCCACTCCTTGGGCTTGACGATGCCGACGTAGAGCTGGCCCAAGGTCCAGCATCCGCCGGCCCCGAGCGACGCCGGCAACAGCGCCGCCCAGAGCGCCAGGCGAAGCGCCGTCGGCGCCGCCCGGCGGGCGAATCGCAACGTCCGCACGCCTTTCATGCTCGCACACCTCTCGGGCGTCTTGCCGCGGGGGGGGCGTGGCCCCCGCCCGGCCGGCGCCCGCCCCTTACATGATCGACCACTTATACGTCCAGGAAGCCAGAAGAAAAATAATCAGGATAACCAGGATGACGACCGGGTTGGTCCGCACCAGCAGCGGCGCCCAGCTCCGCCCGAGGCCCAGCGTCGCCACCAGCGCCCCCAGGCCCCCCACCACCAGCACGAAACACAGGAACCCGAACGGCTGGTTCGCCAGCGACTCGGCGAACCGCCCGTGGGCCGCCAGGACGAACGACGTCGTTACGCCGCACGTCGGGCAGGGCTTGCCCGTCATGAGGTAGAACCCGCAGGGCGGGAGGCCGAGCTGGGTGTGCGTGTCGACGCCTTCTTCGTTCGGCTCGAGCACCAGCCCCACGCCCAGCGCCGCCGCCAGCAGCACCGCCACCACCGCCTGGGTGATGCGTTCGCTGCCGCTGACTCGCCCCGAGACGGGCCGCGAGCGGCCGCGGACGCTTCCGGGGGCGTCGGCGGCCGGCCGGTTCGCCCCGACGTCCTGTGCCGTCTCGCCCATTCGCCCCGGTCCTCGGCCGCGTGCCCCCACCGCAGGGCGAACCATCCTACCCGTGCCGCCGGGGCGGGTCAATGGCGTATCGGCCAGGGCGGCGCGGTCCGGGGCCCGCCGTGCCTTCACCGGTCCCCGCGCTACGGCGACCTGCCGGTCGCCGCTCGAAAGCGGGTCACGTCGCGCCGGCGGCGGCGCCGCCGAACTCGACGAAGGCCTCGCACATGGCGTCCTGGGCTTCGGGCCGGAGGCCGATGGCCGCCTCGTCCGGGTAGCGCTGGGCGATGAACCCCCCGAACGGGCCGCCCTCGGCGCCGAAGCGGCCGAGCTTCTCCACCAGCTCGCGGGCCGACGAGCGGACCCGGTCGCGGTCCCCCGTCTGGAGCGTCCGCTGGATGTCGACCGGGCACATGAACGTCACCCGCCCGCCGAATTCGGACGCCAGCCGGTCCACCCCGTAGAGCTCCGGCTGGTCGAACTGGAGCACCTTGACCCCCGCGGCGACCAGGTCGGGCACGATCGCGCGGATGAGACCGCACGAGTGCATCCAGACGTCGACGCCGGCGTCGGCCGCCGCCCCGCAGAGCCGCTCGAACGTCGGCAAAAACAAGTCTCGAAACGTCTCGGGCGAGACGAGCACTCGGTCCTGCGTCCCCCAGTCCTCGGGGAACATGACGCCGTCGGCCCCGGCCTCGGCGAGGCGACCGATAGCGACGACCATCTGCTCGACGACCAGCGCGTTCAGGGCCCGGACGCGGTCCGGCTCCAGGAGGCAGTCGACGAGGAAGTTTTCCAGCCGCCGGAGCTTCCGCGACAGGTTGAACGCGCACCCCGGCACGCCCCCCAGGCGATACGCCCCGCCGGCGGCGGCGAACCGCTCGCGGGCCGCCTCGTACCGGCCGGCGAGGGAAAAATCGGGCGGCACGTAGCTCGCCAGGTCCGACCAGTCGCGGATGGCGCCCTCGGCCACCTCGCCCTTCGAGACGCCGCCGAGGCGCCGCCAGGTGTTGCCCCACTCGTCTCGCCAGACCTCGGCATCGCCCTCGGTCCGCCGCTCGGGGTCGAAGCCCGGGGCCGGGTCGACTCCGGCGCCGCAGAAGTCGTTCGGCCACGGGTCGGGCAGATGGAACCCGATTCGCGGCGCCCCCGCGAAGGTGATCACGTGTCGGATGACGTCTCGGCCGGTCATGGGTCGGCGTGCCCGTCCTTGGCGCGTCCGCGGGCTGCGGCGTGCTCCCTCGCGCCGCCCGAGGGCGCGCCGTTTCGGCCCGTCCGCCGGGCCTTGAAGGCCCAGGCTTCGACATTCATCGCTGCCTTTCACGGCATGACTTTCCCCTCGGGCGTCTCCCACTTGCCCGCGGCCGCTACGGGCTCGCGGTCGCGCTGGGCGAGGTGCCGGCAGATGTGGTCGACGGCGTCCTCGGGCCCGTCGGTCAGGTGAAACAGCTCCAGGTCCTCCGGCGAGACGTGCCGGTACTGATCCAGCACCGTCCCCCGGAGCCAGTCGAGCTGGCCCTGCCAGAAGTCGCGGCCCAGGAGGACCACCGGCAGCCGGTGGATCTTGTCGGTCTGGATGAGCGTCGAGGTGTCGAAGAACTCGTCCAGCGTCCCGAACCCGCCGGGGAAAAAGACCAGCCCGACGGCATATTTTGAAAACATGACCTTCCGGACGAAGAAATAGCGGAAGTTGATGACCTTCGTCAGGTAGGGGTTGGCCACCTGCTCGAAGGGGAGGGTGATGTTGAGGCCGACGCTCTCGCCGCCCACCTCCTTGGCCCCGCGGTTGGCGGCCTCCATGATGCCGGGCCCCGCCCCGGTGATGACCGAAAAGCCCGCCTGGGCGATCCGCCGCCCGACCTCCACCGCCTTGGGGTAATACGGGTGGTCGGGCCCCGCCCGGCTCGACCCGAAGACGCTGACCCCCGGCGGGACCCGGGCCATCATCTCGAACCCGTCGACGAACTCGGCCATGATCCGGAAGACCCGCCACGGGTCCTGGGCCAGAAAATCGCTGTCCATTGTGACACCGCTAGCTAAATGACTAGGTCACTGGGTGATTACGCTGCGGCGACGGCGCGCCGCGCGGCCCGTCCGCAACCCCCCTCTCCCGCCAGGGGAGAGGGATGGGGTGAGGGTGTAAGGGATCATCGACGGCCTTCGGCCCCCCTCACCCTCGCCCTCTCCCGCCAGGGGAGAGGGAATCGACCCTGCGGCTACCCGTGCCGACGAACGCCACGCCCCCGTACGGGCGGCTAACCCGTCCGGGGTTCCGCCTCGGCCGCATCCTCCTCGTCTGGCTCCTCACCCGCATCGTCCTCCGCGTCCTGTTCGAACGGCTCCCGCTCCGCCTCCTCCTGAGGCGCGTCGTCCTCCGCGTCCTGTTCGAACGGCTCCTCCGGCGCGGCGAGCCCGCGATGGGGCCCCTCGACCGGCTCGACGTCCGGCAGGTCCTTGCCCGTCGTCGCCCCGAGCTCGGCCAGGCGCCTGGCCCCCGGCTCCAGCCGCCGCTCGTACGACCCGACCGCCTCGTTGTAGCTTCGCGTCGCCCGTTCCAGGCCCGACCCCACGCCGGCGAGCTTCTCGGCGAACACACGGACCCGGTCGTAGAGGTCCTGGCCGGCGGCGGCGATCCGGGCCGCGTTCTCGGCCAACGCGTGCTCCTGCCAACCGCAGGCCACCGCGCGGAGCAAGGCGATAAGCGTCGCCGGGCTTGCCAGCACCACGTTGCTTCGGAATGCGTCTTCCATCAGGTCCTGGTCCGCCTCCAGGGCCGCGCTGAAGAACGACTCGCCTGGAATGAAGAGCACCACGAAGTCCGGCGTGTTCTCGAACTGTCGCCAGTACGATTTCTGACACAGTTGCTGAACGTGGCCTCGCAAGGCCCGAGCATGCCGCCCCAGCGCGGCCCGTCTCGCCGTTTCGTCCGTCGCCTTCATGGCCTCCATGTACGCATCGAGCGGGGCCTTTGCATCCACCACGACGATCCGCTCGTTCGGCAAATTGACGATCAGATCGGGACGGATACGGCCGTCCGCTGTCGCCGTCGACGCCTGTTCACGGAAATCGCAGTGTGGCGACATCCCCGCTGCCTCGACAACATTCCGGAGGGCCATCTCGCCCCACCGCCCGCGGACGGTCGGCGAACGCAAGGCGGTCGAGAGTTGGTTGGCTTCCTTCTGAAGGGCTTGGTGAGCGTTCCGCAATGCCTCCAGGCGTTCCCGCAGGCCGCTGTAGGCCCCTTCGCGGGCCTTCTCGATCTCCGTCAGGCGTTTCTGGTATTCATCGAGCGTCTCGCGGAACGGCTTGAGCCGCTCCTCGGCCGTCGAGAGGAACTGCTGGCGGCTCTCCTTGAGGGCGTCGGCCGAGAGGGCCTTGAAGGCGTCCTTCAGGTTCGTCTCGGCCTCCTCCAGGAGCCGGCGCTGCTCGGCGAGCTTCTCCCGTTCCGTCTCGAGGCGGGTCTGGGCCTGGACCCGTTCGGCGTTCTCGATCTGGAGCCGCCGGCGGAGCTCGTCGGCGTCGGCCTCCAGGTCGCTGACGCGGCCCCGCAGCTCCTCTTCGACGCCGCCGGTCGCCCCCCTGCGGCGCAGGATGAGGATCGTCGCCGCGAAGCCCGCCAGGACCAACAGGATCAGGATGCCTGAGAGGACTTCGGGCACGGCGTTTCTCTCGCTGTGGGCGGCGGGTCGCCGCCCCGGCCCCGGTTCGCGCGGCGGGTCGGGGCCTGGCCTGGGCCCCGCCGCGATCAGGACTTCGGTTCGGCGGGCATGGTAACGCCGAGCGGCGGGGCGGTCAACGCGCCGCCGTCATGCGAAACAGCGAGCCCGGGGCGAGCCCTGCGAAACAGCAATCGCGGGGGCCCGCCTTTGCCCTCCGGGCCACGGCGTGGCAGGCAAGCCCCGCGGCAGACACAGGCGCCCCCTTCGCCGCCAGCCGCGCCGCCCTACCCCGCCGTCTTCTGGAGGCGGAAGCGGATGTCGCGGATGAAGTAGGATTTCACCTCGTCGCGGATGGTTTCCAGGATCTCCTGTTTCTTGAAGCTCGACAGCTCCATCAGCAGGGGGCTGGAGTCGACCTCGACCGTCAGGACGTGTTTCTTGAGGCCCGCGAAGCGGGTGTGGGCCGCGTCCGGCCCGAGGAGCCGTTCCCACACGGCCCAGATGCGGTCCCGCTCGCTCGTGCGGAGGGCCCCGCTCCGCTTGATCCACCGCTTGAGGACGTCGCCGAGGGGCTCGGCCGATCGCGGACCGCCGATTGGAAATTGCGGATTTGGTCTGCGTGCGGGCATTTCAAGGGGTCCGCGGGCCTCGGCGGCCGTCCATCATCCGTCATTCGGACTTCGGCATCCGTCGTCTTTTCTGCACCGGCCCCGTCACCCGGGCCGAGCCGCAAGCGGACCGCGCAAGGTCCTGCGCGGTCGGTCTCCGTGCCGGCCGGGCTTGGCGGACCGACGACGCGGCGGGCAGTCCAGGCCCGCCACCACCGACGCTTGACCCGGTGTACCGGACCCGCCTGCCCGGGGTGCCTTCGTGCCTGGCCGTCCTCACACGCTGCTGACCGGCATCACGACGTACTTGAACAGCCGCCCTTCGCTGATGAGGCCCGGCTTGGCCGGGCCCTTGAAGGCGAAGGTGAACTCGGCCGCGTCGACCACCTTGACGGCGTCGAGGAGGTAGGCGGGGTTGAAGACCAGCTCGATGGGGTCGCCGGCATACTCGATGGGCAGGCGGACCTCGGCCTCGCCCATCTCGGGGGCCCGGCTCGTCAGGATCACCTCGTCCGGGGCAAGCATCATATGGATGCCCCGCGATTCCTCGTTCGTCAGCAGCGCCGCCCGCCGCACCGCCGCCCCGAAGGCCTCGGTCGGCAGACTGACCTTCCGGTCGTAATCGGACGGAATAAGGTCCTCATATTTCGGGAAGTGCCCCTCGACGAGCCGCGAGTAGACCGTCCATCGCGCGCCGTCGGTCTCGGGCGACTGGACCAGGACCTCCCGCTCGTTCAGGGCCACGCGGACGACGGCCTTCGGATCGTCGATCATCCCCAGGACCCGCTCGAGCATGGCGACGGCCTTGGCCGGGACGATGGCGGCGGTCTTTTCGTCCGGGCCGCCGCTGCACTTGCCCTTGGCGAGCGACAGGCGATGGCCGTCGGTCGCAACGAGCACCAGCGACGGGCCCTCGACCTCCCACAGGACGCCGTTCAGGGCGTAGCGGGTGTGCTCGCGGGCGGTGGCGAAGAGGGTCCGCTCGATCATCGCCAGGAGGTCATCGGCCCCGACCTCGAAGCCGCCCTCCTCCGGGAACGCCGGCACGTTGGGGAAGTCGGCCGGGTCGTCGCCGAGCATCTTGAACCGTGCCCCGGGGGCGGTGATCTCGGTCTCCTGGTCGGCCGAGGCCAGGGCGACCATGTCGGCGTCGAGCTCCCGCAGGATCTGGTGGAACCGGTCGGCCGGAACGAGGGCCGTGCCGACTTCGCCGACCTCGATCTTCGACAGCTCGATCCGCACGCCGACCTCCAGGTCGGTCGCCAGGAGGGTGAGCCGCTCGGGCTCGGCGTCGAGTCGGACGCAGCCGAGGATAGGCTTCGGGCTCCGCTGGGTGGCGACGGCCGAGGCGGCCTGGATCCAGTGGACGAGGGCATCGCGATCACATTGGACTTTCATTGGGGCCTCCGGTCTCGACACTCGGTTTATATTAAGAATTCGTTCTTAAGCTAAACGTCATAGTCTTTTTCTTAGGACTGGTGAAAACCGAGACTCCTTTGCGGCATTGATTGTAAGTCGTTCTTTTTGGGCACCTTACGTCGCCCCGTCGCCCGCCGTCGCTGTGGATAAGTCGTGAAATTCTCCGTGGCGCACGTTCGGGCGCCCCCTGGCGCGCGAGGCGGCGAACCAATCGACCCCTCGAAATCAGCGCCCGGCGCCACGGCCGCGCCACGGCTGCGCCACAGGCTTTTCACTGCTTTCTGCACGGCGCCGATTGGCCGGCGGACCGGCCACGGGTGGCGACCTCGCAGCCTCGATTCGCCCTGCGCCGGCCCTGGGGTGCGCCTCTCTCAGGGCCGCGGTTGGCGCCGCATCGGTCCTGCGATGTCGAGCCTGCGGCTGTGGTCTGCGCGGCGTCGCGCTGTTGTCGTCGTCGGCCGGAAGCGCGGAGGACGGACCCCTGGTCGGACCGGAGGTCAGCCTCCCCGTCACGCCCGCAGGACGTCTCGCTCGATGGCGTCGACCAAGCCCCGGAACGCCGCGTCCTTGTCGACGAGGCGCCCGATCTTCCGCTCGGCGTGGAGGACGGTCGTGTGATCGCGGCCGCCGAAGAACGCGCCGACCTCCTCCAGGCTCTGTCCGGTCAGGCGGCGCGCCAGATACATGCAGACCTGTCGTGGGAGGGTCACCGACTGGACCCGCCGCTTGCCCTGGAGGTCCGAAAGGCGGACGCTGTATCGGCGCAGGACCGCGTCGACCACTTCCTGGATGCTGATTGCCCGTTCGGGCCCCGTGACGAGGTCCCGCAGGGCCTCCTTCGCCAGGTCGAGCGTCAGGTCGCGCCCCGAGAGCGACGCACAGGCCAGGACGCGGACGACCGCCCCCTCCAGCTCGCGATTGTTCGACTGAACGACGCTTGCAATATGGTTGACCACGTCCTCGGGTATCTCGTAGCCCCGGAGGCGGGCCTTCTTCTGGACGATCGCCACCCGTGTCTCGTAGCTCGGCCGGTCGATCCGCACCACCAGGCCCCACTTGAACCGCGAGATGAGCCGCTCCTCCAGGCTGGGGATGTCGTGCGGCGGCGAATCGCTCGACAGGACGACCTGCTTCTGGCTCTGATAGAGGGTGTTAAACGTGTGGAAAAACTCCTCCTGCGTCCGGTCCTTGTTCACCAGGAACTGGACGTCGTCGATGACCAGCATGTCCAGGTGCCGGAACCGGTGCCGGAAACCCTCGATCTGCCCCCGCTCAATCGCGGTTATGAACCGATTCACAAACGCTTCGCAGGAAAGATAGAGCACCGCCGCGTCGGCCCGCCGGGCGAAGATCCGGTGCGAGACGGCTTGGAGGAGGTGGCTCTTGCCGAGGCCCACGCTCGCGTGGATGAAGAGCGGATTGTACGCCTGACCGGGCATGTCGCTGACGGCCAGCGACGCCGCGTGGGCCAAGCGGTTGCACGGCCCCGTCACGAAGTTCTCGAACGTGTAGAGGGGGTTGAGCTGCGGCCGTTCGACCGGCGGCACGGCCCGCTCCGCCGTCCCGGCCCGCGGGGCGAGGTCGGGCGGCGCATCGCCCGCCGGCGTCTCGACCGCGCCGGTGGCATCGACCGCACCGGCCGGCGTTTCGGTCCGCGGCACGCCCCCCCGGACGCGAAGCTCCACCTGGCCCCCGACCGCCACCTCCAGGGCCCGCTCCAGCGCACGTCGAAGCGCCTCCGGCAGGGCCGGGGCCGCGTCCGCCTCGGGAAGCACCACGTCGAACCGCCCCGGCTCGCCCGGACGCAGGTCGGCCCGGCCCAGCCACAGCGGCACCGGCAGGTCGGGAGACGCACCGCGCAGGCCGTCCAGGGCTTGCTCCCACAGATGACGGGCCGACGAGCCCATGCAGGGACCCCGATCCTTGCGTCCCAACCGCCTGTCCAAGATCGATGGCGGGCCGGACGGCAAACCCCCGGAGCGCCGCTACCCCTCGTCCTGCCGACGGACTCCCTCGACGCCGACCCCCAACGGACGTCCGAACCGCGCCGCGACGCCCCAAACGCGTCGCCGCCGACCGCCGCGGCCACGGGCCCGTCGCCTCGGCCCACGTCGCCGCCGCCTCGAACGCCGCGACGGCCAAACCTAGCAGCGACCTCGCGGCGCGTCAACGAAAAGGTTCGGAAGATTCCCGGGCGTCCCCGGTTTTTCGTCCGCGGACCTCGACGGCACGCGCGGGGTCAGGCCCTTCGGCCGACACGGGCGTCTGCGCACAGGCCAGCCGGGCCAGGGGGCCCACCGGTTCGCCGCCGGGTCCGCCCGAGGCGGGCAAACCTGCCCGGCGGGTGCGTTTCCACGGGCTTCCAGCGTCCCGTGCGCGTCGCTCGTCGCCAGGGGTCTTCGCGTTCTCCGGCTCGGCACGTGCACCCGGGGCCCCTTCCCGCGAGTCCGCTTCCTGCGTCCCCACGCCGGCCTGGGTCGTTTTTGCCACGAGGGATAGGGGATGCCCCCAGGCCGACCTCAATGACTTGTGAAACGCATCGGCGTCGGCCCGCGTCTTAACAATAGACGGGCACCCCCGTGAGCCGTAAGTCCTTGCCCGGCAAGGAGATAGATCGTGCACGCGAAACTCTCCACAAGCTTTCCACACCCTGGCGCATCCCCCTAAGTTTCGTCGGGAAAAGCGCTTGCGCGCCTCGCGGCTCCCTCGATGCCGGACCGCCCGTCGACAGGCCGGTGGGGGCCCTCCGCGCCGAGGCCCAGCCCCACCTCGTCCGCGACATCCGCCTGCGGCCGGAAGAACGCCTGGTGCCGGGCGTCAGGGCCCAGGGCCCGCCGAGGGGGCCTTGCCGGGGGCCGCCTTGCGGCCCGATCCTGCTTGCTTCCTGGCCATCGTGCTTGGGGTCCTTTCCGCCACGGAAACCCCCAATATGGCGTTATTCGGCGCCGTTCGGCAATGGGCAAACGGCCGGGCATCGGGCATCGGGGGCCGGGGGCCGGCCGATGAACGCCCAACGTTCAACGCTAATGGCGAGAGGCGCCGACCACGCCGGCCCTATGGAGTGCGGGGACCGCGCAAAAAAAGACGCGCCATTGAGACGCGTCGGGTTTGCCCCGTAGGGCAGAGCCCGCGGACCGAAAGTCCTTACTGTAACTTGAAGGACAATCGCCGCTCAGGTACACTATATAGAACTAATACCATGCCCGCGCACAGCAGTCAAGGGGAAACTCGCATGTCCGCCGAAGGACCGTACATCCTGGGGCTCGACCTGGGGGCCAATTCGCTGGGCTGGGCCCTCGTGCGCCTGGAGCGGGGGAAGCCCGCCGGGCTCATGCGCGCCGGCGTGCGAGTCTTCGAGGCCGGAGTCGAAGGCAACTTCGAGTCCGGCCGCGCCGAATCCCGTGCGGCCGCCCGCCGCCGGGCCCGCCAACAGCGCCGCCTCACCGAGCGCCGGGCCCGCCGCAAACGCAAGCTCTTCCACCTCTTGCAGCGGACCGGCCTGCTCCCCGAAGGGGACGCCCGCACCGTCCTTCCGGACTTCGACGCAACGCTCCGCGAGAAGCACCTCAGCCAAGCGGACGACCGTGACCGACTGGCTCACGTCCTGCCCTACATGCTCCGGGCGCGGGCCCTAGATGAACCGCTGGAGCCGCACGAGCTGGGCCGGGCGCTGTACCACCTCGGCCAGCGCCGCGGCTTCGCGTCCAACCGTCGTCGTCCGGCACAGGAGAACGAGGACGAAGGCCCGGTCAAGGAAGGTATCGCCGACCTGGCGAAGCAGATGGCCGAGGCCGGGGCTCGCACGCTGGGCCAGTACTTCGCGGGCCTCGACCCACGGGAGGAACGCATCCGTGGGCGATGGACATCGCGGGCCATGTACGAGGCCGAGTTCGACGCCATCTGGACGGCCCAGCAGCCCTACCATTCCGAGAGACTGACGGCGGAACTGAAGCAGGCTGTGCGCAAGGCCATCTTTCACCAGAGGCCCCTGAGCAGCGCCAAGGGCCTCGTCGGCCCGTGTCAACTGGAACCCGGCAAGCGGCGCGCCCCGTGGTCCCTGCCCCTGGCCCAGCGGTTCCGCCTGCTCCAACAGGTGGGTAACACACTGATCCAGGGACCCGACGGCACGGAACGCCCCGTCACGGGAGACGAGCGCGACACCCTGATCGAACACCTCGACCGCGAAGGCGACTTCAGCTTCACCCAGGCCAAGAAGCTCCTCGGCCTGTCGCCGCGGCACAAGTTCAAGTGGGAGAGCGGCGGCGAAAAGCGGTTCGTCGGGAACAGAACCAACGCCAAGCTTGGCGCGGTCTTCGGGGACCGCTGGTGGCGTTTGCCGGAGAGCGACCGCGAAGGCATCCTCCAGGACCTCTGGAGCATCCAGAAGAAGCACGTTCTGGAGGCGCGCGGCCGCGAGCGGTGGGCCCTTGCCCCCGAGGCGGCCGCGCGCTTGGCCGAGACGCAGCTTGAGCCCGGCTACTGCCACCTCTCGCGGCGGGCCTTGGCGAAGCTGGTGCCCTGCCTGGAAGACGGGCTGCCTTACGCGACGGCCGTCAAGGAGGTCTATGGCGAGTTCCACGGCCGCTCCGAACCGCTGGACCGCCTGCCCCCGCTCGACGCCCCCCTGCCGCATCTCACGAATCCGGCCGTCCACCGGGCGCTAACAGAACTCCGGCAGGTCGTCAACGCCATCGTCCGCCGCTACGGCAAGCCGGAAGCGGTCCGCGTCGAGTTGGCCCGTGACATGCGCCGCAGCCGGAAGCAACGCCAGGAGGCGTGGAAACGAAACCGCCGAAACGAGCGGCGACGCGAAGAGGCGGCCGCCAAAGTCCTCGCCGAGACCGGCAAAGAGAAGCCTGGCCGGGCCGACGTCGAAAAGGTGCTCCTGGCCGAGGAATGCGGCTGGCACTGCCCCTACACCGGCCGGGCCATCTCCATGCGGGCCCTGGTCGGCCCGGAACCCCAGTTCGACGTCGAGCACATCGTCCCCTTCAGCCGGAGCCTCGACAACTCGTTCCTCAACAAGACCTTGTGCTACCACGAGGAGAACCGGTCCCGGAAGAAGAATCGAACGCCCGCGGAGGCCTACGGAAGCGACGGCGAGCGATTCGAAGAGATCCTCGCCCGCGTCGCTGCGTTCAAAGGCGACGCCGCCAAGGAGAAGCTTCGCCGCTTCCAACTGGGCCCCGAGGACCTCGAAGACCTCAACGAGTTCGCCAGCCGTCAGCTAGGCGACACCCGCTACGCCGCCCGCGAAGCCATGCAGTACCTCGGCTTGCTCTACGGCGGGCTATTTGACGAGACGCGCCGGCGCGTCGAAGCCGTCCGCGGCGGCGTCACGGCCTATCTCCGAGCCGGCTGGCACCTCAACAGCATCCTGGGCGACGGGCCCGGCAAGTCCCGCAACGACCATCGCCATCACGCCGTCGATGCCGTCGTTGTGGCCCTGACCGATGCCGGAACGATCAAGATGCTCTCCGACGCCGCGGAACGGGCCCAGGCCGAGGGACGCCGCGCCTTCGGCGACGTGGAAGACCCCTGGGTCGGCTTCTTCGACGAGGGTCACCAAGCCGTCGATGCCATCCAGGTGTCCCACAGGCCGAAGCGGAAGGTCAACGCCCGCCTCCATGAAGACACCCTCTACAGCCCGCCCAAAGTGGATCCCCAGGGCAAGCCTTGCGTGCACGTGCGGAAGCCGCTCGACGCCCTGTCGAAAAAGGATGTGCCAAGCATCGTGGATCCCGTAGTGCGGGAGCAGGTCCGGGCGTCTCTGGAAGCCGCCGAGCGGGATGACCCGGCCAAGGCGTTCGCTGACCCCAGGAACCACCCCTCCATGCCCGACAGCGGCATCGCCATCCATCGCGTCAGGGTTCGCAGGTCCACGGCAACCTTCGCGGTCGGAGAAGGGCGTGAGGCACGCCACGTCAGCACCGACTCGAACCACCACGTGGAAGTCCTGGAGATCACCAAGGGCAAGAAGAGCGGGACGTGGACCGGGTCGGTGGTCACGACGTACGACGCGGTCCGGCGTCTCGCCAACCACGAGCCGGTCGTGCGCAAAGACCACGGCGGGGATAGGGAGTTCCGCTTCTCCCTGGCGTCCGGCGACACGATCCAGTTGGAGGACGAGGACGGCACGCCGGGCCTGTTCGTGGTTCGGACGGTAAGCCAGTCGAAAGGGGGCGGCATCAACATTGAGTTCGCCGACGCGAAAGACGCACGCCCCAAGAAGGATATAAAGGCTTCAGGTGATTGGCTCAAACGGTCGATTGACCGATTGAGGCAGCTTCATTGCCGCAAAGTCACCGTCACGCCCCTTGGAGACGTGCGGTGGGCGAATGACTGACCGCATCCTCGACTTATCCGAGCGCGCCGTGCGGCTGCGCGTCGACACGGGGCGCCTGGTCATCCATCGGGAGCAAGGCGCCGACGCGGCCATTCCACTGGCGGACGTGGCCGTCGTCGTGGCCTCCCATCCCCAGGTGACCTATACGCAGGCTGTCCTCGCGGGTCTCGTTGAAAACGGTGCCGCGTTTGTGGTCTGTGACCGCCGGCGCCTGCCGGTCGGAATGCTCCTGCCCCTCGATGCGCACTACGTCCAGACGGAGCGCTTCGCGCTCCAGGCGTCGGCCTCCCGCCCCACGCGAAAGCGCCTCTGGCAGCAGCTCGTCAGAGCGAAGGTGAAGGCGCAGGGGCGGCTTCTGGAGTGCCTCCACGGTGACGACGCGGGCCTGAAGGCCCTCGCCCGCGACGTCCGCTCGGGCGATCCATCTAACGTCGAGGCCCAGGCGTCGCGCCGATACTGGCCTGCCCTGTTCGCCGACACGTCATTCCGTCGCGACCCTAACCGCGACGACCAGAACCGCCTCCTGAACTACGGCTATGCCGTCCTCCGGGCGGCCGTCGCAAGGGCCCTGTGCGCCGCGGGGCTTCACCCGTCGCTTGGAATCCACCACCATAACCGGTACAATAGTTTCTGCCTTGCCGACGACGTGATGGAGCCTTTCAGGCCGCGGGTGGATGAAGCCGTATGGAAGCTTGTCCAGCAACACGGACCGCAGGCGCCTCTCGGCGGGGAGGTCAAGGCCGGCCTGGTCGAGACCATCTCGCGCCGAGTCGCCCTCGGCGGCCAAAATCTCTCCCTGTTCCAGGCACTCGCCCGCACGGCCTCCTCATTGGTTGCCGTCCTGGCGCGCCGGGGCAAGAAGCTCCTCCTGCCGGAGCTTTGATGTGGGGCCAAAGAGAGTCGATCTATCGGAGTACCGGGCCGTGTGGCTCTTCGCGATGTTCGACCTGCCGGTCACCACGAAGAAGGCGCGCAAGCACTATGCCCGATTTCGCAAGGTCCTCCTCTCGGAGGGCTTCTCGATGCTCCAGTTTTCCGTCTACGCCCGCTACTGCGGGTCCGAGGAGGCCAACCGGACCCACCGGGCCCACATCCGCCGGCTGTTGCCGCCGAAAGGCCAGGTGCGCCTCCTGGCCGTCACGGACCGGCAGTTCGGAAAGATGGAAGTCTTCTACGGAAAAAAACGCCGACGAGCCGAGAAACCCCCCGACCAACTCGTCCTTTTCTGAGACCCGTTTTGCCGCAACCCCCCGCAGCCACAAGGGCTTACGGGGGGTCCAGTGTACCTGAGCGGCGATTCTCTTCAAGCCACAGCCGTGGATGCCGTTTCTGTGTCGCCTGGGCCAGTGTACCTGAGCGGCGATTCTCTTCAAGCCACAGCGCTCCACCAGGTACGCCGTCTCGCTGACGAGTGTACCTGAGCGGCGATTCTCTTCAAGCCACAGCGTCTCCGTAGTTGGCGGCCTGGCCGCCGGGCAGTGTACCTGAGCGGCGATTCTCTTCAAGCCACAGCAGGTCGTAGCGCGACGGACCAGCTGCGCGCAGTGTACCTGAGCGGCGATTCTCTTCAAGCCACAGCGTGGCCTCGCCGAGCTCCCATTCGAGATCGAGTGTACCTGAGCGGCGATTCTCTTCAAGCCACAGCCCGCTCGAGTCGGCCCCCGCCGGAGCTCTAAGTGTACCTGAGCGGCGATTCTCTTCAAGCCACAGCCGAAATCCCCGCGTTGAGCGATGTGCATGTGAAGTGTACCTGAGCGGCGATTCTCTTCAAGCCACAGCGCGGGCTGGGGGGGGCCAGGAGGGACCTGGAGTGTACCTGAGCGGCGATTCTCTTCAAGCCACAGCCTCATGTCGTTCTCCCAATGTCAGGGTTTCAGTGTACCTGAGCGGCGATTCTCTTCAAGCCACAGCGACCTCCATTGCCATGATCAACTCCTTTTGAGTGTACCTGAGCGGCGATTCTCTTCAAGCCACAGCCGGCTGCGGGGTCGGCCCGATCGGCTCGCCGAGTGTACCTGAGCGGCGATTCTCTTCAAGCCACAGCCACAGGCCCACCCGCCGGCCCCGCAACATAAGTGTACCTGAGCGGCGATTCTCTTCAAGCCACAGCTCGTAAGCCAACACGTCGGCCGGCGTAATCAGTGTACCTGAGCGGCGATTCTCTTCAAGCCACAGCTGGCCGGCGTCGCGTCGCACGCGAACTTTCAAGTGTACCTGAGCGGCGATTCTCTTCAAGCCACAGCAGGCGAAGTACAAGGCCGAAATCGCCGCCCAGTGTACCTGAGCGGCGATTCTCTTCAAGCCACAGCTTCCAGAGCATGACGTAGTCGCCGACCTCGAGTGTACCTGAGCGGCGATTCTCTTCAAGCCACAGCTGGCCTTCGAGAACAGGTCGCGGTGTGCGAAGTGTACCTGAGCGGCGATTCTCTTCAAGCCACAGCGGCCAGGTCCCCACGCCGGGAGGGCCAGCTAGTGTACCTGAGCGGCGATTCTCTTCAAGCCACAGCCAATCTACATTGGGTGCATCGCTCACAACAAGTGTACCTGAGCGGCGATTCTCTTCAAGCCACAGCAGCTTCAGCCAGTCCCACCACGGGAGCTGCAGTGTACCTGAGCGGCGATTCTCTTCAAGCCACAGCCCAAGTCATGCCACTGAGCGATTGCCTTCAGTGTACCTGAGCGGCGATTCTCTTCAAGCCACAGCGTCAAGGGGGGAGGGCAGGTGGCCGGGGAGAGTGTACCTGAGCGGCGATTCTCTTCAAGCCACAGCGGTCGGTTGAGGCTCGGCGGGCTGGCTCCGAGTGTACCTGAGCGGCGATTCTCTTCAAGCCACAGCCCCGCTCCAGGCTGTATTGGAACCGCTCGTAGTGTACCTGAGCGGCGATTCTCTTCAAGCCACAGCCCAATTCGGGGTCGGTGGCCTCACTGAATCAGTGTACCTGAGCGGCGATTCTCTTCAAGCCACAGCTCGACGCGCATCGGATCACCGATTGGTGCCAGTGTACCTGAGCGGCGATTCTCTTCAAGCCACAGCGACGCTGGAGGTTCAGGGGCGGACGAAGGCAGTGTACCTGAGCGGCGATTCTCTTCAAGCCACAGCGTGTGGCGCCCTGCCGGCGGATTAGTCCTGAGTGTACCTGAGCGGCGATTCTCTTCAAGCCACAGCTCCCGGTGGCCCCGGGCCTCCGGCCAGGCCAGTGTACCTGAGCGGCGATTCTCTTCAAGCCACAGCGGACTCGGACGGCGACTGGCTGGAGGCCGTAGTGTACCTGAGCGGCGATTCTCTTCAAGCCACAGCATTGCCTCGTCTACTGGCTCAGCGGGACGAAGTGTACCTGAGCGGCGATTCTCTTCAAGCCACAGCGGATGGAGTGGAGCGACGAGGCCCCGCAGGAAGTGTACCTGAGCGGCGATTCTCTTCAAGCCACAGCTCGAGGTCGAGCCAGTTCTCACGGTGGGCGAGTGTACCTGAGCGGCGATTCTCTTCAAGCCACAGCGCAGGCCGTCCGCCATGTCTTCGAGGTTGCAGTGTACCTGAGCGGCGATTCTCTTCAAGCCACAGCACCAGGTGGGTTCGGCCGCGATGCGGGCCGAGTGTACCTGAGCGGCGATTCTCTTCAAGCCACAGCTCGTCATCGGTTACCCTCCTCGGCCGACTTAGTGTACCTGAGCGGCGATTCTCTTCAAGCCACAGCGTACATCGACGTGCCGACCGAATCGCCGCCAGTGTACCTGAGCGGCGATTCTCTTCAAGCCACAGCCAATACCGCCGTCGCGGCCCGAGTGCGGCCAGTGTACCTGAGCGGCGATTCTCTTCAAGCCACAGCGCCCCCGCCGGAGCCCTAACCTGCCGCCCGAGTGTACCTGAGCGGCGATTCTCTTCAAGCCACAGCTCGGGGCGTGCGAGATGGGGCCGGGCGAACAGTGTACCTGAGCGGCGATTCTCTTCAAGCCACAGCCCGCTCGCCGCGATTACGAGGCGTTCCGGAAGTGTACCTGAGCGGCGATTCTCTTCAAGCCACAGCGACGGCAGCGAGGGGGCGGGGGGGGACCCGAGTGTACCTGATCCCGATCTGCGGTCTTTTCACACCAAGGCCCTCACGCTTTGGCGTGAGAGGATTCGCAAGGCCACTGCCCCCCGGAGGGAAACCTGCGGGGGGCAGCCCTTTTTGGGGCTACGCCGCCCGATGCCCCGTCCCCGGGGCCTGAAGCCTGGGGCCTGAAGGCCGGCCCCCGGCTCCCGATGCCCGGCCGTTTGCCCATTGCCGAACGGCGCCGAAAACGCTATATTGGGGGTTTCCGTGGCGGAAAGGACCCCAAGCACGATGGCCAGGAAGCAAGCAGGATCGGGCCGCAAGGCGGCCCCCGGCAAGGCCCCCTCGGCGGGCCCTGGGCCGAAGACGGGGGAGAAGCCCCCGGCGAAGACCCCTTCGACGGGCCCAGGACGGGCCAAGCGCAAGCGGGCCAAGCGGGCCGCGTCGAAGGGGCGGGGCGCCGCCGGCGAGTACCGGGCCGAGTCGATCCGCGTCCTGAAGGGCCTGGAGGCCGTCCGGAAGCGGCCCGACATGTACATCGGCGACCGGCACCAGCGGGGCCTCCATCACCTCGTGAACGAGGTGGTCGACAACTCGATCGACGAGGCCATGGCGGGGTACTGCACCGAGATCGTGGTGACGATCCACGGGGACGGGTCGATCAGCATCGCCGACAACGGGCGGGGGTTCCCGGTGGACCGGCACCCGGTGGAGAAGAAGCCGGGGGTGGAGGTGGCGCTGACGATCCTCCATGCGGGGGGGAAGTTCGACCATACGACCTACAAGGTCAGCGGGGGCCTGCACGGGGTGGGCGTCAGCGTGGTGAACGCCCTGAGCGAGTGGCTGGAGGTGGAGGTGCGGCGCGACGGGGCGGTGTGGCGGATGGCCTTCTCCCGGGGCACGAAGACGCAGGACCTGAAGAAGGTCGGCAAGAGCGCCAAGACGGGGACGGTCGTCACGTTCCGGCCGGACCGGGAGATTTTCGAGGACCCGACGTTCCGGTTCGAGATCCTGGAGGGGCGGTTCCGGGAGCTGGCGTATCTGAACGAGGGGCTGAGGATCCGGCTGGTGGACGAGCGGGACGGGCGGGAGGCGGACTTCCGGTACAAGGAGGGGATCCGGGCGTTCGTCAAGCATCTGAATGACAACAAGAAAGTGCTGCACCGGGACGTCATCTACTTCAAGCAGGCCGACGAGGCGACGGGGACCGAGGTGGAGGTGGCGGCCCAGTACCAGGACGGGTACAGCGACAACATTCTGTGCTTCGCCAACAACATCAACACGATCGAGGGGGGGACGCACCTGTCGGGGTTCAAGTCGGCCGTCACGCGGACGCTGAATTACTACGCCCGGAAGCAGGGGGTTATCAAGGGAAATACCTATCCCAGCGGCGACGACCTCCGGGAGGGCATGACGGCGGTGTTGTCGGTGCGGGTGGCCGACCCGCAGTACGAGGGGCAGACCAAGACGAAGCTCTCCAACAGCGACGTCGGGACGTTCGTCGAGACGGCGACCAACGAGGCCCTCGGGACGTACCTGGAGGAGCACCCGACGACCGCCAAGAAGATCGTCCAGAAGGCCGTCCAGGCGATGACCGCCCGCGAGGCGGCCCGCAAGGCCCGCGACCTCGTGCGGCGAAAGGGGGCCCTGGCCTCGGGGAACCTCCCCGGGAAGCTCGCCGACTGCTCCGAGCGCGACCCGGCGCTGACGGAGCTCTTTCTCGTCGAGGGCGACTCGGCCGGCGGCAGCGCCAAGCAGGGCCGCGACCGGCGCACGCAAGCCATTTTGCCGTTGCGCGGCAAGATCCTGAATGTCGAGAAGGCCCGCATCGACAAGATGCTCGCTCACGAGGACATCGCGACAATTATTAGCGCCCTCGGCACGGGCATCGGGGTGGACGACTTCGAGATCGCCAACGCCCGCTACCACAAGGTCATCATCATGACCGACGCGGATGTCGACGGCTCACACATCCGCACCCTTCTCCTGACGTTTTTCTACCGCCACATGGTCGAGCTGATCCGCCACGGCTACCTCTACGTCGCCCAGCCGCCGCTCTACCGGGTCCGCTCGCGGGGGCGGGAGCGGTACGTCCTCTCGGACCGCGAGATGCGGATGACGCTCCTGAGGCTCGGCGTCGAGGGCACGGCCCTTCGCCTCAACCCGCCGCCGACGAGCCGCAAGAAGCCCGACGAGATCGCCGGGGCCAAGCTCGAGGAGCTGGCCGAGATCCTGGCCGACGCCGAGGACCTCGTCCGCACGATCGAGCGGCTCGGCGTCACGTGGGACGATTTCCTGGCGTTCCGCTCGCCCCGGGGCGACCTGCCCACCTGGATGGTCCGCGCGGCCGACGGGCCCCCCGCCTTCTACCACTCCGAGGCCGAGGCCCAGAAGGCCATCGCCCAGACCTACGCCCCGGCCGCCGGCGCGACGAAGAAGGCCCGCGGCAAGGGCCCCTCGAAATCGTCCGAGCGGGCCGGCGCCAAATCGAAAGGCAAACGCGCGTCGAACTCCGGACCCGACGAGCCGCCGCCCGGACCGGGGGCGGCGCCCGAGGAGGACCTGCCGGAGCCCGAGGAGCTCTTCGCCGTCAAGGAGCTCAACAAGGTCGCCGCCAAGCTCGCCCGCCGCGGCCTCGACATCGCCGACTGGCACCTCGAGGCCGACCAGCCCCTGGGGGCCGACCGGGTCTGGACGAAGTTCACCCTGGCCTCCAACGGCTCGGAGGTCCCCGCGGCGGGCGTCTCGGAGGTCCTGCCGGCCATCCGCCGCCTGGGCCAGTCGGGCCTCGACATCCAGCGGTTCAAGGGCCTCGGCGAGATGAACCAGGACCAGCTCTGGGAGACGACGATGGACCCGTCGCGGCGTGTCCTGAAGCAGGTCCGGATCGAGGACGCCGCCGAGGCCGAGACGATGTTCAGCGTCCTGATGGGCTCGGCCGTCGAACCCCGCCGCGCGTTCATCGAAAACCACGCGCTGGAAGTGAGGAACCTGGATGTCTGACAGCATCGAGATACTTCGTCCTGAACCCGATGGACTGCGGCGCCCCCAGGCTGCCCTGGGCCTGTCGAACGAGTCGCCGCCCTGGCTGTCGTGGCCGTTTCCGGGTCTCCCTCTCGCCGCCGCGGCCATGCCCCTCGGGGGGAGAGGGGTTGCCTGCCCGCCGTAGCTCTGGCGCAGGCGGGGGGGTCAGGGGGACGCCGGAGCCATCCGCGACGAGGTGAAGTCCTATTTCATCCGCGACATCCGGTTTCGGATGGAGAAGCGTGGGCACGCAGGGACCTGGAAACGAAGGCACGGAGGTTGTGCCCGCCGGCGTGCTGCTCGCCTCTGTCGCTCGGCGTAACGTCACACCGCCGTTTGCGGATTCCGGCGGACTGTGAAGGGCAGCGTTGCGGGTCAGGCGCGAGAGAGGGCCTGCTGGACGCGCCGCACCGAGTCCTCGGCCAGAAGACCTGCGGGTCTGAAATTAAGGACTCGGCATCCCGATGCTTCTCGCCAAAGTACACCCGCTCGAATTCGCGGCGCGTCTTGAATTCGCGCTCCTTTCTTTGCTTCTTCGCCCGTGCCGTCATCTCAGTCCCTTCCTGGCAAAGAACCCCGGGTTCAACTCAGGCCTGAAGTAATGCTTGCGCTTTATCCAAATGAAGCCGTCTCCCTTTAAAATGACGGCGACATCGAAGCGGCCCCGACGGGACGCGGTGGGCAAGACTGCCCACCGCGCGGTTCCTTCAACGGGCGGGACTGCCCACCGCGCGGTTTCTTCAGCGGGCAAGACTGCCCACCGCGCGCGAGAGAGGGCCTGCTGGACGCGGCGGGCAAGACAGCCCACCGCGCGGTTCCTTCAACGGGCAAGACAGCCCACCGCGCGGTTCCTTCAGCGGGCGGGGGGTATCGAAGCGGCCCCGACGGGACGCGGCGGGCAAGACTGCCCACCGCGCGGTTTCTTCAGCGGGCAAGACTGCCCACCGCGCGGTTTCTTCAGCGGGCGGGGGGTATCGAAGCGGCCCCGACGGGACGCGGTGGGCAAGACTGCCCACCGCGCGGTTCCTTCAACGGGCGGGACTGCCCACCGCGCGGTTTCTTCAGCGGGCAAGACTGCCCACCGCGCGCGAGAGAGGGCCTGCTGGACGCGGCGGGCAAGACAGCCCACCGCGCGGTTCCTTCAGCGGGCGGGGGGTATCGAAGCGGCCCCGACGGGACGCGGTGGGCAAGACTGCCCACCGCGCGGTTTCTTCAACGGGACGCGACGGGCGGGACTGCCCACCGCGCGGTTCCTTCAACGGGCGGGACTGCCGACCGCGCGGTTTCTTCAACGGGCGGGGGGTATCGAAGCGGCCCCGACGGGACGCGGTGGGCAAGACAGCCCACCGCGCGGTTCCTTCAGCGGGCAAGACTGCCCACCGCGCGGTTTCTTCAGCGGGCGGGGGGTATCGAAGCGGCCCCGACGGGACGCGGTGGGCAAGACTGCCCACCGCGCGGTTCCTTCAACGGGCAAGACAGCCCACCGCGCGGTTCCTTCAACGGGACGCGACGGGCGGGACTGCCCACCGCGCGGTTCCTTCAACGGGCGGGACTGCCCACCGCGCGGTTGCGAAGCCGGAAGTCCTCCGCTCCCTTCATCCCTCCTCGTTGCTTGCTCGTCGGCTCTGCCCTCGTCGTTCGCCTTCGTCAGATCGCATCCAAGCCCAGCTCGCACAGGCGTTGATAGAGCTCGCACGCTTCCAGGAGCTGCTCGTGGGTGCCGACGTCGACCACGCGGCCCCGGTCCATCACGACGATGCGGTCGGCGATCGAGAGCGTCGAGAGGCGATGGGCGATCAGCAGCGTCGTCCGCCCCCGGGCGAAGTCGCGGAGGGCGTCCTGGACCTGCATCTGGGTTTCCTCGTCGAGGGCGGAGGTGGCCTCGTCGAGGACCAGGATGGCCGGGTCCCGCAGGATGGCCCGCGCAAGCGCCAGCCGCTGTCGCTCGCCGCCCGAGAGGCCCGCCCCGTGCTCCTCGAGGACCGTCTCGTACCCCTGGGGCAGGCGGCGGATGAAGCCGTCGGCCCGGGCCATGCGGGCGGCGGCTTCGATTTGCTCCCGCTCGACGTCGGTCCCCCGGCCGGGCCGCCCGAGGGCGATGTTCGCCGCCACCGTGTCGGCAAACAGGACCGTCTCCTGCGGGACGATGGCGATCTGCTCCCGGAGGCTGCGGAGCGTCACGTCGGCGATGTCGGTCCCGTCGATGAGGATGCGGCCGGCGTCGGGCTCGAAGAACCGCGGCACGAGGCTCACGAGGGTCGTTTTGCCGCAGCCGGTCCGCCCGACGACCGCCAGCACTTCGCCGTGTGGGACGGTGAGGGAGACGCCCGAGACGGCCGGCTCGCGCGCTTCGCCGCCCTCCCCCGCCGGGTAGGCGAACGAGACGTCCTCGAACTCGATCCGGTCCCGGTGGCGCTCGAGCACCTTCCCGGCCGCCCCATAGCGGGGCTCGAGGTCGCTTTCCATCAGGGCGAAGACGCGGTCGGCCCCGGCGGCGGCCTGCTGGACGCGGTTCGAGACGTTCGAGAGCTTCCGGATGGGGTCCATGCCGCCGATAAGGAAGGCGAAGAAGGTGGTCAGCTCGCCCAGGCGGGCGGTCTCGAAGTTGGCGAGAATGACGCGGGTGCCGATCAGGACCGCCCCGACGGCGGCCACCGTGAAGAGGGTCTCGACGACGGGCCCGGTGGCGGCCTGGATGCGGATGCCGCGGAGCCAGTTGGCGAACAGGCGCCGGCTGGCCCCGAAGAACCGGCGCCGCTGGTGCCCCTCCAGGTGGTAGCCCTTGACGACGCGGATGCCGAACAGGCTCTCCTCCAGGTGCGACATGACGGCGGCCTGGCTCTGGAGGCCCTTGCGGCTGGCCCGCCGCATCCGCCGGGCGAACCGCCGGATCAGCACCGCCACCAGCGGCACCGCCACCAGGACCGTCACGACCAGCCGGGGGTCGATCCCTGCGCCCAAGAAGATCGCCGCCGCCAGGCAGAACAGCGCCCGCGGCGGCATGACGACCGTCTTGCCGAGCACCGACTTCATCCCCTCCATGACGTGGAACAGGTCCTGGTTGAACCGGCTCATGATGTCGCTGGGGCTGGTGCGGGCAAACAGCGTCAGGCGCGACCTCAGGACATGGTCGAAGACGCGGACGCGGATCGCCAGGGCCGCCCGGGCCGTCGCGTGTCCGACGAGATATTCATACAGGTAATCCATCACGCCGCGGACGACCACCAGGACGACCATCAGCCCCAGGACCCAGACGAGGGCCCGGAACCGGTCTTTCGGGAGGCGGTTGGCCAGGAACCGCAGGACCGGGGCGTAGGCTGCCCCCTCGGCCTCGGCCCGCGTCGCCAGGTCCTCCAGCGGCCCCTCCGGGCGGGCGACGCGGACCTCCATCGGCACGCGGACCGTCCGGCCGTCGACCTGGAGCCGGTCGACCTCCGGGCCCTGGACGACGGTCCAGGAGAGGTCGGCCTCCAGGACCCGTTCGGTGCGGCCGGACTGGCCGGCGACGGGCCGCTCCTCGACGTGGAGGCCCGCCGGCCGGGGACGAAACAGAAGGTTGAAGACGGGCAGGACGGCCGAGATCGACCCGGCCCAGCAAACGGCCGCCACCAGCCCGCACAGCCAGGCCGCGGCGATCCGCCCCCGGTAGGGCCAGCAGTAGCCCAGGGCCTGGCGGAATGAGCGGAGTGATTTCATGGGCGCGGCCGGACGCCACGATCTTCGGGTGCCACCGATGGCTTGTCAATCGGTGCCGTCGGGTCGGCCGGCACGCTCTGGCAAGCAAGCCGTGGCACCGTGCGCGCCGCCGCCGCGCGTCACGACTCGGCGGCTTCCTCCTCGTCCGCCTCGGCCTCGGCCGCTTCCTCCTCGGGCTCGGCGGCGGCGGCGTAGGTCACCGTGCCGACCTCGCGTCGCCGCTCGGCCAGGCGGGTCGCCTTGCCGACGCGGTCGCGGAGGTAGTAGAGCTTGGCCCGTCGGACGCGGCCCGAGCGGACGACGCGGACGAACGCCAGGTGGGGCGAATGGAGCGGGAAGGTCCGCTCGACGCCCTCCCCGGCGACGATCCGCCGGACGGTGAACGTCTCGGTCGCCCCGGTGCCGCGGCGGGCGGTCACGACGCCCGTGAACACCTGGACCCGCTGCTTGTCGCCCTCGGTGATCAGGACGCCGACGTCGACGGTGTCGCCGACGTGGATGTCGGGCCGCTCCTTGACGAGGAACCGGGCCTCGACGCGTTCGATGGCTGGCTTTCGCATGGGACCGCCCTTTTCTTCACTCGCTGCCGGGCGCCGGCCGGCGCCGCTTCACTTCCGCTTACGCGTCTGTTTACCGTCCGGCTGCTGCGCGTGCTTGCGCCGCTGCGCGTCGCCTCCGCGGAGCCACCGCAGAAAGACGACGAACGCCGTGCCGCCGAAAAAGCCCACGGCCAAAGCGATCAGGACGAGCGTCTCGAGCGCGCCCATCGCACCGAGCATGGCTCACCCACCGCCTTCCGCCTCGCCGTCCGCCGGGCCGAGATGGCCCGCCTCGCCGTCCGCCGTGGCACCGCGGGGCGGCTCGGAGGCCGCTGCCTCGTCCCGCCGCCGGCGGGTCCGCCGACGGGCCTGGTCGGCCCGCCACCTTGCGATCTCGGCGTGGTGGCCCGAGAGGAGCACCTCCGGCACGGCCATGCCGCGGAACTCCCGTGGCCGCGTGTACTGCGGGTATTCCAGCAGGCCCGCCTCGGCGAAACTCTCCTCGGCCGCCCCGTCCTCGGCCCCCAGGGCGCCCGGCTGGAGCCGGGCCACCCCGTCGATCACCACCATCGCCGGAAGCTCGCCCCCCGTCAGGACGTAGTCGCCGATCGACACCTCCAGGTCGGCCAGCGGCCGGACCCGCTCGTCGAACCCCTCGTAGTGGCCGCACACCAGGACGAGCCGCTCCCGGCCCGCCAGGTGCCGCACGAGCCCCTGGTCGAGCCGCCGGCCCTGCGGCGTCAGCACGACGACCGTCGCGGGCCGCCCGTCGAGGCCCCGCACGTGCTCGACGGCCCGGTAGACCGGCTCGCACATCAGGACCATGCCGGGCCCGCCGCCGAACGGCTTGTCGTCCACCGTGCCGCGCTCGTCGACGGCGAAGTCCCGCAGGTTCGTCAGCTCGACGTCGAGGCGTCGCTCGCGGATGGCCCGCCCGAGGATGCTCGTGGCGAGGACCTCGCCGAAAGCCTCGGGGAACAGCGTGATGACGTCGATCCGAAGCGTCATCGCAGGTCCCCGTGGCTCGTCTGCGCGCTGCCTGCACACAGGTCAGTCGAGGCGTAGACCGCATGGGTTGGCCGCGGGGCTTGTCCCCTCGGTGGCCGTTCAGCTCGGCTCGGCCTCCTCGTCGCCGGCGTCCGGCCCGGGCGTCTCGGCCTCGGGCGTCTCGCTTGCCTCTTCAGCGGCGGGTGGCGCGTCCTCGGCGGGCGCTTCGTCCTTCGGGGCCTCTTCGGCCGGTGCCTCGTCCTTGGCGGCCTTTTCCGAGGGCGCCTCTGCCGCGGGTGGGCCCTCAGCCGGTGTCGCTTCGGTCTCAGCCGCCGGAGCTTCAGTCGCCGGGGCTTCTTCGGCCGGCGCTTCCGCTTCAGCGGGCGCCTCGGCCGCCTCCTGGGCCTCCTTCTCCTCGGCCAGCCGCTGGGCGGCGGGCTTCGGCGGGGGCTGCTTCTTCTTCGGCCATGGCACGGGCTCGATCTCGTTGCCCTTCGGGTCGATGCCCGAGTGGAGCAGCAGACGGCGAACGGTCTCGGACGGGGTCGCCCCGACCTTCAGCCAGTGCATGACGCGGTTCCGCTTGATCTGGACCTTCTCGGTGTTCTCGCGGTGGGGGTCGTACCAGCCGAGCTCCTCGATGACGCGTCCGTCGCGGGCGGCCCGCTTGTCGGTGGCGCAGATCCGCCAGAACGGCAGGTTCCGCCGGCCCAGTCGTTTCAGTCTGATCCTTACGGCCACGCTTGGCGCTCCTCTTCGGTTCCCGTCGGCCGGGGTCTCTGGGCCGGCCGTCGCGCGCGGTTTGCCCGTCGCGGGCTTCAGCGAACCGGAAATAATACGCCTCCCCGCCCCGGCCTGCAACCAAAAACTTGGCGAACCTCGCGCCCCCGGCTACCATGAAGCCGGGTGAAGCCGGGTCGCTTCGTGGCGTGCGTCGCGGGCGCTGCCGCGCCGTCTCCGCCGGAGGCCGGACGATGGATCCTGAGCGGTTCGAGCAGCTCGTCGAGGAGGCCCTGGAGGGGCTGCCGCAGACGATCGCCAGCCGGCTCGACAACGTCGACGTGACGGTCGAGCGGGCCCCGCCGCGCGAAACCCTCCGGAGGCTGGGCCTGGGCCGGGGGCGGACGCTTCTCGGCCTCTACCACGGCGTGCCGCAGACCCGCCGCGGACCGCACTACGGGGGCGTTCTGCCCGACCGAATCGTCATCTACCGCGGGCCGGTCCTGGCGGCGGCGCGGGAAGAGGCCGGCCCGAAGGGCGACCTCGACGAGGCCGTCCGCGAGCAGGTCCGCCGGACCGTGCTCCACGAGATCGGGCACCACTTCGGCCTGGGCGAGCGCGACCTCCGCGATGCGGGCTATTAGGCTTCCGCAACAGCGGATAAAACCGTGGAGGCGCAGAGGACGCAGAGGGAAACGGGGCAGACGCCGAACGGCAACGGCGAACGGTAGAGATAAGGTTGGAGGCAATCGAGCAAGGGCCGGGGGCGACCAATGGCGATGGTGAGGGACACGGCCGAGGGGGCGGTCCTGAGCGTGAAGGTCGTGCCGGGTGCGTCGCGGGACCGGATCGCCGGGCCGCTGGGCGACCGGCTGAAGGTGGCCGTGCGGAAACCCCCCGAGAAGGGGGCGGCGAACCGGGCGGTCTGCCGGCTGGTGGCCCGGGCGGCGGGCGTCCGTCCGGCCGACGTCGAGGTCCTCTCGGGCCGGTCCCGGCCGGAGAAGGAGCTTCTGGTCCGCGGCGTGACGGCGGCGGCCCTCGCCCGGGCGCTCGGAATCCAGGACGCGTCAGCGTCGTGAATCTGCGTCCCTGGGCGCAGGGCGGGCGGCGGGCCACCGGCGCGCGTCAAGCTGGGCAATCTGTGCCAGCTTTTCCGCCTCTGAGCGGCCGATTCGGGCCGATTTGTGCCCCCAAATTTGACCGGGGGCGATTCTTGTGGTATATTTGAAGTGCACGTCTTGGGGGTTGTGCTGGCTGTTCCATGCTGCGCCTGGGGGATTGTGCAGTGAAGGAGGTTCTGACTACGGGGGAGGTGGCCCGCCTGTGCGGCGTGGCCCCGAGGACCGTTTCTAAGTGGTTTGATTCCGGGCAGTTACGCGGATTCAAGATCCCAGGGTCCCGGGACCGTCGCATTCCTCGCGAGTCCCTCGTGCGGTTCATGAAGGCCCACGGCATTCCGCTGCGCGGCCTGGATGGGAACGCTACGCGCGTCCTGCTGGCCGAGACGGACTACGACTTCGCGGATGCCATGCGGATGGCCCTGGAGCGGGGCTTCGACTACGACGTCATGGTGACCTCGAGCGTGTTCGAGGCCGGCCTCCAGGCCCGCCAGTTCCGGCCCCACGTCCTGTTCCTGGACGTCCACATGCCGGGCCTGGACCCGTCGGGTCTCCGCCGGGCCCTCCAGGGCGACCCGGACCTGGTGGGGACGCGCGTCGTCGCCGTCTGCCGGGAAGACGAGGACGACGCCCGCCTCGGTCAGTTCTGCCGCGAGTTCGACGTGTGCCTGAAGAAGCCGTACAGCCTTCGCGATGCGGTCCGCGTGATCGAAGACTCGACGGACCTCGTCAGCTAGCCCCGCCTGCGATTCGCCTCTCGCCGGCTTGCTCGATTGCGGTGACGCCTTGTGCGCGGCGCGTGCGCCCCGGGCCGTAAGGCACGGGCGGGGATAGGCCCTGCGGCTGACTGAGCCGCTTCGGGCGCCTTACCGGTCAACGCGTTTGTGCGGGTTTTCGTGGCACGGAGCGCCCTGCCTGGTTATCTTCGATAGCGATTCCGCGCCGGCTCGCGTAAGTTCTGCGCGGCGGGCACTCCAGACCCGCCACGCTGCGAGTGGGGGCCCCCGGCAGGCCCAGTGGGAGCTGCGCTATGAGCCCGTCCGACGATCCGTACGGCCGGTACGAGACGCCGCTGGTCGCCCGTTACGCGGGCGAGGCGATGATCGCCCTGTTCAGCCCGCGGACGAAGTTCCGCACCTGGCGGCGGCTCTGGCTCGCCCTGGCCGAGGCCCAGCAGGAGCTTGGCCTCGACATCACGGACGAGCAGCTCGACGAGATGCGCCGCCACCTCTCGGACGTCAACTTCGACCGGGCCGAGGCCTTCGAGCGGGAGCTGCGGCACGACGTCATGGCCCACGTCCGGGCCTTCGGCGAGCAGTGCCCCAAGGCCCGGCCGATCATCCACCTCGGGGCGACGAGCTGCTACGTCGGCGACAACGCCGACCTGGTGGTCCTCAGGGAAGCCCTGCGGCTCCTCCGGCCGCGGCTCGTGACGACGATCGATCGCCTCTCGCGCTTCGCCGAGGAGCACCGCGACCTCGCGACGCTGGGGTTCACGCACTATCAGCCGGCCCAACTGACGACCGTCGGCAAGCGGGCGTGTCTCTGGATCGCCGACCTCCTGATGGACCTCGGGGCCCTGGAGAACGTCCTCGCGAACCTCCGGTTCCGCGGCGCCAAGGGGACCACCGGCACCCAGGCCTCGTTCCTCCGCCTGTTCGACGGGGACCACGAAAAGGTCAAGCGGCTCGACGCCCGCGTCGCCGAGAAGCTCGACTTCGAGGCCGTCTATCCCGTGACCGGGCAGACCTACAGCCGCAAGGTGGACTACGTCGCGGTGGCGGCCCTGTCGGGCCTGGCCCAGAGCGCCCACAAGTTCGCCTGCGACCTGCGGCTGCTGGCGAACCGCAAGGAGCTGGAGGAGCCGTTCGAGGCCAAGCAGGTCGGCTCGTCGGCGATGGCCTACAAGCGGAACCCGATGCGGGCCGAGCGGATGACGTCGCTGGCCCGGTACCTGGTCGGCCTGGCGCCGGTGGCGGCCCAGACGGCCGCCGAGCAGTGGCTGGAGCGGACGCTCGACGATTCGGCCGCCCGGCGGATCGTCCTGCCGGAGGCGTTCCTGGCGGCCGACGGCGTGCTCCGGCTCTACCAGAACGTGGCCGCCGGCCTGGTGGTGTACCCGAAGATGATCGCGCGGCACGTGGCGGCGGAGCTGCCGTTCATGGCCACGGAGAACGTCCTGATGGCCGCGGTGAAGGCGGGCGGCGACCGCCAGACGCTGCACGAGCGGGTCCGCGAGCACTCCCAGGCGGCGGCCCGCCGCGTGAAGGCCGAGGGAGGCGAGAACGATCTTCTGGATCGCTTGAAGGGCGACGAGGCATTCGCCCAGGTCGACATAGACGCCGAGCTCGATCCGTCGCGTTTCGTCGGCCGGGCCCCGGAGCAGGTGGACGAGTTCCTGGCCGAGCACGTCCGGCCGGTCCTTAAGGCCAACGCCGACCTCGTCGGCGCCGAGGCGAAGATCGAGCTGTAGCGGCCGGCGAGCGGGCGGCGCAGGCAGGCGGGCGATGCGGCGACCTTCCGGTCGCTGCTCGATAGTTGTGTCGCTATGTCTCGTCGCGGCCGGGGACGATGACCTGGCAGGGCGGCAGGGCCCTGAGAAACATCTGCCCGTAGCGGCGCTTCAGGACCCGCGAGTCGAGCACCACCACCATCCCGGTATCGCCGTGCGAGCGAATGAGCCGGCCGAAGCCCTGCTTGAACTTCAGGACCGCCTCGGGGAGCTGGTAATCGTAGAACGGGTTCCCCCCGGCGGCGCGGACCTGCTCGATCCGGGCCTCGACGAGCGGCCGGTCGGGCACGGCGAAAGGCAGCTTCGTGATGACGACGTTCGACAGGGCCGCCCCCGGCACGTCGACTCCCTGCCAGAACGTGTCGGTTCCGAACAGGACCGAGTGGGTGTCGTGTCGGAACTCCTCCAGCATCTTCCCCCGGGGCATGCCCGCGCCCTGCACGAGGAGCGTCCATCCCCGTCCCTCGACGTGGCCGCGGAGGGCCTCGGCGGCCCGGCGGAGCATCTGGTGTGAGGTGAACAGGACGAACGCGCGGCCCTCCGAGAGGTCGAGATATTTCCGGATCGCCTCGACCGCCGCCGCGAAGTACTCCGGCCGGTTCGGCTCCGGCAGGTCGGCCTCGACGTAGAGCCGCACGTTCCGCTCGTAGTCGAACGGCGAGCCGACCTGGAGCGTGTCGGCCTCCTCGAGGCCCAGGCGCCGCCGGGCATAGGCGAACTCGTCGTGCGGCGCCACCGACAGCGTCGCGCTCGTCAGCACCGCCGATGGCACGTTCTGCCACAAGAGCAGGTCGAGCATCGGCCCGACGTCGACGGGCGAGGCCCGGAGGGTGACCCGCGGGGGGCGCGACCGGCCGCCTCGGCCGCCCTCGTCCGGGTCGAACAGCGAGTCGGTGGGGGGCGACTTGTCGCGCATCCGCTGCTTCGGGCCGGTCGCCTGGGGGACGCCCGAGACCTCGACCCAGTAGACCGCCCCGGGCGGGGCTTCACCCTCCTTGGCGGTCTTGCCGGCCTCCTTCGGATCGGCCCCGTAGGTCTGGCCGATGAAGGCGTCGACGGCGTCGGCGAGGCCCTTGGCGCGGTCGGCGTAGGCGGCCAGCTCGTCGGCGGTCTCCTCGTCCTGGGTGGCCCGGCCGAGGGACTGAAGCTCGCGGGCGAGGGCCTGGAGGGCCGGCGAGAGCGGGTCCCGGACGATCCCGGGGCGGGGGACGCGGCCCGAGCCCCCCTCCGGCGAGGCCAGCCATCGCATCAGCGCCCCGAACAGCTCGTTGGACGCCTCGGCGGCGGCCTCGCAGGCCCGGCGGGCGGCCCCGGGCTTCGCGAAGAGGCCCGACGCCAGGAGGCCCCGCTCCCGCTTCGGCTGCCACAGCGACCCCAGGAGGAACGTCATCTGGGTCGAGCTGACGCCGATGCCGAGCTGGTCGCACGCGACCGTCTCGATGTTGTGGGCCTCGTCGAAGACCACGAGGTCGAAGGCGGGCAGGACGCCGGTGCCGCTCGCCGCCCGGATCGCCAGGTCCGAGAAGAACAGGGCGTGGTTCGTGACGAGCAGATGGGCCTGCTGGGCCCGGCGGCGGGCCCGCTGGTAGAAGCACCGCTTGTCGTGGGCGCACCGGCGGCCCCGGCAGTTGCCGTGCTCGGCGCAGACGCGGTCCCAGACCCGCCAGTCGGGCGGCGGCGAGAGGTCCGACAGGCTCCCGTCGCGGGTCTTCATGGCCCACCGCTCGATCCGCTTCAGCGTCCGGTGCTCGGACTGGCCGATGAACAGGGAGGCGGCCCGGGCGCTGGCCCGCTCCAGTCGCCTCAGGCACAGGTAGTTGGCCCGGCCCTTGACGAGGACGGCCCGGAAGTCCTCGCCCAGCAGGCGGGCGAGCGTCGGGATGTCCTTCTCGACGAGCTGTTCCTGGAGGCTGATGGTGTAGGTGGAGACGACGACGCGTTTCTTGTTGCGGGTGGCCTGGTAGATGGCCGGGACGAGGTAGGCGAAGCTCTTGCCGACGCCCGTGCCGGCCTCGACCAGGAGGTGCCGCCCGGACTGGAAGGCCTTCTGCGCGGCCTCGGCCATGTCGATTTGCTCGGGGCGGTGCTCGTAGGCGTCGAAGTGGCGGGCGATGAGGCCGTCGGGCCCGAGGGCGTCGTGGATGAGGTTCGGCATGGAGTCAACCACCGCGTTTCATGCCGCATATCCTCTCCCCTGGCGGGAGAGGGACGGGTCGAGGGGCTTCCAATCGGGTCTCCGTTCCCGCCCCGGGCAATCGCATCCAGCGCGACGGGTGCTCCAGACCCGCCGCGCAGGGGCCATGGCCGCAGAGTCGCTCAGCCGGCCTCGGCCTTCACGTCGCGGGCCAGGCGGTGGGCCTCGGCGACCGCCCACCGGACGCACGGAGCGCACTTATGCCCCATGGCGTCCTCGCGGCGGAACCGCTCCAGGGCGTCCGGCTCGCGCCAGGAGAACCCCAGGACCTGGGCACAGTCGGGCGTCCCGAATCCCTCCACGAACGCATCGACGAACCGCGCGGCGAGGCCGTTGGCCCGGTCCTTCTTGCCCTGCTGCGACTCCTCCGTGAAGCGGTCGACGGCCAGGCCGATCGCCATGACGCCGCCCGTCAGCGCCCCGCAGGCCTGCCCGGTGTGTCCGATGCCGCCGCCCATCGCCAGGGCGACGCCCGGGATGCACTCCGGGCACGAGATGCCCATCGCCTCGGCGACGGTCCAGAGAGTCGACTGGGCGCAGTTGTGGCCCGAGCGGAACCGCTGCTCGGCCCGGTCGGCGAGGCGCGAGGCGTCGTCGTCCATCGCGGGGCTCCGTGTCAGTCCTTGGCCGAGCCGATCGTGCCCTCGACGGGGCTCGAAGGCGTGCCGAGCACCCGCCGCGGGATGCGGCCCGCCTGGTAGGCCAGCCGGCCCGCCTCGATGGCGTGCCGCATGGCACGGGCCATCCGGACCGGGTCGCGGGCCTTGGCGACGCCGGTGTTGAGGAGGACGCCGTCGGCCCCGATCTCCATGGCGATGCTGGTGTCGCTGGCGGTGCCGACGCCGGCGTCGACGATGACGGGCACGCCCGCCCGCTCGATGATCAGTTGCAGGTGGGCCGGGTTCAAGAGGCCCATGCCGCTGCCGATCATCGACCCGAGGGGCATGACGGCCGCGGCGCCGGCGTCCTCGAGGCGCTTCGCCATGACCGGGTCGTCGCCGCAGTAGGGCAGGACGTGGAACCCCTCCGCCAGGAGCGTCTCCATGGCCCCAAGCGTCTCGATGGGGTCGGGCAGGAGCGTCTCGGTGTCCGAGAGGACCTCCAGCTTGACCCACTCGACGCCGAGGGCCTCGCGGGCCAGCAGGGCCGTCCGGACGGCGTCCTCGCCGCTGAAGCAGCCGGCCGTGTTCGGCAGCAGCGTGTACCGGTCGCGGTCGATGTAGTCGAGCAGGCCCTGCTTCGACCGGTCGGCCAGGTTCACCCGGCGGACGGCCACCGTGACGACCTGGCACCCGGAGGCCTCGAGGGCCTCGGCCATCAGGGGGAAGGTCTCGTACTTGCCGGTGCCGACGAACAGGCGGCTGGTGAACTCGTAGGGTCCGATTTTCAGCGATTCATTGTCGGGCATGGGTGCCTCCTGGCAGCCGCCCGCGCGGGGCACGTTTACCCGCCCGGTTCGTGGCGGGCCCCCGGCCGACTGCTGCCCGTTCCGCGTTGGCGTTACCCGCCTCCGACGAGGGTCACGATCTCGACGGCGTCGCCCGCTTCGAGGGCGTGCTCGCCGTGGCGGGAACGCGGCACGAGCTTGCGGTTGACCTCGACGGCGGTGGCCTTGGGCTGGACGTCGAGCGTCTGGAGGAGTTCGGCGACCGTCGTGCCGGCCTCCACCTCGCGCGTCTCGCCGTTGACGGTGACTTCCACGATCCCGGCCCCCTGCGGCGCCCGGTCCCATTTGCGTCGGCAATCGCCGATTATAGCGCCGCCGGTGCGGCCTTTCAAGCGCGGGCGGGGCCGGTGGCAACGGTTCCCGCCTTTTTTCAGAGGCACGCGGGATTCGGCCGGTTAAGCTAAAGCCGCACGGCGGGGCGTGCCGATAACGATGCTGCGAGAGTGTGTGTCGACGTGCCCGCCCTCGGCGCCCAGCAAGCCGACCCAGGCTTCGAGTGCGCCCTGCTTGTTCCACCGCCTGCCCTTGCGGCGGCACCGGACCCGAAGGACAGACCGAAAGGACAGCCCATGCGATGGTGCAGCGTGACCGGTGCGGCCCTTGTGCTGGCGGCCCTCGCCGCCGGGACGGCCGCCGCCGCGGCCGACGAGACCGAAGCGCTTCGGACCTACGCCCGCGGCGACTACGAGGCCGTCGTCAAGGCCCTCGAACGGTCCTACCGGGCCGGCGAGGCCAGCATCCAGGAGCGGCTCATCCTGGCCCGGGCCTATCTCCACCTGGGGCGGTCGCCCCAGGCGCTCGGCGTCCTGCGGTCGGTCATCGAGACCGACGCCGAGAACCCCGAGGCCAACGCCCTGACGGGGCGGCTCCTGCACGAGGCGGGGAAGCACGAGGAGGCCCTCGACTATCTGAAGAAGGCCCATCGCCTGAAGCAGGAGGCCGCCACGGCCAGCACCCTGGGCAAGTGTTACTGGGCCCTCGGCCGCACCACCGAGGCCAAGACGTACCTGGAGAAGGCCCTGGCCGAGGACATCCGCGACCCGTCGAACAGCTTCCTCCTGGGGCGGATCTGCCTCGACCGGGGGTTCGGGGCCCTGGCCGAGAAGCATTTCCTGAGCGCCGAGGAGGCCGGCATGGACTCGGCCGAGCTGCGCCGGCTCCTCGGGCGGGCCTACCTGATCCAGCACAAGGAGGTCGGGCCCATCGTTGCTCGCCGGATGCTGGAGAGGCCCGAGCCCGGCGACCTCGTCGACGGGTACGTCGTCCTCGGTCCCCTCCAGGGCGAGGCCGACCGGTACCGCGTCTGCACGCGGTTCTCGGCCCTGTATGAGGGATACCAGCTTCTGGCCCGCCAGCCCGCCAATCGCGACGCCCGCCACATGCTGGCTGCGGGTTGGCTGGCGGCCGGCGACGCCGACCAGGCCCGTCCTCACCTGGAGGCCCTGGCGGCCGGCGAACCCGACAGCCGCCGGACGCTCGAGCTCCTGGTCCGCCTCCACCTGGCGACGAAGGACGTCGAGGCCCTCGACCGGGTCCTGGCCGAGGCCCGCCGCAAGAAGCGGTTCGACGCCCGGGAGGTCGCCGACGGCTACTACCGGGCCGCGATGGTCCTGCGGGCCGACGGCCGGCGCGACGAGGCCATCGCCTACCTGGCGAAGGCCGAGAAGGCGTGGCCGACCTCGGCGAAGGTCCTCCGGTCGCTGGCCGAGCTGAGCCTGGCGACCGGCCGCCCGAACGACGCCCGCGGCTATTACGCCCGTCTGGTCGAGCTTTCTCCGGATACGCCCGACATCGATCGGCTGCGCAACGCCCTGAACGTCCTCGACGAGAAGACAGGAGCCAAGCCATGAGACAACCACTTCGGACGCTCGCGCTCCCGCTGGTCGCTGCGGTGGTGGTCCTGGCCGCCGGGACCGCCCATGGCCAGTCCGTCGCCGACTTGGAGAAGCAGCTCCGCGACCAGCCGACCACCCTCCGGGCCAAGGAAGCCCTGGCCGAGGCGTATCTGCACGAGTGCGAGCTGGAGAAGTCGCTGGCCCTGTGGCGCGAGGTCCTGAAGGCCGAGCCCGACCACGCCCGGGCCCGCCACGTCGTCGAGCGCCTGACGCTCCAGAAGCTCGACTTGGACGCGCACCTCGGGATCCTTGAGACGCTCATCGAGAAGGGCATCACCGACGGCACGTCGGCCCAGCTCGAGGCGGCCGCCGAACGGGCCGCCACCGACGCCCAGAAGGCCCAGGTCCTGTACCTCCGGGGCGAGTTGGCTCAGGTCACGGGCGCCGAGGCCGACGCCCGCTCGGCCTACGAGGCGGCCCGGCTCTACGGGGGCACGCCCGGCGCCGGCCGCGCGGCCATCGCCCTGGCGATGCTCGACTGGCGGGGCGGGGACGCCGACCAGGCCCGGCAGCTTCTTCGCGGCATCGTGGAGAACGATGCGTTGGAGGACGCGGTCGTCCGGGAAACGGCGGCGCTGCGCCTGGCGGAGTTCGGCCTGGAGGCCGGCCCCCGAGGGGAGGGCATCGAGGCCCTCCGGAACCTGATCGGGCGGCTGGCGACGGCCGAAGTCCGCCGCGAGGCGTGGCTTGTCCTCGCCGGGGCCCTCCGCGCCGGGCTCGACGAAGGCCGGTACGGACCCGAAGCCGTCGCGGCGTTCGAGGCGGCGCTGTCGGCCGAGCCGCCGAACGACCAGGCGAGCCGCGTCCTGGATGACTTGCTGACAGGCGTCCGGTCGGGTCTGGACGCGCCGACACTCGATCGGCTGCTGGAGCTCCTGGACCGGATTGTGTTCGAAAACGCCGTGTTCGCGCGGCGCTCGGCGCTGCTGCGCGTCGAAGCGCTTCTTGCGAGGGCGGCCTTCGAAGACCGGGTGGCCGACGTCTCGGCCCGGACCCAGGCGGCCCACGAGGTGCTCGACGCCCTGGCCGCGGCCGACCCGGCCGACGTCAGGCGCCTGGGGAGGCTGCGGGGGCGGGCCCACCTGGTCGAGGCCCAGAAGCGGATCGCCCTCGAAGGGGCCGGCGGCGCCCTGCCGATCCTCGTCGAGGCGAAGCGGCACTACCTGAAGCTGCTGGCGGCCGACCCCGGGGAGCCGCTCCGGCGGCTGCGGCAGATCGGGACGCTCCTGGAGCTCGCGCACGAGCCGCACATGGCCGTCTCGCTGCACCGGGAGATCGCCGTGCGGTTCCCCCACCGGCCGGAGGGACGGGACGCCCTGCTGAGGGCCGCCCGGCTCCAGGAGAAGGAGCTTGACGCGCCGCTCGATGCCCTCGGCACCTACGCCGAGTACGCCGCCCGGTACCCGGCCGAGCTGGCGTACCGCCAGCTCGAGATCGGGGCCCGGCTCAGGCGGCTGGGCTATGCGAACGTCCTGGACTTCCAGAAGCGGAACCACCTGAAGCCGGACGGCATCGTGGGGCCGAAGACGCGGAAGGTGCTGGAGCAGGTCGAGGAGGCGTTCGACCTGGTCCGCCTCCGCGACGGGGCCCCGGAGGCGCCCCTTCCGGTCCTGCCCCCCGAGAAGCGCTCGGCGGCGCCTCGCCTGGCAGGCGGCGCGGGACATGGGGACTCGCCGGTGCTCCGGGGCGAGTTCGTCCACCCGCGGATGTTCGCCATCGCCCGCGGCCTGGAGGACGCCGGCCGCCACTACGACGCCGTCGTCGCGTACCGGCTGTTCCTGAACCTCTTCCCGACGAAGAAGGAGGCGGACGATTCGCTGATTGCCGTGGCCCGCCTGTTCCGCGACAACCTCCTGTTTGAAGAGGCCCTGGGGGCCTACGAGGCCCTGATGGCGGACTACCCCGACGGGGACCGGACGAGCCTTGCGTACATCGAGGCCGCCGCCTGCAACGAGAACCTCGGTCGGTGGGCCGAGGCGAAGGAGCTTTACGAGCTTTACATCAAGAAGTTCCCCCATTACGAGCACGTCGGCCTGTGCGAGGGGCGGCTGGCCCTGCTCGACGAGGTCCAGCAGTACGCCGACTTCATCGCCGACAACCCGCAGAACCCGAAGGTGGCCGAGGCCCAGTACCAGATCGCCACGCTGTTCCACAAGCAGTTCAAGAACTACACGAAGGCGGCGGTGGAGTTTCGGAAGGTGGCCGAGCGCCATCCGAAGCACGTCCGGGCCCCCGATGCCCTGTTCACGGGGGGGACGGCCCAGCTCCGGGCGGAGAACTTCCCGGCGGCCCGCGACCTCTTCACCGAGCTGGCCGAGGGCTACCCCGACAGCCGCCTGGCCGACGACGCCCTCTACTGGATCGGGCACACCTACGAATACACCGCCCGCTCGGTCGGCAAGCTGGACGAGGCCCGCATCATCCTGAAGCGCCGCAGCCTCCGCGACCGGGTCCGCCTGGTGGCCGACCTGGACCTGCGGCGGCTGTATCACCCCGAGGCCGGGCCCGGCCCGGAGGTCGCCGAGGAGGTGTGGGGCGGCGACACGCTGGGCGTCCTCGTGAGCGGCTCGAAGCGCGACCGCGTCAACGCCGACCTTTTCCGCGCCATCCGGGCCTATCGCCGGACCGTCGAGGAGTTCAAGCGGGGCGACATGGCCGGCGACGCCCTCCTTCGGATCGGCGTCATCTACACCCAGTACCTGAAGGACCCGGAGAAGGGCATCGAGGCGTACCAGGAGCTCCTGGCCCACTACCCGGCCAGCAAGGAGGCCGTCGACGCCCTCCACAAGGTCGGCGAGTACTACCTGGAGAAGAAGCGGTACGACGAGGCGATCGAGGCGTATCAGAAGTTTATCTACAACTATCCGCAGCACGAGAAGGCCGAACGGGCCATGCTGGCCATCGCCCGGTGCTGGGCCGAGCAGAAGGTCTGGGACAAGGCCCTCGACGCCTACCAGAGCTACCTGAGCAAGTTTCCCGAGGGGGAGCAGGCCGAGTTCGCCCAGGCCCAGGTCGCCTGGATCCGCATGTACCACTTCTGATCGCGGAAGGGGAGCGGAATGGGCCGCGCGGCCGCACGTGCCCGAGCCCTGAGGTGGTGGCTTTTGGCGGCCGCGGCGGTGACGGTTGCCGCCGCGGGGGCGGGGCTCCTGGCGCTTCTCGTGCGGGAGCGCCGGATCGAGGCACGCCTCGACCGCTACCGGGACCTCGTCTGGCGGGAGGCCGAGACCGCCGCCCTGCCTCCGGAGCTGCTCCGGGCCGTCATACGGGCCGAGAGCGGCGGCGACCCCCGGGCCGAGAGCGGCGCCGGCGCCCGGGGCCTCATGCAGATCACGCCCGTCGCCCGGGAGGAGGTCCGCCGCCAGGCCGGCCTGCCCGATGGCGATCCGTTCGACCCGGCCTGGAACGTCCGCGTCGGGACGACGTACCTCCGGCTGCTCGTCGACCGCTTCGACGGCGACCTGCACTTGGCCCTGGCCGCCTACCACTGGGGCGAGGCCCGCGTTCGGGCCCTTCGCCGGGACCACCCGGACCTGGCGGGCCGCGAGCTGGTCCGTCGGTATGCCCCGCCCGCCACGGCCCGCTACTGCCGGCAGGTTCTGGGCGGCAGGGCGTTGCACCTGCCGGTCGGCGAGGGGTAGTAGACTCGCCCCGCGGTTGCCGTGCAGCAGCAGCGGCGGCCCGGGCCGTCCGCGACCGGCTCACCGTGACCCACTCGTGGGCGGACCTGTTCTACATGGGCCTCGGGACGTGCCTGTTCGGGACGGTGGACCGGCGATGGGGCCCGGCGGCGGCCCTGCTCGGTTTCCGGTCCCCGGAGGGCTTGTCGGAGGCGGACCGGGCGGCCTATGCGAAGGTGCGCCAGGTCAGGTGGCGGCCGGGAATGGTCCGCGACGGGCACTTCGGCGACCATATGGGCTGGTCGACGGTGCGGTTCGCGCGGCGGTTCCTGGCGCCGATCGTGCCGGGAGAGAGCGACCCTGGCCAGAGGCTGGTCTGGCGGCTTGGGGAGAAATTTCGGGATTCTTGGGAACTTTTTCGGGCCCCGGGCGTTTCAGGGGATAGGTAGCCGGGTTGAACCGCCCCTTCTCTTTCGCCCGGCTATCGCGGTCCTTCCCGGACCGCCCTTTGGCCCTGGGGCGCCGCTGCTCACCCCCATGGTGGCGGCGCCCATCTTTTTGCGCCGTGCAGGGACCTGCGCCTTGGGGGGCCTTCGCCTTGCGAGGACCTGCGGCCGGGCCCCCGTCCAGGGGTGACGCGGGATGCGTCAGGCGGTCTGCGACAGGGCTTCCTTGACCTTCAGGAGGTCGTCGTAGACCTTGCCGCGCGTCTCCTTCGTGTAGCTCCGCAGGACGTAGGCGGGGTGGTAGGTGGGCATGAGCCGGGCCGACTGGTAGGGG
The DNA here is from genome assembly GCA_964526295.1 of uncultured Anaerolineales bacterium. Lineage (GTDB taxonomy): Bacteria > Planctomycetota > Phycisphaerae > FEN-1346 > FEN-1346 > CAZGKW01. The sequence continues at coordinate 54,316 of CAZGKW010000008.1, forward strand.
TAGAACCTTCCGCGGAGCCGCCCGATGCCGTCGGTGGTCCCGAGCAGGTTCTGGGCGGCGACGCCCCCGAGGGCGACGATGACCCTGGGGCGGATGATCTCAAGCTGCCGGGCCAGGTAGGGCCGGCAGTTGGCCGCCTCCACCGGGGCGGGGTTGCGGTTCTCCGGCGGGCGGCACTTGATGATGTTGCAGATGAAAACGTCGTCCCGGTCGAGGTCGATCGCCTCGATCATCTTCGTCAGGAGTTGCCCGGCCCGGCCGACGAACGCCAGGCCCTGGCGGTCCTCCTCCTGGCCGGGGCCCTCGCCGATGAAGACGAGACGGGCGTTCGGGTTCCCCTGGCCGGGGACGGTCAGCGTCCGGTTGGCGACCAGCTCGGGGCACCGCTCGCAGGCGGCGACCTCGTCGGCGATCCGCTGGAGGGCCTCCTCGCGGCTGACGCCGCCCTCGAGGTCCGGCGCCCCGAAGTCGAAGTCGTCCTGGAAGGGCCGCTCGTCGGCGGCCCGTGGGTCCCGGCCCGCCGGGGCGCCGGGGCTGACCTGGGGGCCTTCGTGGGCGGCCACGTGGAGCTCCTCCTTGATGGCCTCGGCGGCCCGCTGCTCGGGGTCAGCCGCGGGGCTTGCCCCGCGCGTGCCGTTGCGGGTTCGGGGGCTCGGCCTGGGTCGGCGCGCCGGCGCGACGACCGCCATTCCCGCCCGGCCCGCGTCCGCCAGGCGGAGGCGGAGCGACCGGACCTCGGCCGCCAGGGCCGTCCGCGGCCCGCCGCGCCCCCGGTCGGACTGGCCCCGGGCCGTCATGCGTCCTCCTGCCCCTGGAAGTCCTTGATGATCTCGACGCCGCGAGACGTGCCGATCCGCGTCGCACCGGCCTTGAGGAACTCCTTGACTTCGGGGAAGGTGCGGATGCCGCCTGCCGCCTTGACGCCGGCCCGGCCGTTGACGGCCTCGACCATGAGGCGGACGTCGTGGAGGGTCGCCCCGCCGGGGCCGAAGCCGGTGCTGGTCTTGACGAAGTCGGCCCCGGCCTCCAGGGCCAGCTCGCACCCGCGGGCCTTCTCCTCGTCGGTCAGGTAGCAGCACTCCAGGATGACCTTGAGGCGGCAGCCCTCGGTGATCTTGCGAAGGGCGGCGATCTCGTTGCGGACGTCGGCGTACCGGCCGCTCTTCATGGCGATCAGGTTGATCACCATGTCGACCTCCTCGGCGCCGCTCTCGATGCAGAGGCGCCCGGCGGCCCGCTTGACGGGCAGGCCCTCGTGGCCCATGGGGATGCCGACCGTCCCGCCCACGGCCACGTCCGTGCCGCGAAGGAGCTGGGCCACCAGGCCGACGTCGTACGGCGGGACCGAGACGGTGTGGAACCCGTAGCCGATGGCCTCCTCGCAGACGCGTTCGACGTCCTCGACGGTGTGGTCGGGCCGAAGGAGGGTGTGGTCGATCGTGCGGGCGAGGGTCTCGACGTTGAGGTCGTTCGTCCGGATCGGCTCGGCCATGGCGCGAGGAACCCTAGCGGGCGGCGCCGGCGCGTGCAAGGCAAAAAGGCGCCATGGAACGCACTCGTGGGGATGGGCCCCCCGGCTACCCAAGGCGCCGGGAGCGAAGGGCCGCCGAGAGCCGCTCGACCGCCGGGGCCTGTTCCGGGCGCTCCGCGACGTTCACGTTCTCCGCCGGGTCGGAGGCGTGGTCGTAGAGCATCCGGGCCGTCACGTCGCCCGCCTCGTCGGTCCACTCGGTGTAGAGGTGGCGGTCGGTCTTGACCGAGTCGCCCGCCTGGTAGCGGCTGAAGGCCATTTCCTTCCACGGTCGGTCGGGCCCCGAGAGGAGCGGCACGAAGCTCGTCCCGTCGAGACCGTCCACCGCGGGCAGCCCCGCCAGCTCCGCCAGCGTCGGGTAAACGTCGAGGAACTCCGTCAGGGCCTGCGTCCGCCGCCCGCCGGGAACGTCCGGGGCCCGCACCAGGAGCGGGGCGTTCAGGCAGTTCTGGAAGTTGCAGTGCTTGCACCACAGGCCGTGCTCCCCGAGGTGCCACCCGTGGTCGCCCCATAGGACGACGACCGTCCCGTCGGCCAGGCCCAGCCGGTCCAGCTCGCCGAGGACGCGGCCGACCTGGGCGTCGGCGTAGCTCGTCGCTGCATAGTAGCCGTGGACGAGGGTCCGGGCCATCTCGTCTGGGAGCGGCCCCTCCTGGGGCACGTCGAAATAGGCCCGCAGCTCGGCCCAGTTGTGCATCGCCTCCGGCGGGGCGCCCTCCGGGGCGAACGGGTTGGCCGCCAGGGGCACCGCCTCGCGGTCGTACAGGTCCCAGTAGCGCTTCGGGGCGTTGAACGGGAGGTGCGGCTTGAAGAACCCCACCGCGAGGAAGAACGGGTCGTCATTGCCGGCGAGGCGCCTGAGCTCCTCGACCGCCCGGGCGGCGACCTGGCCGTCCTTGTAGGCGTCGTCGGCGACGTCGGCGCACTCGTACGGCGGGCCCTTGCCGTCGTTGTCGGCCGCGGCGGCTTGGCTCTCCTGGAGCAGATAGTCCCGCCAGTTGCCCTTCGTCTTCGGGAGCCACGGCTCGGCGGTCCAGCTCCGCTCGGCCGCATCGTCGGCGTGATGGAAGACCTTGCCCAGCGAGACCGCCGCGTAGCCGTGTTCGCGGAAGTGCTCGGGCAGCGTCCGGGCCTCGGGCAGGTCCTCGTCGGCCCGCGAGTAGTAGGTGGTGAAGCGGCCGCGCGTCGGCCGGCGGCCCGTCAGGAAGCTCGCCCGCGATGCCCCGCACACGGGCACCTGGCAGTAGGCCCGCTCGAACACCAGGCCCGCGGCCGCCAGGCGGTCGATGTGCGGCGTCCGCATCTGGCCCTCGCCGTAGCAGCCAAGCTGGGTCCGGAGGTCGTCGACGACGAGGAACAGGACGTTCGGGCGGGTCACGCCGCAACCTTTCGTTTGAGCGCGCCAGGTGCCGCGACGCGCGCCTTTCGCCGGCCCGCTTGCGGGCCGCGCGTCTCTCATGCGCCGCGCTGGACTTCGATCATCACCTTCAGCGTCCCCTCGGGGTCGGACTCGATGGCCCGGTACGCCTCGGCCAGGTCGGCCATCTCGAAACGGTGCGTCACGAGCGGCCGCACCTCGACCGTCCCCTCGGCGAGGAACCGGACGGCGTCCTTCCAATCGGCCCTCATATACATGAGCGTGCCGATCAGCTCCAGCTCCCGGTCCTGGACCAGGCCCATCTGGAGCGTGGGGTCGTCGCCGAAGACGCCCACGACGCCGATCCGGGTCCCCTTGCGGGCGGCCTCGATGGCGTCGCGCATGGCCGGCTCGAAGCCGACGACCTCGAAGACGACGTCGGGCCCGTCGGGCCAGACCTCGCGGACGGCGTCGCGAAGCGCCCGCTCACTGGAATGGATGGCGTGGTCCAGGCCGAGCCGGCGGGCGAGGTCGAGCCGGCTCGTCCGGATATCCGCCGCGGCCACCTCGGCCGCCCCCATCGCCTTCGCGCTCTGCCCGAGGAGCAGCCCGATCGGCCCCGACCCGACCACCAGCACGCGTGCCCCCGGCTCGATGCCGACCCGCCGGCAGGCGTGGACGCCCACCGCCACCGGCTCGGCGAACGCCGCCACCTCCAGGTCCATCTCGGCCGGGACCCGCACCAGCCGGTCCTCCGGCACGGCCACGTACTCGGCGTAACAGCCCGGGGCCTGGAAGCCCATCACCCGGAGATGGTCGCAGATGTTGTACCGCCCGTTGCGGCACTGGGGACAGGGCGGCTCGTCGGGGCGGAGGTGGCGGCAGACGAGGCTCGGCTCGACGACGACCCGCGTGCCGGCCCCCCAGCCCCGGGCGCCGGGCCCCGCCTCCACCACGGTGGCCGAGTACTCGTGGCCCTGGACCACGGGCAGCGTCGTGAACGGGTGCTTGTCGTGCCAGACGTGGAGGTCGGTGCCGCAGACGCCGACCCGTTCGGGGGCGAGCAGCACCTGGCCCTCGCCCGGCTCGGGCCGGGGCACTTCCTGGATGTCGACCCGGCCCGCCTCGACCAGGCACGCCCGCCGCATGGGTTTCGCCTCCCGCCTCTCGTTGCCGGCCCCGGGCCATTATGCGGAGGACGCCGGTGGAAGCAAGCGCCCAGCGAGGCGGTCGGGCGGCGGGTTTCTGCTGGCAGCCGTCTCCCCGCGGGATTATCCTGATGTCGATCCGAGCGAATCGGCGAACCGGTTCGGCCGTCCAGTCCTTGGTCTGCCGGTCGTCGAACCGAAAGGAGGTCGAGCGCTGTGAACCGAGGATGCACGCTTTCGCTGCTCGGCGTGGCCGTGGGGCTGGTCCTGGCCGGCGTTTCCGTGGCCGCCGAGCCCCCGCCGGCGGCCGGGCCGCCGCCCGAGGGTCCGACCGATCCGTTTATCGCCCACATGGACGCCGGCCAGGCCGCCGCCAAAGAGGAGAACTGGGCCGAAGCCGAGGGCCGGTTCGCGGCCGCGGTCGAGGCGGCCGAGGCCTCGCGCAAGGGCCGCCGGCTGGCGGCCGCCCTCGACGCCCTGGCCCGCGTCCAGACCGCCCGGGGCAAGCTTCCCGAGGCCCAGGCCACGCTCGTTCGGTGCCTGAAGGTGGGCCGGGAGGCCCTCGGCCCCAACCACTCGAATATCGTGGTCCTGCTCCAGCGGTTGGGCGAGGTCTGTCTCGAGCGGCGCCAGTACGACGCGTCCCTCGCTTACCTCGACGAGGCCCGCCAGATCGTGACGCGAATCTACGGTCCGGCATCGCCCCGGACGGCGGACCTGTTCCTCCAGATGGCCCTGGTCCGGTTCCGGCAGGAGCAGTACGCGACGGCCGAGCTGCTCGCCCGGCGGGCCCGGCAGGTCTACGAGAAAGCCCGCCCCGCGGGCCATTCCGACATCGGCAAGGCGGTCAGCCTGCTCGGCTCGATCGCCCTGGCCCGAGGCCGGCACGCCGAGGCCGAAACGCTTCACAAGCAGGCCCTGGAGATCTCACGCAAGGCCTACGGCGACGACCACCCGAACACGGCGGGCATGCTCAACAACCTGGCCAATGCCTATCGCAAGATGGGTCGGTACGATGAGGCCGAGGCGCTCTACAAGGAGGCGGTCGAGGCGCTGGAGAAGATCGGCGGCCCGGAGGACGCCCGCCTGGTCCTGGCCCTGGGCAACTTCGCCGCCCTCCGCTTCGCCCAGGGACGCCTCGACGACGGCGAGAACCTCCTGGACCGGGCCTTCGCCATCCACGAAAAGGTCCCCGCCGCCGATCCGGCCGACATCATCGAAGTACTCGTCGAGTGCGAGGAGACCCTCCGGAAGACGGGCCGGACCGACCGGGCCAACCTCCTGAAGGCCCGCATCGAGCAGGTCCGGAAGGGAGCCGCCGAGACGGGGGCCGGCGGCTAGCGCGGCCCCAGGGGCGGCGGGTCCAGCTCCTTCAGGCCCAGCCGATCGATCATGTCGGGGTACTCCCGGCGGGCCTTCGCCACCTCGGCGCCGTAGTCGAACAGCGGCCCCATCTCGCCGCGAACGCGGGCCACGATCGGCCCCTTCAGGCCGTAGACCTCCTCGTCCAGCGTCCGGTCGACGCCGGGCCCCGTCTCGACCATGTCGATGCCGCTGCGGACGGCGTGCTCCATGAACGAGTCGCTGGCGACGAGGCGGTCGCGGCCCTGAAGCATGCGGGCCCCGGTGAACGTGAGCCGCAGCGACCCGTCGGGGTGCTCCTTCAGGTTCTGCGTCTCGACGACCTTGCTGGGCAGGCGGAAGATAAGCCGGATCTGGAGGTCCTGCATCACGTCGCCGAGGAGCTCCTTGGCCTGCTCGTACTTGGCCCGCTGGTCCTTGACGGCCTCGGCGACCTGGGCGTCGGAGAGCTTCGGCGGGGACCGGCGGATGGGGGAGTCCGGGCCGCGGAGGGGGACCTCCAGGGCCATGCCCCCCCGGCGGCGGTCCTCCCGCCACCGGGCCATCGACGCCTTCATCAGGTGGAGCTTCAGGCCCGAGAGCGAGCGAAAATAGGCCGTCCCCTTGAACCACACCCGGCCGTCCTGGAGCTTGGCGTACTGGACGTCGCGCCAGACCTCGACGCCGCGGCTCTCTCGCAGGACCTCGACGACCGACCGCTTGACGGCGGCGGCGGGGGGCTCGGGCCGGGCCGCGGCCCCGATCTTCGACGGGATCGTCACCACCATGTAGGTGACTTTGCCCGTCCCGTCGGGGTTCAGGGTGAAATCCTGCTCGGTCTCGAGACAGCCGGCGGCCAGGGCGGCCGCGGCGAGCGACACCAACAGCATCCGGCGGCGCATCATATCCACTTACCTCTATGACAACGACCGAACGACGGCGCGGGGACAGGCCCGCGGCCGGCATGCGCTCAGACCAGCACGACGCGTTCCTGGCCGCGGACCACCGCGCCCAGCCGGTAGACCGTCTCGCCCGACCGCTCCAGGATCGCCGTGACCCGGTCGGCGTAGTAGGGGCTGACGATCATCACGAACCCCACCCCCATGTTGAACACCCGCCACATCTCGGCGGCCGGCACGTTGCCGGCCGCCTTCAGCCACTCGAAGACCGGCGGCACGCTCCAGGCTTTCTTGTGAATGCGGACGGTGAGCCCCTCCGGGACGACCCGCTCGACGTTACCCGCCAGGCCGCCCCCCGTGATGTGGGCCATGCCGTGGACGACCCGTTTCGTCCGGTAGTGGTTCAGCGCCCGCAGGACCGCCGGCGGATAGAGCCGGGTGGGGCGCAGCAGCTCGTCGGCGACCGTGACGCCCAGGCCGGGGACCTCGTCGCCCCCGTTGAGGCCGGCCGTCTCGAAGACGATCTTGCGGACCAGGCTGTAGCCGTTGGAATGGAGGCCGCCCGATGCGAGGCCCACCACGACGTCGCCGGGCCGGACCCGCGAGCCGTCGATGACGCGGCTCCGCTCGACGACGCCCACGGCGAAGCCGGCCAGGTCGAAGTCCCCCCCGGCGTAGAAGCCGGGCATCTCGGCGGTCTCGCCGCCCAGCAGGGCGCAGTGGCACCGGCCGCAGGCCTCGGCCACGCCGATGACGACCTCGGCCATCGCCTCGGCCTCCAGGCCCCCGCAGCCCAGGTAGTCGAGGAAGAACAGCGGCTCGGCCCCGAGCGCCAGGACGTCGTTGACGCACATGGCGACGCAGTCCTGGCCGATGGTGCGGTACCGGCCGGCGTCGATGGCCACGCGGAGCTTCGTGCCGACGCCGTCGGTCCCGGCGACGAGGACGGGGTGGCGGAAGTTCCGCTGAAACAGCCGCTCGTCGTAGTCCAGGTTGAAAAGGCCCGCGAAGTGGCCGTAGGGCCGGCCGACGCGCGGGCCGTGCGTCCGCTCGACGGCCGTCCGGATCCGCCGGACGAGGTCGTCGCCGGCGTCGATGTCCACGCCGGCCGCTTTGTAGGTGAGGCGCTTGGCCACGGCGGGGTCTCCCGCGTACGCATCGAGGGTATCGTATCGCCGGGCGGGCGTTCGGGCCATAGATTTCCGCGTTCGGGCGGGGGGACTTGAAATTCGCTTGAAGTTCGGCGGCGGCGGCGCTAGATTCGGAGGTTGCCCGTTCATTCTGGCCGACAGCAGGGGAAGGGCGTGCGATGAAGCTGGGGTTTGCCACTCTGGGGGCCCCCGACTGGCCGCTCGAGAAGGTGGCCGAGACGGCCGCTCGGACCGGGTATGACGGGCTGGAGCTTCGCGGCGTCGACCGCCAGCACCTCGACCCGTCGATGACGCCCGGCGAGCGCGCGGAGGTCCGCCGCATCCTCGACGACGCCGGCCTCGACGCGGTCGCCGTGACGGCGTACGTGCGGCTGACGGAGCCGGGCCGCGACGCCTCCGAGGCCGCCGAGACGATCGGCAGCTACGTCGAGCTGGCCCGCGACGTGGGTGCGCCGCGGGTCCGCCTCTTCGGGGGCCGCGTGCCGGACGGGGAGGACCGCGAGACCGCCGAGGCCCGTGTGGCCGAGTGCCTCGAGTCGGTTGCTCCCGCCGCCGGGGAGGCCGGCGTCCGCCTGTGCCTGGAGACGCACGATGCGTTCCGGACGGGGGCCGACGTGGCCCGCGTCCTCCGAGAGGTCGACCATCCGGCCGTCGAGGCCCTGTGGGACGTCCATCATCCGTACACCTGTGGCGAGACGCTCCTGGAGACCCTCGACTTGCTGTGGCCGCGGATCGGGTACCTGCACGTGAAGGACTCGTTTCCCATGCCGGACGGCGAGCGGCAGCGGTGCCTCCTGGGGGCGGGGGACGTGCCGGTCCGCGAGGCCATCGAGCTGCTCAAGGGCCGCGGCTTCGGCGGCTACCTGGTCGTCGAGTGGGAGAAACCGTGGCACCCGGAGCTGGCCGAGGCCGACGTGGCGATGGCCCAGCACATCTGGCGGCTCCGGCCGTGGATCGACGCCGCTGAACCCGAAGGGACGGCCGCTTCGTAGCCCCGCACCAGCCGGACGGCGGGGGGGAACCCCATGGCCCGTACACGCGCCAAGGCGAAGTGGATCTGGATCGCCGACGAGATGGCAATTCCGGACTACTACCTCCGTGCGCGGCGGGAGCTGACGCTTCGCGGCAAACCCGACGAGGCACGCCTCCTCATCGCCTCGCTCTGCGAGTACGTCCTCTACGTCAACGGCAAGTACGTCGGCACCGGTCCCACGCCGTCGGGCATCGGTGACCCGGTGGCGGATGAATACATCGGGCGGGACCTGCCGCTGAAGCGGGGCAAGAACGCCCTGGCGGTCCTCTGCCACAACCCCTACGTGCCGACGCTTCGCCGGCCGCGGCTGCCGGGGGCCCTGTGGGCCCGCCTCGAGGTGACCTACAAGAACGGCCGCCGGGTGACGTTCTCGACCGACCGGAGGTGGCGGGTGCAGCGGGCGGCGGACCTGGGCAGCCGGTCGCCGCGGGTCTACTGGACGACGGGGTTCTGCGAGGTCCGCGACACCCGCAGGGGACCCGCCGGATGGGACCGCGTGGGGTTCAAGGACCGGTCGTGGGGACGGGCCGACGAGGTGACACCGCGGACGGCCGCGGGCCGAGCCCCCGTCACGCCGGCCGTCTGCACGGTCCCGCGGCCCGTTGAGACGTTCGTCCGTCCCCGGCGGGTCCAGTCGGCGGGCCGTGTGGCGCCGCGGTCGGGCGTGACGGCGATGCCGTTCGAGTATACGGTACGCGAGTCGGCCATCGGCGAATTCTACGCGGGGTCGTTCGTCCACAGCGCGACGAAGCGACGCGTGCGGCTGACGTTCGACTGCGACGAGGCCGGAGCGGTCTACGTCAATAACCGCCACGCCGTCCGCCAGGGCTACAGCGAGCCGTTCGTCGAGTGGCTGACCGAGGCCGAGCAGGACGAGTACTCCGGGATCCACCGGGGCCAGGGCACTCGGGCCGGGCCGGTCGAGGTCCAGCTCGAAGCGGGATGGAACTCGGTCGGCGTGGTCCTCTACGACCCGGGGAACACCTGGGGCTTCGCCCTCCAGTTCGAGGACGCCCGGACGGGCCGGCCGCTGAAGCTGATCTTCTCGCCCGACCAGAACAAGGACGACCTGGCCGACTGGTCCATCGTCACGGAAGAGCTATGCCCCTGCGGCTACGGGGCACTGCCCGAGACGCCCGCCCCGAACCCGCGGACGTTTCCCGACCCGGCGGCGCTGTTGGCGTGGGAGGACCACAAGGCGACGCGAAAGGCCGTCAAGGGCGCCGCATCCCTCGTCGAGACGCCCGCCGGCCGGTCCGGCACCGAAACAGCGGGCCCGCTCGTCCTGCCCGACGCGGCGTACGTCCGATACGACTTCGGGACGGAGCTGGTCGGCTGGGTCGAGCTGGAGGTCCGCGCGAGTCCGGGGTCGATGCTGGACCTGGCGTGGGCGGAGACCCTGTCGGACCGCGGCCGGCTGGAGCCGCTCGTGCGTGGGCGGCGGCAGGTCGACCGCCTGACCCTGAGTGGCAAGTGGCAGACCGTCCGTCTGGTCAACCGGCGGGCCCTGCGGTACCTGGAGCTGGTGGCCCGGACGGACGGGCCGGAGATCGAAGTCCGCCGCCTGGGCGTCCACGGGTCGCACGTGCCGGACGAGGAAGCCGGGCACCTCACGACCGGCCAGAGGGCGGTCGACGCCGGTCTGGCGCTTTGCCGTCGGACGGCCCGGTGCTGCATCCAGCGGACCCTCGAGGGGGGCCCTGCCCGGGAGGCCGAGCAGAGCACGGCGTCGGCGTGGCTGCTGTCGCGGGTCGAGCGGACGCTGCTGGGGCGGGCCGAGCGGTCGGAGGCGGCCCTGCGGGCCTTCGCCGCCGACCAGGGCGAGAAGGGTCTCATCCGTGCCTTGGTGCCGGCCGGGACCCGGCACGTCGTGCCTGACTGGGCCCTCCTGTGGGTGCTGCACCTGGAGGAGCACGTGGCTTGGACAGGCGACGAGGGCCTCGCCCGCGAACTCTACCCGGCGGCGGAGCGGGTCCTCGACTGGACCGCCGCCTATCGCGGCATGGAAGGCCTGCTGGAGAACCAGCCGGACCGCCGGCCGTGGTGGCTGTTCATCGACCTGGGGGGCGTCGAGAAGCAGGGCGAGGTGGCGGCGTGGCAGGCGCTCTACGTCCGGGCCCTTCGGGCGGCGGCCCGCCTGGCTTCCCTGGTGGGCGAGGAGGCCGTTGCCGAGCGACACGCCGAGGAGGTCGACGACCTCATCGAGCTGGTCGCGACGCGGCTGTGGCGGAAGCGGCAGCACCGGTTCGCCGATGCCCGGCGGTACGAGCGTCTGGCGGAGTCTGCATCGGCCCAGACGAACTACTACGCCGCCTGGGCCGGTCTGGCCCCGCCCCGGCGGGTCGAGGCGATCCTGGGGACGCTCTGGGACGGGACGAATGAGACGGCCGACTGGGGCCCCCTGGAGGCCCCGTTCGCCAAGGCGTTCGCCCTGGAGGCGCTGCTGGAGCGGGGGATGGTCGGTCGGGCGCTGGCGATGGTCGGGCGGTACTGGGGGGCGATGGCCAAAGGGCGGCTGACCGCCGTGCCGGAGGTGTTCGTCCCGGGGGGCGGGGCGGCGGCCGAGCCGGCGGGCGACGTGGCCGATGGGCCGTACGAAGCGCCCCCGCCGCGGGTCGCCTGCCACGGGTGGGGGGCGTACGTCGAGGCGCTCCTGGCGGAGCACGTGCTCGGCGTCCGGCCGGAGGGGCCGGGCTTCGAGCCGGCCCGGCTCGCGCCGATGCCGGGGGGCCTGAAGAAGGTGACCGGGACGGTGTGGACGCCGAAGGGGAAGGTCGAGGTCCGGATGCGGCGGGCGCGGGACGTCTCGAAGGTGAGCTACGACGTGCCGGCGGGCCTTCGGTTCCGCATCGACCTCGCGCACCTGGCGGAAGGCGACGAGGTCGAGGTCCTCGGCGGCGAGGAAGTGGACGCGTAGGCCCCGTGTTTGTTTTGACGCAGGGGTCGAGAATTCGTAAGTGTGACGACGGCGAATCCGTAGGTTGGGCCCGACGGACGAACGCGCGCGGCGGGTGCTCCAGGCCCGCCGCGCAAAAGCCGGCCGAAGACACCCGAGCGCGCGGTGCTAACGCAGGAAAGGAGCTGACATGTCAAAGCGTGTTCTAAACGTCGGCCTGGTGGGCGGGGGCGGCGGGGCGTTCATCGTCCAGCCCCACCAGAAGGCCATCCACATGGACGGGACCCGGCGGGTCGTCTGCGCCGCCCTCCACCCCGACCCCGAGGTGGCCATGGCGGAGGCCCGGAAGTGGCCCTACCCCATCAAAGGCTACCCGAGCTACGACGAGATGATCGAAGCCCAGGCGTCGCTGCCCAAGGGCGAGCGGATCGACTACGCCGTCATCGTCACGCCGAACCACGTCCACTTCGACCCGGCGATGAAGCTCGTCCAGGCGGGCATCCCGGTCTTCTGCGAAAAGCCCTTGACGATGACCGTCGCCCAGGCGGTCGACCTGGAGAAGGCCGTCAAGAAGCACAAGGTCCCGTTCGGCGTGGCCCACACGTACCTGGGGCACTGGTCGAGCTGGTTCTCCCGGTGGATCGTCCAGGGCGGCACGGTCGGCGACGTCCGGTGGGTCGACGCCTACTACCTCCAGGGGTGGCTCGCCACCCGCCTGGAGGAGGGCGACAACATGCAGGCCTCCTGGCGGACCGACCCGAGGCGAGCCGGGGCGTCGGGCTGCGGCGGCGACATCGGCAGCCACGCCTTCATGCAGCTCCGGTTCGTCACGGGCCTGGAGGTGAAGCGGGTCCGGGGCATGCTCGAGACGTTCTGCTCCGGCCGCCGCCTCGACGACCACTTCACGACCTACTGCGAGCTCTCCAACGGCGGCCGGGCCCTCGTTCGGGCCAGCCAGATCGCCATCGGCCACAAGAACGACCTCGGGATCGAGGTCAACGGGACCAAGGGGAGCCTGGTGTGGCGGCAGGAGGACGCCGAGCGGGTGACCCTCCGCATGATGGGCGAGCCCGACCGGGACTACTTCCGCGGCTGCGTCGAGGAGAAGGACTCGCTCCTCGGGCGCGTGCCGGGGTGGCTCGTCGGCGAGCCGACGCTACCGTTCGGCCACGTCGAGGCGTTCCACGATGCCTACGCCCGGCTGCACCGGAGCTTTGAGGCCGACGTCCGCAAGTACGACGAGGGCAAGAGGTTCGAGTGCGACGGGTCGAAGTATGCCAACGTCCACGACGGGGTGATGCATATGAAGTTCATCGCCGCGGCGGTCGAGAGTGCGGGGAGCAACTCGCAGCCGGTGAAGCTGTAGCCGGCGGCGGGCGGCGCCCTTCGGGCCGCGAGAGGAAGCTCGCGGGGGCGCCCGCCAACGCCGAACTCGCGCAACGCACGAATCGCAATCGATAGAAGGAGAAACCCATGAAACTCGGAGTCTTCACGGTGCTGTTCGGCGGCCAGCCGCTCGACGACGCCCTCGATTACATCTGCGACAGCGGCCTGGAGGCCGTCGAGCTGGGGACGGGCAACTACCCCGGCGACGCCCACGTGCCCGTCGACGAGCTGCTCGGCTCGAAGACGAAGGCCAAGGAGTTCAAGAAGCAGATCACGGACCGGGGCCTGGAGATCTCGGCCCTCTCGTGCCACGGCAACCCGCTCCATCCGGACGCCGACACGGCCAAGGCCCACCACGACGCCCACCGAAAGACCGTCCGCCTGGCCGAGGCGCTCGGCGTCAAGGTGGTCGTGAACTTCTCCGGGTGTCCCGGCGGGGGGCCGAAGGACAAGGTGCCCAACTGGATCACCTGTCCCTGGCCGCCCGACTTCGAGGAGGCCGTCAAGTGGCAGTGGGAGGAGAAGCTGGTGCCCTACTGGACCAAGGAGGCCAAATTCGCCAAGGACCACGGTGTCAAGATCGGCTTCGAGATGCACCCCGGCTTCTGCGTCTACAACACCGAGACGATGCTGAGGCTCCGAAAGGCCGTCGGCTCGACCCTCGGGGCGAACTTCGACCCGTCGCACCTGTTCTGGCAGGGGATGGACCCGCTGGTCTCCCTGCGGGCCCTCGGCAAGGCCGTCTTCCACGTCCACGCCAAGGACTGCTTGGTCGACCCCCAGAACACGCTCGCAAACGGGGTCCTCGACACGAAGCACTACGGCGACGAGATCAACCGGTCGTGGATCTTCCGGACGGTCGGCTACGGCCACGGGGAAGACTTCTGGCGGGACTTCGTCTCGACGCTCCGGCTCGTCGGCTACGACGGCGTCGTCTCGATCGAGCACGAGGACAGCCTGATGAGCACCAACGAGGGGTTCCAGAAGGCCGTGGCGTTCCTCCAGGGCATCCTGCTGAAGGAGAAGACCGGCGAGATGTGGTGGGCGTGAGAACGGCGGGTAACTACGTGACAGAGTAACGGCAACGGGGCGCGAACTGACACTCTACGCCTCGACCTTGCATTCCTTCGGCCGGGCTACCGCGATGAACGACTCGACGGCCAGCGCGAGGGCCAGGAGCAGGATGGCCGCGTTCAGCACGATCAGGACGTACTTCTGGTAGGCGGGAAACGCCTCCGAGACGGGCTTCGTGACGAACTCGACCTCTTTCCAGATCATCGCCCATACCGTCAGAACCAACATGAACAGGCACGGAAAGAGCGTCAGCAGGTACCCCCACGTGCCGCGCCGCCGCAGGTAGATGGTGATCAGCAGGAGCGCGAGGCCCGCCAGGAGCTGGTTGACCGCCCCGAACATGGGCCAGAGCGTCAGGGCCCCCTTGCCCGAGGCCCCCGTCCCGAACGCCAGGGCCCCCGCGGTCCCCACGGCGATCAGCGTCGCCACGTACTTGTTGCCCAGGGCCTTGAGGCGGAACGTGCCGGCCAGCTCGCTGAGGACGTACCGCTGGATCCGGGTGGCCGTGTCTAGCGTCGTCCCGGCGAACGAGGCGATGAAGACGCCCATAATCACCAAGCCGACCTCCTTCGGGATGCCGATCTGGTCGAGCATGTTGGCCGAGCCGCGGACGACGACGGCGACCTTCTGCGGCAGGCCTTCCGCCGCGCCCCACGAGGCGTAGTGCTTGTTCCAGGCCGCCGGGCCGGTGAGGACCTCGCCTCCGGCCGTCTCGTAGGCCATGCCGATCCCCGCCGCCACCGCCACGATCACCAGCACCGCCAGGGCCCCCTCCAGGAGCATCGACCCGTAACCGACGAACTGGGCGTCGGTTTCCCTCGCAAGCTGCTTCGAGCTCGTGCCCCCCGAGACCAGGCAATGGAACCCCGAGATGGCGCCGCAGGCGATCGTGACGCCGAGGAACGGCCACAGCGGCGGGGCCCCTTGCGGTCCCAGGTTGACGGCCGGGGCCACGATCTCCAGGCCGCCCCACACCGCCGACGCCGCCACACCCACCACCAGCAGCCCCATCGCGATGAAAAGCTGCCAGGCATTGATGTAGTCCCGCGGCTGGAGGAGCACCGTCACCGACAGCGTCGAGGCGACGAACGCGTAGACGAGCAGCAGGACCACCCAGGCCGCCGTGGCTTCCGGCTTCCAGTCGCCCCGGAACACGAAGCCGATCCAGTCCTCCATCCGGCTGTGGGCCTGGACGGCGGGGAGGTGCCCGATCCAGACCGTCGCGTACATGGCGAGCACCGCGACGGCGGTGGCCAGCACGACGTTGGCCTTCCACCGGTAGACCGCCGCCCCCAGGCCCACGGCGAGGGGGACCTGGAGCCACACCGGCAGGACCGATCCGGGGAAGATGGTGAAGATGCCCGCGATGACGACGCCGAAAATGGCGATCACCACCAGCAGCTCGAAGAAGACCACCAGGAAGAAGATCGTCCGGGCACGCGGGCCGACGTACCGGTCGGCTACTTCCGACAGGCTCTTGCCGTCGTGCCGCAACGAGACCACCAGGGCCCCGAAGTCGTGGACCGCCCCCATGACGATCGAGCCGACGAAGACCCACACCAGGGCGGGCACCCAGCCCCAGATGATGCCGATGGCCGGCCCGACGATCGGCCCGGTGCCGGCGATGCTCGTGTAATGGTGCCCGAAGATGATGCCTCGGCGCGTCGCGACATAGTCCGTCCCGTCGGCCAGCCGAAGCGACGGCGGCTCGGCCGAATCGTCCAGCAGGAAGACCTTCCGGGCCAGGTATCGCCCGTACGTATGGTAGGCCACCAGGTACCCGACGAACGTGACGACGACGATCAGCAGGGCATCCACGCGATCTGCCCCCTCTCTGGCGACGTGCGCCGCAGGAAAAGGCTTACTTTCGCCGTGCGGCGCGGTTACTATCCCGCGCCAAGGCAGCGGGGGCAAGCCTTTCGCAGGCAAAAGGGGCCGTCATGAAACGCGTCGTCCTGATCGGCGATTCCATCCGCATGGGCTACCAGTCGCACGTCGAGCGGTTCCTCCGGGGCGAGGCCGACGTCCGTGGGCCCCACGAGAACGGCCGCACCTCGGGGAACGTCCTCGCCCACCTCCAGGAATGGGTCCTCGCCGAGGCGCCGGACGTCGTCCACCTGAACGCGGGCCTCCACGACCTGCACCGCGACCGCGAAACGGGCCGCACGACCACGCCCCTCGATGTCTACCGGTCGAACCTCGAGGCCATCTTCCACCGTCTCCGCGACGAGACCGACGCGACGCTCATCTGGGCCGCCACGACGCCTGTCAACCAGGACCGCCACCGGGCCAACAAGCCCTTCGACCGGGCCGAGGACGACGTGGCGGCCTACAATGCGGCCGCGGCCGAGGTCGCCCGGGCGGCGGGGGCCCGGATCAACGACCTCTACGAGGTGGTCGAGCGGGCCGGCCGCGACCGGCTCCTCCAGGCCGACGGCGTCCACTTCACCGACGAGGGGTACGAGCTTCTGGGCCAAGCGGTCACCGAGGCCGTCCGCGAGGTCCTCTGATCCCCCGCCCTCTTGGCAGCCGCCTCCCGACCGGTCGCCGGGGCGCCGGGCGCGCAAACGAACATTTCGCCGAACATTCACCGTGTCCTCGACGCCCGCTAAGGAAAGTGGGCTAGAGTGTGAGCAGCAAGCCCGGGCTTACACAACGTGATGGATGGACGTGCCTTTGTCGGCGTAGGGCGGCAGCTTGGTTGCGCTCGTCCAGGCAGGCAGGACACCGACGGTGTCTCCCTCGGGGGAGGACAGGCCCGCCGTGCGCTGAGATGATGGCTGAAGGCGCCGCGTCGGTCGCGGCGCCGGCGCATGGCAAAGCGAACAAACCCCGGAAAGGAGACATCACCATGTCGTCAAAGACACTCTGTGCCGCAGCACTTGCCTTGGCAGTCCTTCTGGCCGCCGTCGCCGGACCGGTCGAGCCGGTGGCCGCGGGCCAAGCCAGGAACGTCATTCTGATGATCAGCGACGGGATCGGCTTCAACGGATGGGAAGCCGCCAAGTACTACCAGGGCGGACTGCCGTACGACAACGACGATTTCGACTTCTACGGCATGACGACGTACATGCACAACGTGTACGACGAGGACCTGGGACGCATCCTGTTGTCCAACGGCGAGGCCAACGGGACGGACTCGGCCACCAAGAACTGGACCGCCGTGCCCCAGGGCTACGATTCGGCCCAGATGTGGTCCGATTTCAATTACCATCGCGGCACGTCCTCCGGTGATTACAACAGCTTCACCGACTCCGCCGCCGCCGCCACCGCCCTCTACACCGGCCAGAAAACCTACAACAGCGCCGTCAGCTACGGCGTCGACGGCCAGGACATCAAGACGTTCTACGAATGCGCCGCCGAAGCCGGCATGGCCACCGGCTCGGTCACCAGCGTCCAGTTCAACCACGCTACCCCGGCCTGCGTCGACGCCCACGCCTACTACCGCTATAACAAGACCGAGATCGCGTCCGAGATGAAGGACAGCGACCTGAGCGTGATCATGGGCGGTGAGGCCTACGTCGACAGCGAGGGAGAGTACCCGGGAAGCGCCCCGGGCTGGAAGGCCGATGCCGCCGCCAACGGCTATGTCATCGTCGATGATGCCAGCCCCGCCGGCCAGGACTGGCAGGCCCTCGCCGACGGCACCTACGCCGGCGGCGTGCCGAGCAAGGTCGCGGGCACGTTCGTCGGCTCGACCCTCGACGGTCGGACCGCCCCCACCCTCGAGCAGATGACCCAGGGGGCCCTCAAGGTCCTGGAGCAGGACCCCGACGGTCTGGCCCTGATGGTCGAGGGTGGCGCCGTCGACTGGCAGAACCACGACAACGCCATCGACCTGATGCTCCGCGAGCAGGTCGACTTCGACAACGCCGTCCAGGCCGTCATTGACTGGGTCAACGCCAACAGCAATTGGGACGAGACCCTTCTGGTCATCGCGTCCGACCACGAGACCGGCGGCATCTGGGGGCCGAACACCGTCACCGACGACAACGGCACGCCCGACGACCACACCGACGACACCATCAACCCCACCTGGCAGAACGTGGTCGACAACGGCGTGGGCAACCTTCCCGGCGTGCAATACACGTCGGCCGGCCACACCAACGCTCTTGTGCCGCTGTGGGTCCGCGGCGCCGGCGCTGAGGACTTCGCCCTGCTGGTCGACGGCACCGACGCCACCGCGGCCGCCTTCTGGACGCAGTTCGGCAGCACGCAGGGCTGGGACGGTTCCTACCTCGACAACACCGACGTTTTCACCTGCATGATGGACGCTTCAGGTGTGCCCGAACCGGCGACGCTCTGCCTGCTGGCCCTCGGGGCCGGCGGCCTCCTCATTCGCCCCAGGCGCAAGTAGCGCCTGGGTGCAGGACCAGGTCTCGCGCGGCGCCGTTGCCGCACGGCCCGAGGCCATGGGACACCCGCAGCGAGACGGCAATCGGGGCGGCCGCTTCCGGCCGCCCCGACCCTTTCTACCCGGCCGCCATTCGCTATAATGGTCCCTTCGGCGGTCGCCGCCGGCGGCGGTCCCGCCGGCGCGGAAGGGGCCCATCATGACGAAGACGCAGGCCTACTGGGCGATCGGCATCGGGGCGGGCGCGGCGGCCGTCCTCCTGATCGTCCACCTCCTCGTGCTCCCCCTCGACGCCTCCTGGACCGTCAACCGGGTCCTCCACCACGCCTGGGAGGTGCTGGCCGTGCTGGCCGGCGGGGGCGGCGTCGCCTGGGCCCTCTGGCCGAGACCCAAGGCCCGCAAGCGCAACGTCGAACGCCAGCGCGTCCGGCGGCGGGCCGTCGCCGTCATCGCCATGGCCCTGGCGGCCGTGACCTTGGTCGTCGCCGCCGAGATGATGCGCGACTACCGGTCGCGGGCGTATCTGGATGCGGCCGACGAGGACCTCGCGGCGGTCCACGAGGCCGCCGAGAAGCACCGTGCCGCCCACGGCGGCGAGTGGCCCGAGTCGCTCGATGCCCTCGACCTGGCGACCGAGGCCCGTTACTTCCCGCACCGCCGTGGCCCGGCGTCGGCCGACCTGCCCGACCAGGGCGCCGATGCGCCGCCGTCTTACGCTGTGGCCCGCCTTGCTCGCGCCGACCGGGGCAATCGCGAGACGAGGCTGCTGGCCTACCTGAAGCCCGGCAACGCTTGGGCGCCCTTGACGAAAGTCGTCGATAAGCGTGGCCGCATCACGACGGTCGGCGAGGATGCCGTGGAGCCCTTCGAGCGGACACGCAAGGAGGCGGTCGAGGAAGCCGAAGCGGCGGCCCGCGAGGCGGCCCCTGCCGAGGCGAGCGGACCCGGCCCGTAACGCTGCCCCGTCGGCGACCGGCGGGTGGGGCCCGCTCCGCGGGAGCCGCCCGTACACGCTCCGGGCGGGCCGGGCGCAAAAAAAGAACCGGGGCCGCATCCCTCCTTCACGGCCCCGGTCGCGGCCGAAACTCCCCCAGTTCGAGGCATCGGGCGACCGCGGCCTTCTGCCCCACTCAGACGCCCACACATCCCCCGCCGCGCACAAGGGCGCGGCCTCCGTGGCGTCAGTCAGACACGTTTTCCGGCGAAATCCAGTCCCCCTCTGCCCCTCTTATGGAACTATACCTCGCGATAGGGGGCCAGTCAAGCGCCGTTTCGCCCGAAACCGGCCGGATTTTCGCGTTTTTCGGCCGACCTTGCGGTTCGGCTCGAAGCCACCTACAATCGAAGTCTGCCGGCCCCTGACCGTCCGGGGCCACGCCGGCCGGCCGCCCATGGAGTGTCTGACGTGGCCGACACGCGAAGCGACCACATCCGCGACGGCATTCGCCGGGACATAGTCTCCGGCCGGCTCGTGCCGGGCGAGCGCCTCCCCACCGAACGTCTCTTATCGACCCGATACGGCGTCAGCCTGACGACTATCAACAAGGTCATGGCCGGGCTGGAGCTGGAAGGTCTGCTCGAGCGTCGCCGGGGGGCCGGTACCTTCGTCCGGCCGGAGCTGGCTGACCGGGCCCTGGCGGTGGTTCTCGGACCACCTGACGCGTCGCCCGGGCCGGCACTTCGGGCGGCGGTCCTGCGGGCGGTCGTCGACGCCGCCGGGGGGGGGCTGCGGACTTACATGGCGGCCGCCCCGGAGCAGGTCGACGGTTCGGCCCTGGCGCGCGACGCCGCCGGCGGCCGGCTCCACGGGGCCCTGCTGCTCGGCGTGCCGCCGGCGGTGGCGGATGGCCTGGACCGAATCGGCGTGCCGCTGGTCCGTCTGATGGACGAGGGCCCGGGTCGATGCGTCCGGGTGGCCTGGCAAGAGGCGGCCGCCGATGGGTTCAGGCGGATGCTCGGCCGGGGCGCCTGGCCGGCGGCCGTTCAGCTCCCGCCCGGCCGGGTCGGCCGAGAGATCGCCGAGGCGGTGGCCGAAGTCGCGTCGGAGGCGGCGCGACCGGTCCCGAAGCCGCTCACAGGCCCCGCGGAGCAGGCCGACGGCCCGGCGGGATGGGGCTGGGCCCGTCAGATGCTGCGGCGGCCGGAGGTCCGGGGCTTCGCGATGCTCGGGGACGAGCCGGGGCCGGCCCTGGTGGCAGCGATGGCGGGCCGCGACGGGGCCGCACGGCCGGCGGCGCTGCTCGTCCGGACGGTTGGCGGCGGGTTCGCCGGTGCTGCCGTCCCGTTCGCCCGGCTCGACGTCGACCCGGTGGCGGTGGCCCAGGCGGGCTTGGCCTTACTGGCCGAGGTCCAGCGAAGCGAGCCGCCCGGCGGCGCCCTCGAACGGACGGTCCGGCCGCGTTACCTGGCGGAAGAGGCGACATGGTGACGTGCCCCTGGGGAGGGGGCCGGCCGGGCCCACGAGCGGCCCCAGGCAGGGACCGCGATGGAGGAAAGACCATGACGGCGAAACGAACGATCGGGACGGCCATCGGGCTGGTGGTCGCGGCCGTGGGCGCCCTGGCGCTTGCGCGCGGTCCGGCGGCCGGAGGGGCCGGCGCACAGGCATTCGAGTATGCCCAGCTTTATATCAGAGAGAAGACGTGGGTCTTGTACGAGGCGGAGCGGGAGACGACCATCCAGCCCCCCACGAACCCCTTGCGCCGGGCCGTCGACGAGGGGCCCTCCTCGCCGGTGGCTTACACGGGTACGGTGCGGGTGACACACAACTTCAGCGTCGGAGCGCTGAACTTCGTCGGCGCCCGCGGCTGGGAGGCCGTCGACGTGACGCCCCAAGGCAACGGCCGGATGGTGCTGCTGAAACGGCCGCGGTGAGCTTCTGTCCGGGGACGGGGCCGTTCTCGCCCCCGTTTCTCTCTCGGCGGGGCAACCCGCGAGGGGGGTGCCGAGTCAGCCTCCGGCCCCTGGAAGCCTGCGAACCGGCCCGTCGACCATGCCCGAGAAGACGCACAAGACGGCCGTCGTCCTGGTTCCGCCGGAGTCCGTCTGGGGGCCGATCCAGGCCATCCGCCGCGCCCACGACCGGCAGGTCCGGCGGTGGATGCCGCACGTGACGCTCCTGTACCCGTTCCGCCCCCGCGAGGCGTTCGATTCGGCGGCCCCGGCCCTGGAGGCGGCGGCGGCGGGCGTCGAGCCGTTCGAAGTGACGCTGGATGAGTTCCGCTGGTTCCGGCACGGGCGGGGGCGGTCCACGATGTGGCTCGCGCCGGAGCCGGCCGACCGGCTCGTCGGGCTTCAGGCGGTCCTCCAGGCGGCCGTCCCCGACTGCGATGACGTGGCGCGGCACCGGAAGGGCTTCGTGCCGCACCTGTCGGTGGGGCAGGCGCCGGGCCGGGCGGCGCTGGAGGAGACCGTCGCGGCGCTTCGGGCCGAATGGCGGCCGGTCCGGTTCCGGGCCGAGGAGGTCAGCCTGATCTACCGCGGCGATCCGCCGGAGGACGTCTTCCGCGTGGCCCGGACGTGCCGGCTGGGCGGCCCGGACATCTCGTGAGACGGGGGCCGGCTTCAGTCGCCCTCTTCGCCGGCCCCGCGCTTCGGCCGGCCCTGCTTCCACCGGTCGATCTGGCGGACCACTTCGGCGTGGACTTCCTGGGGCCGGCGGACGTGCTCCCAGGTGTGCGAAGCGCACCGTCCACCGTCGACCCCCGAGCGGAAGAACAGGGTCCCGATCCCGACGGTCCGGTGGAACGGCGACTGGGCCACGAACGTGTTCTCCACGTCCTCCAAACCCATGAAGTCGACCCGGACGTTGAACACGCCCCGCTGCTTCAGCACCCGCCGGTCCGTCAGGACGTAGGTCCGCCCCAGCCACAGGAGCATCCCGGCCGCCACCCCCAGGCCCGCGATCCAGATGGCCAGGATCATGGCCGTGTGGCGGACCGAAAAGGGCAGGACCTCCGAGGCGAACGAGAAGCCCCCGAGCAGGATCCCCCCGACGACGAACGGCGAGCTGATGAACGCCGCGTACCAGAGCGAGGGCTTGAGCTCGAAGATGATCACCTCGCCCGAGAGGAGCACCGAGGGCGAGATGATCCGCGACCGGGCGGGAAGTTCCTCTTCCAGGTTCCCCGAGCCCGACATGCGAAGCCGTGGCTCGGGACGGTCGCAAGGGTCGGACATCGCCGTCGCTCCGCCGACAGGACCAATCGGACGCATTGTACGGCCCCGCGGCCCGTGCGTGCAAGCGCCGGACATCGCGGGGATGAGGCTGTGCCGCGCCGCGGCCAGGAGGAAGGCCCGCGGGTCGCGCGTCCCGCGGGCCCCTTGCCCACAACGGACCGAACCGGTGCCTGACCGCGCTTCACTCGCCCGGAGAAGGCGGACGGCTCGACGAGGATCGGTCCTCGTTCTGGCTGCCCCGGATTCGGCCGAGGAATTCCGGCAGCTCCAGGCCGACCAGGCTGGCGAGCTGGTGCATGGGCGGCAGGGCCCCCATGAGCCGCTCCCCGAGGTTCGACAGGCCCCCGCCGTTGCCGCCGCCGTCCCAGACGATGATCTTTTCCAGGGGCAGGTCGCGGATGGCCTGCGCCTGGATGCCGGCGATCCCCTCGAGTTTCTCGATGATCAGGAGCGAGGCGGCGATCTGCGGGTCGCGGGCGGCCCCCTCGACGAGGGCCTTGTAGCCGTCGGCCTTGGCCTGGAGGACGGCCTCGGTGCCCTCGGCCTCGGCCTTCATGCGGGCGAGCGTGGCGTTGGCCTCGCCCTCGGCGACGAGCTGCTGTCTCTGCTTCTCGGCGTCCGACTGGATGACGATCTGCTCGCGTTCGGCCTCGGCCGGGACGATGCGCTCGGCCTGGTACCGGGCCTCCTCCCGCTGGGCCCGGGCCAGCTCGGCCTCCCGCTGGGCGTTCTCCTCGGCGACGCGGATGGCCCCGTCGGCCTGGCGGGCCGCCGAGTCGGACTTCTGCCGGGCCTCTTCCTCGGCGACGCGCTGGCTCGCCACGTACGACGCCTTCTTGCCGTTGGCCTGGGTCTCGGCGTCGACGGCCTCGGCGTCGAGGGAGGCGACCTCCTTGCGGCGGTCCCGGTCGGCGAGGGCCTCGCCGATCTCGGCGTCGGCGTTGGCGGCCGCGACGGCCTTCCGCTGGTCCCGCTGCCGCTCGGCGACGCCCGTCTTGCCGCGGCGCTCCTGCTCGGAGACGTCGATCTCGGCCTGGTTGATGACCTCGGCGGCGGCCTTGCGACCGATGGCCTCGATGTAGCCCGACTCGTCCGTAATGTCCTTGATGTTGACGTTGATGACCGAGAGGCCGACCTTCTCGAGCTCCGTGGAGACGGCGTCGTTGACCTTGGCCATGAACGCCTGCCGGTCGCGGTTGATCTCCTCGATCTTCATCGTGGCGATGACGGCACGCATCTGCCCGAGGATGATGTCCTCGGCCTGGCGCTCGATCTCGTGCCGGTTCATCGCCAGGAGTCGGATGGCGGCGTTGGTCATCAGGACCGACTCGTTCGAGATGGCGGCCGTCACGGTCGTCGGGACAGAGACGCGGATGTTCTCCTGCGACAGGGCGGCCTTCAGGTCGATCGGCACCACGAACGGCTCCAGGTCAAGGTACTGGCAGGCCTGGATAAGCGGCCACACGAACGCCGCCCCGCCGTGGACGCACTTGGCGGCCCCCTGGCCCGTCTTGCCGTAGATGACCAGGATTTTGTTCGACGGGCATCGCCGGTAACACCGGGCGAAGAAGATCAGCATCGCGAAGAAGATCAGGACCAGCACGATCGCCAGGAACGGAACGGCAGGGAATTCCTGGGCGAGCATCGGCCCGATTGCGGCAAGCGGCAGGTTCATGGCGCGTCTCCTTTTCGATTCGATGCGGCCTCCACCTCGACCGTGGAACTGTCAAGCATCCGCCGGATGCGGACCGGCGTGCCGGACTTCAGGCCGGCCCCGTCGGCCCCGCGGGCGGCGACGAAGCTGACGGCCCCCGAGACGACGGTGCGGACCTTGCCCGCACCTCCGGCGGGGATGTCCATGTAGACCGTGCCGGGCTGCCCGACGCAGGTGGCGAGCCGCGGCGTGCCGCTCTCCTGCATCCGCCGCATGAGGTAGAGCATGACGGCTACCAGGAGACCGCCGGCGAACGCCCAGCCCATGCTGTAAAGGAGCGTCGAGCCCAGCTCGTGCCCGTTGTAGAGGTACAGCGCTCCCGCCCAGCCGAACATCATGCCGAATGCGATCACCGAGCGGAACGAGAGGAGCTTGAAGCTGATGGAGGCGTCGGCGTCGCCCGCTTCGCCGGCGTCGAAGTCGGCGTCACCCGCGTCGGCGGCGCCGTCCACCTCACCGAGGTCCGCGTCGGCCGCGGCCACCTCGACGTCAGTCTCGGCGCTGGCGAGACCCAGGATCGTTGCGATGAACTGCCACACGAACAGGGCCGAGAAGAAGAACGCGATGGCGAAGAAGATCTGGTTGGCCCCAGTCAGGGTCGCCCACCACTCGAGCATGGCACACCTCCGGCTCGATGGACGTGAGTTCGATCGGCTTCGGCCCGGGCGGTGGGTCCGACCCCGGCGTCACCCCGGCCGGGCCGAATCGAATCATAGAGACCCGCTCGCCGCAGCCGCAAGGGTTTTCCGGCCGATCTCGCCGCCCGATACGCATACGCCCGGCCTCGCCGGGTTATTCACCCGATCCTGGCCGGAATTGCACAAGGGACTCACTGGAAGGGCATGCCTCGTGCCGCGGTCCGGCCCGTGAAGACGCGTTGCCGGGTTCGCGATAATCTGGTAATGTCTGGGCGGCTTGGGAGCGTGCCGGTAACCATGTCGGAAACCGACATCCTGGCGGAATGGCGGAAACTCGGGGGGCGCCGCGGGCGGTCCGACGCCCGCGGCCACAGGGCGCGAGCGAACGGCGAGGCCTCGGTCGAGGAGAAGCTCCGGGCCAAACGGGACCGCTGGGCCCAGGTCGCCGATGACCTCCGTACGAGCCACCGCATTGTCTGCGGCGACGCCCGCGAGATGCCCGGCCTCACGACCGAGACGCCCGTCCACCTGGTGGTCACCTCACCCCCCTATTGGAACCTGAAGCGGTATGCCCACGATTGCGGCGGGGCCCAGCTTGGCCACGTCGACGACCGCGAGACCTTTTTGGGCGAACTGGAGAAGGTCTGGCGGCGGTGCTTCGGCCTGCTCGTCCCCGGCGGGCGGCTGTGCATCGTGGTGGGCGACGTCTGCCGGTCGCGCCGCCGCCACGGGCGCCACCTCGTCGAGCCGCTCCACGCCTACTTGCTCGTTCAGTGTCAGGAACTCGGGTTCGACCCGGTCGCGCCGATCATCTGGAAGAAGATCGCCAACATGACGACCGAGGTCGGGGGCGCCGGCGCCTTCCTCGGCAAGCCCTACGAGCCGAACGCGGTTATCAAGAACGACATCGAATACATTTTGATGTTCCGCAAGCCCGGGGGCTACCGGCACCCGACGCGCGAGCAGCGGGACCTCTCCGTCATCGAGAGAGAAGACCACGCCCGCTGGTTTCAGCAGGTGTGGGAGGACGTCCCAGGCGACCTCCAACGGGGCCACCCGGCGCCGTTTCCCGCAGAGATCGCTCGCCGCCTGATCGGCATGTTCTCGTTCGTGGGCGATACGGTCCTCGACCCCTTCTGGGGCGTCGGCAATACGACGCTGGCGGCGGTCGGCATGCATCGCTCATCGATGGGGTTCGAAATAGATCCGGCGTATATTGAGTTGGCGAAACGCCGTCTCCAGGGCCTTCCCGAGCACGCGACCCTCGAGTTCCTATGAGCCCGCTTCCCGAAGCGTTCTTGAGTCATCTCCGGAACGAGGGCTACCACCCGCGGTCGAATAAGCACTCGAATGCACTCGCCGAAGCGCTGATCACGGACTTGGTCCGAACGTGCTCGGCCATGGAGCGGAAGGCGGCTGGGGGCGAGCTGGTCTACGAGCTCAACTTCACCATCCTGTCGGGGACGTCGGACTGGAACATCGACCTCGTTCTCGGGAGCCCGCCGCCCGACTCCGCGCCGCCAGGGCCGGACCGGCCCATTGCCCGAGCTCGGCCCTCCACCGTTCAGATGGCCGTCGAGATCAAGAGCGTGATGACCGAGCACCGCAAAGCCATTCGCAACCGCAAGCGCGACTTCGAGGCCCATCACGAGCACGTCCACCGTTACAGCTACCGTGCGATCGCTGCCGGCGTTCTCGTGGTGAACCAAGCCGGCACATTCCGGTCGCCGCTCCGGACCCAGGTGACCGCACACAAGGCCCCCGCGGGCCTGACGGAACATTGCGTCCATCCGATGAGGAGTGTCACCGGGCGGCAGGGACTTCAGGGCGAGGGCCTGGAGGCGAAGGCGGTGCTCGTCTTGGAAATGGACAACGTGGATCTGTCTGCGACGCGGTTCGTGGGACGACCACCCGCTCCGCAGGTCGGCGATCCGCTGCACTACGACGCCTTCGTTCAGTCGCTCTGCGCGCTCCACGCGGAGCGTTTCGGGTAGGCCTTGGCCTTGCTGCGCGCGGCGCGGGCCCAGCGGCGTCGGCCCTACTCCCCGACGACCTGGCGGTCGGCCGAGGAGAACGCCACCAGGAGGACGGCCGTCTCGTCGCCGACGTTCGTCGCGTGGTGGGCAAAGCCCGGCGGGCAGGTGATCACGTCGCCCGGGCCCATCTCCACCTCCCCCTCGGCGGCGGTGTGGCGGATGCGGCCCTCCAGCACCACCAGCACCTCTTCACAGTTCGGGTGATGGTGGTGCGGGTTCGACCGGCCCGGCTCGATCTCGCACCGGCCGAGCGTCAGGCCCTCGGCGTTTCCAAGCGTCCGCCCGGCGAACCACGTCAGGCGTCCCCAGTCGTCCTCGATCCGCTCGCAGGCGTCGGCCCGCAGGACGGTCGGCTCCGGCATCGTCGGTTCCCTTTCCGTCGGCGTCCCCCTTCACCGACACTCCACCGCCACTTGCGGCGGGGGTCAAGAGTTAATACAAGGGGAACGAGGCCGCCCGCAACGGGAGACTCGCCTATGCGCTGTGCCGCGATGGCCGTCCTGCTGGCCGCCTGCTCGACCGCGCTCGGGGCGGAGGTGCTCGTCGAGGCGGAGAGCTTCGCCGACCGCGGCGGGTGGGTCGTCGACCAGCAGTTCATGGACCAGATGGGCTCGCCCTATCTGCTGGCCCACGGCCTGGGCCAGCCCGTCGCCAACGCGGTCACCGAGGTCGAGGTGCCCCGGACGGGCGGCTACTGGATCTGGGTCCGGACGAAGGACTGGGTGCCCGGCGAGCGGTGGAGCCCGGGCCGGTTCCGCGTCCACGTCGGCGGCGGGGAATATAAAGACGTCCTCGGCACTAAGGGCGGCGGGAAGTGGCACTGGCGGCGGATCGGCGCCTACAAGGCCTACACGACGACAATCCGCTTGGAGCTGGAGGACCTGGCGGGGTTCGACGGCCGGTGCGACTGCATCTACCTGACGCTCGATCCGGATGCCCGCCCGCCGCAGGGGCCCGGCGAGGAGATGGACGCCTGGCGGCGGCGGATCCTGGGGCTGCCGGAGGTGCCGCCCGATGCCCGGCCGACGGGGCCGAACGCGAATGACGAGGCGTTCGACGTCGTCGTCGTGGGCGGGGGCATCGCGGGGTGCTCGGCCGCCGTCGCGGCGGCCCGCCTCGGGTGCCGCGTCGCCCTCGTCCAGGACCGGCCCGTCCTCGGCGGCAACAACAGCGTCGAGGTCCGCGTCCACACGGGCGGCCGGAGTGGGCCCGTTGTCGAGGAGATCAACGGCCGGTACAGCCAGGACATGGGCATCGTGCCGCACCCGGCCCGCAAGGCGTCCGACCGGCGACAGGCCGTTGTCGACGCCGAGCCGAA
Source organism: uncultured Anaerolineales bacterium (assembly GCA_964526295.1). Taxonomy (GTDB): domain Bacteria; phylum Planctomycetota; class Phycisphaerae; order FEN-1346; family FEN-1346; genus CAZGKW01. The sequence continues at coordinate 82,371 of CAZGKW010000008.1, forward strand.
CATCACCCAGTTCCTCGGGTGGCACGCCTTCCGCGTCGGGACGTCGGGCGACCGCATCGAATACGCCGATGCGCGGCAGATCTACACGGGCCGCGAGCTGCGGTTTCGCGCGGCGGTGTTCATTGATTGCACGGGCGACGGCTCGATCGGCTACTGGGCCGGGGCGGACTTTCGCATGGGACGCGAGGCCCGGTCCGAGCACGGCGAGCCGACCGCTCCCGAGACGGCCGACCGCATGACCCTCGGGACGAGTGTCCGCTGGGGCACCCGCACGGCCGACGCACCGGTGACCTTCCCCGACGTGCCGTGGGCCACGGCCGTCTCGAAGGACCATACCGGCACGGGCGGCGACTGGACCTGGGAGTACGGGTTCCACCAGGACACGATCGCCGACGCCGAGGCGATCCGCGACCACCTGCTGCGGGCGATCTACGGCACGTTCGCCACGACGAAGCGGAAGTTCCCCGAGAAGTACGCCAACCTGGAGCTCGTGTGGGTGGCCTACGTGGCGGGCAAGCGGGAGTCCCGCCGACTCCTGGGCGACTACGTCCTGACGGAGAACGATATCAAGCGGGCTCGCCAGTTCCCCGACGCCGTCGCCACCGGGAGCTGGTCGATCGACCTGCACTACCCGCGCAAAGGGCTGCCGTTCCGCTCCTACGCCGACCAGCAGCGCGTCGAGCCCTACCCGATCCCGTTCCGGTGCCTCTACTCGCGGAACGTCGAGAACCTGATGATGGCCGGCCGCGACATCAGCGCGACCCACGTCGCCCTCGGCTCGACCCGCGTCATGAACACCTGCGGCCAGCTCGGCGTCGCCACCGGCGTAGCCGCGTATCTTTGCAAGCGGCACGGCACGACGCCGCGCGGGGTGTCTCGCGAGCACCTGGCGGAGCTGAAGGAGATCCTGGGGAGCGGTCGGCTGGGCCGGCCGCCGCGCCCGACGGACGCCGAAGCGGCGGGGGCGGCGGGGCCGATTCGCCTCGATCCGCCCGGCTGGCTGGAGGAAGCCGGGAAGAACGTCGCCCGAGGCGCGAACATCGCCGTCTCGGGCCACTACGATGCGGCCCGCTACCCGGCGGCCAACCTGAATGACGGCCGGGCCGACCCGAGCGACAATCGCCGGCGGTGGCTCAGCGCCCGCGGCCTGCCCGCCACGGTCGAGCTGGCATGGGACGAGCCCAGGACGATCGCGGCCGCACGAGTCGTCAGCGGCTACCGCAAGGGCGGCGGCGTAAGCGACGCGATCCGCGACTTCCGCCTCGAGTACCACGACGGGGGCGACTGGCGGCCCGTGCCGGGCGCTTCGGCCGAGGCGAACGCCCAGGTCCACTGGACGGCCCGGGTCGAGCCCGTGACGACCCGGCGGGCCCGCCTCGTGGTGACGGCCTCCCCGGGCGGGGTCGCCCGCATCTGGGAGATCGAGCTCTACGGCCCGGCGGACGGGCGCAAGGAGGCGGAGCGGCCATGAAACGACGCGACTTCCTGCGGGCGACGGGCCGCGGCGCCGCCGCCTCAGCCCTTGTGCCGCACCTGTTGGCCGGCCGGGCCGCAGGCGCCCCCTCTCAAGACCGCCTGAACGTCCTCTTCATCGCGGTCGACGACCTCCGGCCCCAGCTCGCCTGCTACGGGCACCGGCACATGCTCTCGCCGAACATCGACCGGCTGGCCGCCGAGGGGGTCCTCTTCGAGCGGGCCTACTGCCAGGTGCCCGTCTGCGGCGCGTCGCGGGCCAGCCTGCTGACGGGCATCCGGCCGACTCCCGAGCGGTTCCTGACCTATCACACGTGGGCCGAGAAGGACGCCCCGGACGCCGTGACGCTGCCCGAGCATTTCCGGCGGCACGGCTACGTGACGGTCTCGCGGGGGAAGGTCTTCCACCATCGCCGCGACACGGCCGGGCGGAGCTGGACCAATGGGCCCTGGGGACCGCAGGGCGCCTGGGGCGGCCGGGGGTACCTGCTGGAAGCGAACCGCACGCTCGCGGCCGAGAACCGCCGCCGCCCGGGCTGCGGGCCGCCCACCGAGGCCGCCGACGCCGCAGACAGCGCCTACCCCGACGGGCGGCTCGCCGACCGGGCCGTCGCCGACCTCGAGCGCTTCGCCTCCACCGACGAGCCGTTCTTCCTGGCCGTCGGGTTCCACAAGCCCCACCTGCCGTTCAACGCCCCGAAGCGGTACTGGGACAAGTACCGCCGGGACGAGATCGACCTGGCGGACAACCCGTTCCGCCCGAAGGGCTGCCCCGATCGGGCCCTGCACAACTGGGGCGAGCTGCGGGCCTACGTCGGCATCCCCCCCAAAGGGCCGCTCCCGGACGACCAGGCCCGAACGCTCGTCCACGGCTATTACGCCTGCACCAGCTATGCCGACGCCCAGGTCGGCCGACTGCTCGCGGCGCTCGGGCGGCTCGGCATCCGGGACCGCACGGTCGTCGCCCTGTGGGGCGACCACGGCTGGCAGCTCGGCGAGCACGGCCTGTGGTGCAAGCACTCGAACTTCGAGACGAGCCTGCACGCCCCGCTGCTCGTCTCCGCGCCGGGCGTGCCAGGCGGCCGGCGGACCCGGGCCCTCGTCGAGTTCGTCGACATCTACCCGACGCTGTGCGAGCTGGCGGGCCTCGCACGGCCGGAGCACCTGGAGGGGACGAGCGCGGCGCCGCTCCTTGCCAGCCCCGACCGGCCGTGGAAGGGCGCGGCCCTCAGCCGCTACCGGGGCGGCGACTCGATCCGCACCGACCGGTACCGGTACACGCGGTGGCCCCCCGAGGGCGACCGGTCCGCCGCCCGGATGCTCTACGACCACGCGACCGATCCGGGCGAGAACGTCAACGTGGCGGAACGGCCGGAGAATCGGGAGGTCGTGGAGAGGTTGGAGCGGATGCTACAGACCGGTTGGCAGGCGGCCCGGCCGGCGTAGATGCGCCGGGCAGGGCGGTTCGCGGCGGCGTGTCCCCGCGTACTTCCGCATGCGGCTCGATGGAGTTACTCGCCTCGGGCTTCGCCCTCGGCGAACCCATCGGGTTCTCGTACCAGAAGACGCCCAGGTTCGGCTGTTCGGCGCACGTCAGGACGTCCAGGTCGCCGTCTCCGTCCAGGTCGAGCAACTCCACCAGGTCGAACTTCGTGCCCTCCGGGCCCGAGATGTCCCGGGCGACCCGCCCCGGCGCCGTCTCCGGGACCGCCAAGTACATGCAGCCGTACCGCCCGTCGCTCGCACCTTCGCAGGTGAAGACAATCTCGGGGCCCCCCTTGCCGTCGAGGTCGCCGACGGCCACGGCCTTGGCAGTGCCGGCCGATTCGGGCAGCCGGATCGGGCGATGCTCCCATGCCCGGCCGCTCTCGTCCATTCGTCGGCAGACGACGATCGTCCGCGGCTTCGTCGCGACGAGGACGTCGGTCAGGCCGTCGTGGTCCAGGTCCGCGAGGCACGCAAACATGCACTCCTCGCCGCCCCCGCCGATCTTGTGCCGCCGCCAGGGCTTCGCGAGGGCGTCGGGCGCGTTTGGCCGCTGGAGCCAGTAGCAACCGCTCCGCTCGCCCTTTCGGTCGGTGACGACGACGTCCGCATCGCCGTCGGCGTCCATGTCGGCGGCCATGAGGGACATGGTCCACCCGGCCGGGCACAGGGGGTGCCACGTCCAGGCGCCCAGGTCGCGCGGGTCCTCGGGCGATTCGAACCATCCGACGGCGGCCCCACGACCCTTGCCCGCGGCGACGAGGTCGATCCCTCGCCTGCCGTCGACCTGCATCGGGAGGCAGAACATCCACGCCATGCGGCCCTCGGAGGCGGGCAGCGGCTCGGTACGCCACGCCGTCGGATCCAGGTAGCGTTCTCGGGAATGCGGCGCCCAGTGCACGAACATCGCCCGCGTCCGGCCTTCGCACGAGGTGACGACGTCGACGGCGCCGTCGGCGTCGAGGTCGACGAAGACGGCGTCCTCGACGCTGGGCGTCCGGCCTACCGTGACCGCGGGCCACTTGCTCTTCGCTCTTGCCGGGCCGGGGTCCAGGCAGACGCGTGTGACGCCCCCTTCCTCCCAGCCGGTGACGACGTCGGGGAGCCCGTCGCCGTTCGCGTCGGCCAGTCGGACGCCGTCGGCCCCGCGAGAGGCGTCGTCGACCGTGTGCCGCGGCCACGGCCTGCCGATGCCGGCGGAGCAGACCGAGACCCACGGGAGCAGAACGAAGGCCGTGATGACCCACCCGGAGAGCCGCACGATGCGTCCTTATGCCTTGAGGGAGGCCAGCACCTTCTCGAACCGGGCCCGGACGGCCCTCGCTTCGGCGCCGCCCTCGCCGGGCCCGACGGGGCTTTTCTCGAAGGGGTCGGCGGAGACGTCGAACAGCCGCCCGTCGCCGTAGAGTTTCCATCGCCGATCGCGGACGGCCCGGAGCTTGCCGGCGACGTTCGCCCCGCCGTGATGGATGTAGGCCCACCCGCGCGGGCGGCCGGGCTTGCCGCGAAGTTGCGGGAGGAAGCTCCGCCCGTCGATGATGCGATCCGACGGAAGCGCCGACACGCTCAGATCCGCCAGCGTCGGGAAGACGTCGCTGAAGTCCACCAGGTCCGTCGAGACCCTCCCGGCGGGGGTGGTCCCCTTCCAGTTGGCGATCAGGGGCACGTGGGTGCCGCCGTCGGTCATCGAGCCCTTGCCGCCGGGGATGACGCGGCCGTTCATCCTCGACTTTATGCCGCGCGGCGTGCCGTTGTCGCCGGTAAAGAGAATCAGGGTATTCTCGCGGAGTCCGAGCTGATCGAGCGTCTCGACGACCCGGCCGACGCACTTGTCGAGGTAGGCGACCATGGCGGCAAAGTTCTCCTGATTGCCGCCCATGCTGCGTTTCTTCCCGGCGGGCGTGCCGCCCTGGGGCCCTCGAAGAGTGGCCTTCCGCGAGTCGGGCGTCTCGACGAACGGCGAGTGCACCAGGTTCGGCGAATAGTAGACGAAGAACGGCCGGTCGCGGTTCCCCCGGATGAAGTTGGCGACGTAGTCGCAGTGGATGTCCGGGCCGAAACGGCCCTTGTACTCCTCGGCCCGCAGGCGGCCGTCCTCCCAGATCCACGGGTCCCAGTATCGGGAGGGCTTGGCCGGGGGCCGCTGGTCCTTGTAGTGCCAGGTCCAGACGCAGTGGCGGCCGAAGCCGGCCCGGCCGGGGTGGTCGGCGTTCTCGGCACGGTCGAAGCGGCAGAGCTGCCATTTTCCCGAAACGCAGGTCGCGTAGCCGGCCTGCCGCATGAGGTGGCCGAAGGTGACCTCGTCCGGGTCGAAGACGCCCCAGCCCTTGTAGTTGCGGAAACCGTACCGGCCGGTCATGAGGAGCACCCGCGTCGGGCTGCACAGCGGCGCGCAGTAGGCGTGCTCGAACCGCAGGCCCCCGGCTGCCAGGCGGTCGAGATTGGGCGTCTCGTAGGACGTCCCGCCGTTGGCGCCGACGCATTCGTAGCCGAAGTCGTCGGCCATGATGAGGACGACGTTGGGGCTTCGCGCCCCCTCGGCCCCGAGGGACCGGCCGGCGAGGCCCAGGAGCGGCATGCCGGCCTGGCCGGCCAGTGCGGCGGCGCCGGCGGCCGTGCGCAAGAAGCGTCGGCGGTCCATGCAAGCCTCCTTTGGGCCCAGTGCTCCGAGTCCGTGACGGCCTTACGTCTCCAGGTCGGGGTCACGAAGCTCGCGCCGCAGGCGCGTCATCTCGGCCCGAAGCTCGGCCACCTTCGCCGCGTGATTCGCCTCGCCGTAGAGGTTGCTTACCTCGTGGGGGTCGGCCTGGAGGTCGTAGAGCTCGTATTCGGCGGGCCAGTCAAGTTCCTTGCCGCGGGCCTTGCCGTGGAACTCGGGCCACTCGATGTACTTCCACCGTTCGGTCCGGACGCCCCGGTTCGGCCGGACCATGTGGACCGCCGGGTATTCGTAGTACTCGTAGTACCAGCTCTCGCGCCAGGGCACGCTGCGGCCTTCGAGCAGCGGCCGCCAGCTCGTCCCCTGCATCTCGGCCGGCACCTCGCATCCCGCCACGTCCAGGAGCGTCGGCGCGAGATCGACGTTCAGGCACATCGGCTTCACGCGCGTCCCGGCCTTGATGCGCCGCGGCCACCGGACGAGCATGGGGACCCGGATCGACGGCTCGTACATGAGCCGCTTGTCGAAGAAGTGGTGCTCGCCCAGAAAGAAGCCGTTGTCGCCTGTGAAGGCGACGACCGTGTCCTCCGCCAGTCCCAGCCGGTCGAGCGTCGCCAGCACCCGGCCGACCTGCTCGTCGACGCCGGCGATCGTGGCGTAATAGTCCCGCATCCACTCCTCGAACGTGTGCCCGCCCTTGGCGATTTCGACCTGCATCTCCGTATGCCGGATCGCGCTCGGTTTGCCCCGGTAGTCGGTGTCGAACGTCGGCGGCTTGGGGATCGGCCGGTCGGCGTACGCCTTCTCGTACTTCTCCATGGGCTCCCACGCACGGTGCGGCGACTTGAACCAGACCAGCAGGCAGAACGGGTCTTTGCGATGGTCTGTGAGGTAGGCGACGGCCCGGTCGCCGAGAAGCTCGGTCATGTGCCCCTGGCGGGTCCTGTCGGTGCCGTCGAAGTCGCGGAGCTTCGGGTCGTTGTACCGGCCCTGCCCGCCGAAACCGAGCCAGAGGTCGAACTTGTCCTGGAGAACGTTCGCCCCCTGGTGGACCTTCCCGATCAGGCAGGTGTGGTAGCCGGCGCGGCGGAGGTGATCGACGAAGACGGGCTGGCCGGTCCACCCGGAGCGGTTGGTGCGGACGCCGTGGATGTGGGAGTACTTGCCCGTCAGGAAGCAGGCCCGGCTGGGGGCGCAGAGGGAGTTCGTGACGAACATGTTCTCAAACAGGGCCCCCTCGCGGCCGAGGCGGTCCATGTTGGGCGTCTCGACGACGGGGTTGCCCATGACCGAAAGGCCGTCCCATCGCTGGTCGTCGGTCATGAAGTAGACGACGTTGGGCCGAACGGCGGAGGCGTCGGCCCCGCGGGCCCGGCCGGGGAGAAGCGCGGCAAGAGGGGTCGCTGCGGCAGCGCCGGCAGCGGCAGTTCGAAGAAAGCCGCGGCGATTCATGGGCATCTCCTTCTGCGAAAAGGAACCGTTCGAGCGGCGCCCGAAGCTTCCCACGCCCGGCCTGGGGCCGTGAGGCGTCTTGCCGGCTGCAAGGATAGCGATTTTGCCTCCTGGGTTAAACCTGTTATCATGCCGCCCGGCGACGAGCATTTGCGGAGGAATGCCATGTCCGAGAGTCCCGCTCCGGCCCTGCCGTGGACCGCCTTGCGGCAGACCGACCAGGTCCCGTGGGAGGCGATGGAACGTCTGGCCGCCGCTCTGGCCGCCGCCCCGGGCCTGTGGGACACGATGGCGCGGCTCTACGAGGAGGGCCTGGAGCGGTCGCATGACGAAGAGGTCTACGAGTATCTCTATGTTCTGGGGATCGTCGCCCTGGCGGCCCCGCAGCTGGACGACGGTTCGAGGCGGCGCATCGGTCAGTTCCTCGTCGAGGAACTTGTCACCGCCTCCGAGGACGACGACGACCTGCTCTGCGAGGCGCTCGAGGCGACCGCCGGGACGCTCGGCCCGACCATCCTGCCGCCGGTCCTCGACGCAATCGAGGACGAGATGGAGGATGCCGAGGGAGGATGGGGTTACCTGTGGAGCATGGCCCGGCTGGCCGCCGACATCCAGGACGCAGGGGTGCGGGACCGGGCCGGCCGGCTGGCCTGCGAGGCCTTGCGCCGGGCGCTGGTCGGCCGGTTGCAGCCCATAGAAGCGGTGCCCGCTTGCTGGGCGGTGCGGGCCCTGAGGCACGAGGCGGCGAGGCCCCTGCTGGAGTCCCTCGCCGGAAGGACGCCGCGGAGCATCGCCGACAGCGTCAGCCTCGGCGACCTCCAAGAGGCGCTGGCCGTTCTGGACGGGACGGCCGAACCGACGTTCGCGTCCGAGCTGTGGGACCGGCCCGTCAGGGAGTGGCTGGGCGGGTCATGGGAGTCGATCCGCCGATGGTGGGCCGAGTGGGACGAGGACATCGATGTGGCTCTGGACGGAGGGTTCCCGGACGACGGGGACGCCTTCGACCGGGGTCCGGACCTCGGCTTTGAGCCGGAGCCGGCTGGCGCCGAGCCGTTCGGGCGTGCGGAGGCGAAGGTCGGCCGTAACGATCCGTGCCCCTGCGGGAGCGGCAGGAAGTACAAGAGGTGCTGCGGGAAACCCGCCGGCCACGCGCAAAAAGGGTGACCGCCATGACAGCCAAGCCGATGGTGCAAGGGATAAGCGGTCTATCGGTTCTGGCGCTGACTTGCTTCGCGCCGGCGCCGGTGGTCGCCGGGATGGCGGTGCCGGCGGCAGCGGGCGTGCCCGCACGTGTCGTCCGCGTCAGCGACGTGGCCGAGCTTAACGCAGCCCTTCGCCGGGCCTCGCCCGGCACCATCATCGAACTGGCCCCAGGCACCTACGGCGGGGGTCTCCACCACGCGGACCTCAAGGGCAACGCCGCCGCACCTATCGTCATCCGCAGCGCCGAGAAGGACCGCCCCGCCGTCTTCACCGGCCAGGTCCAGCTCTCCGACCCGGCGTACGTGGTCCTGGAGGACCTCATCTTCCGCGGGTCGCGCTCGAACGGCCTCAACATCGACGACGGCGGTTCATTCGACACGCCAGCCAACCACGTCGTCCTTCGCGAGCTGCTCGTCGAGGACGTCGGGCCGAAGGGCAACCTCGACGGCATCAAGCTCTCGGGCGTCGACGACCTGCTCGTCGAGAACTGCACCGTGAAGCGGTGGGGTTCGGGCGGCAGCGCGATCGACATGGTCGGCTGCCATCGCGTTCTGATCGTCGGCTGCACATTCGAGGACGAGGACTTCCGGGCCGCCACCGGCGTCCAGGCGAAAGGCGGCTCGAGCGAGGTCGTCGTCCGCGGCTGCACCTTCCGCCACGTCGGCCGCCGGGCGGTCAACATCGGCGGCTCGACCGGTGAGGCGTTTTTCCGCCCCCAGGGCGCGGCCTACGAGGCCCGGCGGGTCGTCGTCCTGGGCAACACGTTCGTCGGCTCCGAAGCGCCGATCGCTTTCGTCACGACCGTCGACTCGCAGGTCCTCTACAACACGGTCCTCCGGCCGAAGAAATGGATCATGCGGATCCTCCAGGAGAAGCCCCTGCCGCGCTACGTCTCGTGCGGCGAGTGCACCTTCGCCGGCAATCTGGTTCTCTGGCGGACGGACGAGGTGCGGACCCACGTCAACGTCGGCCCGAACACGCGGCCGAAGACGTTCCGCTTCGCCTCGAACCTCTGGTGTGCGACCGATGCGCCGGGCAAGAGCCGGCCCCGCCTGCCGACATCCGAAACCGGCGGCCTCTACGGCAAGGACCCGCGCGTACGCCTGAAGGACATCAACCTGCCGCGCGACTCCCAACTCGTCAACCGGTTCGGGGCCGACGCGGCGGGCGAGAAGCAGGCCTGGGAGAAAGCTGCCCGGCCGATGGTCGAATGGGCCGCCGAGCAGGCCCGTGAAGACCGCCAGCGCCGACCGGATGCCCCGCAGGTCCGCTGACCGACGCCGGCCGGTCGGCGGTCATGAACGCCGCCCTTCGAGGGCCTCAGGGCGGCCGTGTCCTCGCCCCTGAGGCTCGGACCCGAAGGGAGGCCCGGACCCAAAGGGAGCGTGGCCGAAGGGCCGTGCCCCGGCCAACAGGAGCGAACACTCATGAACTCAGTCCTGACCAACGGGCAGGTGCCAGTCGGACTGGCGTCGCTCGCGGCAGTTGCCCTCTTGGCCTTCAGCGGGCGCGCCGCGGCCGCCGCGGAAGCCGGCGGGGGCGACCTCGTCCTCTGGTACGACGAGCCCGCCGGCAAGTGGACCGAGGCCCTGCCGGTCGGCAACGGCCGGCTCGGGGCGATGGTCTTCGGCTCGCCGGCGGCCGAACGCATCCAGTTCAACGAGGACACGCTCTGGACGGGCATCCCCCGGGACTACACGCACGCGGGGGCGGCCGAGCACCTGCCCGAGATCCGGCGGCTCCTCTTCGGGGGCAAGCAGAGGGAGGCCCAACGCCTAGCGGGCCGTGAATTCATGAGCGTGCCCCTCCGGCAGGAGATGTACCAGCCCTTCGGCGACCTGCACCTGGATTTCGAGGGGCACGAGGAGGTCGAGCGCTACCGGCGGGAGCTGGACCTCGACGCGGCCGTCGCCCGAGTTGCGTACCGGTGCGGCGGCGCGGTGTACAGGCGCGAGGTCCTTGCGAGCCCCGCCGACCAGGTGCTCGTCGTGAGGCTGACGTGCGACCGGCCGGGCGGCCTGACGTTCCGGGCTCGTCTGGCGAGCCCCCAGCCCGGGGCGGAGACGGCTGCCGTGGGGGACGACGTGCTCGCGCTTCGCGGGCGGCTCGTCTCAGGGGGGCATCCCTCCGGGAAGACTGACAACTGCCTTGCCTATGAGGCCCGGCTGCTCGTGCGGACAGACGGCGGCGCGGTCAAGGTCGCCGACGCAGGCGCCCAGGTGACGGGCGCCGACGCCGCGACGCTTCTCCTGGCCGCCGCCACCAGCTACAAGCGCTACGACGACGTGAGCGGCGACCCGGCGGCGGCCTGTGAGCGGACGCTCGGTGGCGTCGCGGGGAAGCCCCACGAAGCGCTGCGCGCGGCCCACCTGGCAGAGCACCGGCGTCTGTTCCGCCGCGTGACGCTGGCCCTGGGGCGCACGCCGGCGGCCGACCGTCCGACCGACGAGCGCCTCGCAGCCCTCGACCGGGACGAGGCCGACCCGTCCCTGGCCGCCCTCTACTTCCAGTTCGGCCGGTACCTGCTGATCGCTTCCAGCCGTCCGGGCTCCCAGCCGGCCAACCTCCAGGGCCTGTGGAACGATCGTCTCAAGCCCCCCTGGGGCAGCAAGTATACGGTGAATATCAATACCGAGATGAACTACTGGCCCGCCGAGGTGACGAACCTGGCCGAGTGCCACTGGCCCCTGTTCGACATGCTCGAGGACTGCGCCGAGACCGGCCGCAGGACCGCCCGCGTCCACTACGACTGCGGCGGGTGGGTCCTGCATCACAACACGGACCTCTGGCGGGGGACGGCCCCCATCAACGCGTCGAACCACGGCATCTGGGTGACCGGCGGGGCGTGGCTCGCCCACCACCTGTGGGAGCACTACCGGTTCAGCGGCGACCGCGAGTTCCTCGGCCGGCGGGCTTGGCCGGTGATGAAGGAGTCGGCGGCCTTCTTCACGGAGTTCCTCGTTGAGGACCCGCGGAGCGACGAGCGGTGGCTCATCAGCACGCCGTCGAACTCGCCGGAGATCGGCGGCCTCGTCGCCGGCCCGACCATGGACCACCAGATCATCCGGAGCCTGTTCGGCGCCTGCATCGAGGCGAGCGAGGTCCTCGGCACGGACGAGGCGTTCCGCGAGACGCTCCGGCGGATGCGGCCTCGCATCGCGCCGAACCGGATCGGCCGCCACGGCCAGCTCCAGGAGTGGCTCGAGGACAGGGACGACCCGAAGAACCGCCATCGCCACGTCTCCCACCTGTGGGGGCTGCATCCGGGGGCCGAGATCCATCCCCTGACGACGCCGAAGCTGGCTGCCGCGGCGAAGAAGTCGCTCCAGTTCCGCGGCGACGGCGGCACCGGCTGGAGCAAGGCGTGGAAGGTGAACCTCTGGGCCAGGCTCCTCGACGGCGACCACGCCCACAAGCTCCTCCTGGAGGCCCTCGCCGGGAACACCTACCCGAACCTCTTCTGCGCCCACCCCCCGTTCCAGATCGACGGCAACTTCGGCGGCACCGCGGGGGTCGCCGAGATGCTCCTTCAGAGCCACCTGGGTGAGCTGCACCTCCTGCCCGCCCTGCCGGCGGCCTGGCCGACGGGCCGGATCACGGGCCTGCGGGCCCGGGGCGGCTTCGAGGTCGGCCTCGCTTGGGCCGAGGGGGCATTGGCGGAAGCGACGATCCGCTCGTCTCTCGGAGGGCCTTGCCGAGTCCGCTGTGTCGCGCCGCTCATGGTGACCTCCGGCGGGCGTCCCGTCACCGCGGAGCCGGTGGCCGACGGTGTGACCGAGTTCGCCACGGACCGCGGCGCGGCGTATGTCCTGACGGTTCGGCCCTGACAGCCCGCCCTGCCGGCGTGCCGCGGCATTTGGTTGCACTTCTCCCGCCCGCCGCTAGGCTGGACCGGACAGCCGACCCCGAACCTGGAAGGAGAAAGACGCCTATGCCGCCTGAGGACCCGTCCCGTGCGTCTGCATCGGACGCCGCCGCGCCGCACCCCACGCGGCCGAACATCGTCCTCATCCTCGTCGACGACATGGGGTACGCCGACATCGGCTGCTTCGGGTCGGAAATCGAGACGCCCAGCCTGGACGGCCTGGCGAGTCAGGGGCTAGCGTTCACCCAGGCCTACAACTGCGCCCGGTGCTGCCCCACCCGGGCGTCGCTCCTGACGGGCCTCTACCCCCACCAGGCGGGCGTCGGCGACATGGTGGGCGACCTCGGCCATCGCCCCTACCAGGGCTACCTGCGCGACGACTGCGTCACCATGGCCGAGGTCCTCCGCGGGGCCGGCTACCGGACGCTCATGTCGGGCAAGTGGCACGTCGGCGGGGTCTTCTCGCGAAACGCTACGAGCGACTGGACGCTCGACGATCCGACCCGGCCGCTGCCCGTGGACCGCGGCTTCGACGAGTGGTACGGCACGCCCGCCGGGGCGGGGAGCTACTTCAATCCGAAGCCGCTCTTTCGCGACCGCAGGATCATCGAGCCGGACTTCGAGGATTACTACTACACCGACGCCGTCTCGGACCACGCCGTCCGCATGATCGAAGGCGCCGCGGCCACGGAGGCGCCATTCTTCCTGTACGTGGCGTACACGGCGCCGCACTGGCCGCTGCACGCGCCGGCCGAGACGGTGGCGAAGTACGAGGGCCGGTACGCCGGCGGCTGGGACCCGCTTCGCGAAGCCCGGTTCGAGAACCTCAAGGGCCGCGGCATCCTGGAAGCGAGGTGGCCGCTTTCGCCGCGGGACGGGCGGGCCGACGACTGGGCCGAGGTGCCGCACAAGGCGTGGGAGCAGCGGCGGATGGAGGTCTACGCCGCCCAGGTCGACCGCATGGACCAGGGGGTCGGGAGGGTCCTGGCGGCCCTCGAGCGCCGCGGCATCGCCGCCGACACGCTCGTCCTCTTCCTCTCGGACAACGGCGGCTGCCACGAGCAGCTCGGCGAAGGGCAGAAGGACCGCGAGTGGCCGACGACGCGCGACGGCCGGCCCGTCCGGTTCGGCAACCGCCCGGACATCATGCCGGGGCCCGCCGACACGTACCAGAGCTACGGGCCGGCGTGGGCGAACGCGTCGAACTCGCCGTTCCGCCTGTTCAAACACTGGACGCACGAGGGCGGGATCGCGACGCCGCTGCTGGCCCGCTGGCCGCGGCGGATCGCCCCCGGCGGCCTTTGCCACGCGCCCTGTCACGTCATCGACATCATGGCGACGTGCGTCGACGTGGCAGGCGCGGCGTACCCGGAGGAGTTCGGTGGAAGGCCGATCCAGCCGATGGAGGGCGAGGGCCTGGCGCCCGCGTTCGACGCGAAGACGCCCCGGCGCGAGCGGCCTATCTTCTTCGAGCACGAGGGCAACCGGGCCGTCCGCGACGGCCGGTGGAAGCTCGTCAGCCGGTACCGCGGCTCCTGGCGCGACCCGGTGGAGGACCTCGGTCCGTGGGAGCTGTACGACATGGCCGCGGACCGGACCGAGACGCACGACCTGGCCGAAGCGAACCGGCCGCAGGCCGAGAAGCTGGCCGCCATGTACACCGACTACGCCAGGCGGACCGGCGTCATTCCCCGGCCGGAACTCCTGAAGGGCGGCCGGCGCCAGTGAGACGATCTTCCCACCTTCTGGCTCCGCCCCGGCCTTCGCCGAGCGCGACGAAGACGGTTCCCTCGACTTCGAGCAGCAAGTGCTTGACGAGCTGAGGAAGCACGTCCGAAAGGTCCAGGACGGCCGACCGCGGCGGCCGCCTGTCGAAGCCCACAACACGTGGGTCGTTAATCACCCCGGAACGCTCCTGATGATTCCGGTGGCCCACCTCGCCCAACACGGCATACTCAACCTGTGCTACATGCTCCAGAACGGGTACGTGCTCTACGACGACATCCGCGGTCGGGCCGTGCCGGGCATCGAGCGGTTCGCCGACCGGGTGGACGGGAAGAACGTCTGGCCCATCACGTTCGGCGAGCAACTCTCGCTGGCGGAGGTGACCGCCGAGCTGACAGCGAGCTGTTACGCCGGCGCGCTGATGCTCCAGGCGATGGGTCTCGGCGGATGGATGTTCAACGGCATCGATCCGTTCGCCATCCTGGGCGCGAGCGGCGAGCCGGACGTGTCCGGCCTGGGGCCCCGCTGTGGCGAGGACGACCGGTGGCCGTACCCCAACCCGACGGGCCTGGAGGGCGTGATGGAGGGCTTCTGTCCGCCCCACTACGGGGACATACGACCGGCCGTGGAGGCCGTGTGCGAGCCGAAATTCGGCCCGGACGGGCCGTTCCATCCGGACACGCCCGGTCCGTGGAAAGACAGCCGCACGGTCCGCTCGGCGCCCCAGGTCCACGACGAGCGGTCCCGCGTGTGCGTGGCGCTCCGGGCCCAGTACGTCCTCGATACGTTGGCCAAATTCACCGGTACGGTGCCCTCGATGTTCGCCATGATGTACCTTCAGGCCCACCACCTCGACCTGGGGTTCTACGACCGGTTCTACACGCCGGACGCGTACCTCGCGACGCACGCGGCCCACATGGACCGCTGGCACGCGGCGGATGGGTAGGTCGAATCGCCGCCGCCGTCGGTTTCACGCCTGCCGGAGCTTTTCGACGACGCGCTTCAGGACCGCGCCCGGGTAGCGGGGTTGCTCTTTGAGGGCCTCCTGCATCCGGTCGAGGATGGGCCGCGCCTTCTCGCCCAGCGCATCCAGCGACCAGGCCGCCAGCAGCCGCGTCTTCTCCAGGTCCGCCGCCAGCGCGTCGGCCAGCCTGGCCAGGCCCCTCTGGGGCTCGCCCCAGTCGACGAGCGCCTCGGCGGCCGCCACCGGCACCGA
This sequence comes from uncultured Anaerolineales bacterium, assembly GCA_964526295.1. Lineage (GTDB taxonomy): Bacteria > Planctomycetota > Phycisphaerae > FEN-1346 > FEN-1346 > CAZGKW01. Next base: position 97,449 of record CAZGKW010000008.1, read on the forward strand.
CGGGGCCGGGTCGTCGAGAAGCCGTTCGACGGCCGACTTGATCCGTCCCTCGGGCGGCCCGTCCGGCGACGACTGATGCAGGCCCACGACCGCCCAGTACCGGACCGGCCCGTGGGGGCTGGAGAGGGCCTCCAGGTACGTCGGGACGCCCTCGGCCCACCGGCCGTCGTAGGCCTTGAGGGCGAGCACCGCCTCGATGACTCCCTGCCGGTTCAGCCGCTCGCGCCAGTACGGGCCCTTGTCCTCGGTCGGCTCGGGGGGGGTCGGCTCCTCGCCCGGCCGGTAGGTCGCGACGGGGCTGTTGGCGTAGCCGAGGCGGCAGGCCCGGGCCCGGAGCATCTCGTCGGACCTCACCTCGACCGGCTCGGCGTAGAGCATCGACCGGCCGCCTTCGCCGCCGGCCTTCCTCGGGCCGGCCTTCTCATACACGATCGAGGCGCCCGGCGTGGTGCACGAGAGGGCGACGGTCGCCGCCCGGCCCTCCCGGCCGCCCGACTTGACGGTGAAGCCCGGTGCGGCGGTCCGGCCGTCGCCCTTGATGGCGTCGAACTCGCACTCGGGCAGCAGGCCGACGTCGCCGATTGCCTTGAGCTGCTCGACGAGGGCCCGGCCCATCCGCTCGACGACGTCGGCGTACTTGGGGTCGTCGGCCAGGTTGTTGATCTCGTGGGGGTCGCGGGTGAGGTCGTAGAGCTCGTGGGCGGGTTTCTCGGGACGGAGGAACTGCATCTGCGGCCCGGGGGGGAGCTTGCCCTCGGCGTGGAGCCGACGCATCTCCTGGAGGATCGGCGTCTGGTCCATGTAGTTGATGTGCTGGCCGCGCGACAGGTAAGGCATGAAGTTGCGGATGTATTTGTACTGCTTATCTCGCATCGACCGGATGCGGTCGATCGTCTCGTCCATCCGATCGCGGGCCGAAAAGACGTACTCGGGGGGCGTCCCTTTCTGGGGGCCGAGGAAGGCCCGCCCCTGCATGTGTTCCGGGACCGGGACGCCGGCCAGGCTCAGCACGGTCGGGGCGAAGTCGATAAACCGGGCGAAGTCCTCCTCCACCGCCCCCGGGGCCACCGACGCCGCGTTCCCGGCCCCCGCCCACTCGCGGTACTTCTCCGGCACGCGGACCATCAGGGGCACGCGGACCCCCGAATCGTAGACCCACCGCTTGCCTCGCGTCAGGCCCCACCCGTGGTCGCCCCAGAACCAGACGATCGTGTCGTCGGCCAGGCCGTCGGCCTCCAGCTCGTCAAGGACCCGCTGGACCTGCGTATCGAGCTGACCGATGCGGTCGTAGTAGCAGGCGATGTTCTGTCGGACGATGGGCGTGTCGGGATAGTAGGGCGGGACGGGCGCCTCGGTCGGGTCGTGCTGGTGCTGGCCCGCTTGCCACCGCCGCGTGCTCGACTCGTGGGTCACGCCGAAGTTGAACACCGAGAAGAAGGGCTGGTCGGGGTCGGGCCGCTTCCGCCAGTGGCCGGCATTGCTGTTGATGTCCCAGGCAGAGGGGGGCGCGGCGAACTGGTAGTCGGTCTTCCGGTTGTTCGTGCAGAAGTAGCCGGCCACCCGGAGGTACTCCGGGAAGCACCTCGCCTCGGGCGGGGGCACGCCCTGGCACCGCATCCACGTCGTCCCGATCGTCGTCGGGTACATGCCCGTGATGACCCCGCTCCGGGCCGGAGCGCAGACCGGGGCATGCGTGAACGCCCACTCGAACCGCACCCCTTGCGAGGCGAACCGGTCGAGGTTCGGCGTCGTCGCATAGGCGTCACCGTAGCAGCCGACGGTCGGGCTGATGTCCTCGGCGCTGATCCACACGATGTTGGGCGACTTCGGTGGAGACACTCCTCGACCTCCTTCCCGCTGGGCGGCGGCCAGCAGACCCGGCCCGAAGGCCGAGGCGGCCGTCCCGGCGGCGACCTGCTGCATGAAGCCTCGTCGCGACGTCCTGGCCATCGCAATGCTCCTCATCCATTCCTTCCGGAAAGGCCTATCATACGCAAGCGGGCCGCAAGGCAAGGGAAAAACCGTCCCGACGCCGGCCGAAGCCTCCGCAGGAAGGGCCAGAGGGCAAGATTGCGGAAGCGAAGGCGGGACGTTAAAGGCCCAGGCCCGTGGCGAGGTCGTCCAGGGCCGGACGCAGATGAGCGTACTCGCCGCCGAAGACCGGGACGCAGGCGTCGAGCCGCCGGTCGCCGCCGAGGACCTTCGCGGCGAATGCCAGACAGGTGGCCTCGCCGCAGGCCCGGCAGTTGGTCCCGGGGAGACGCTGGAAGAGCTCCAGGGGGCTGATCCGGACCCGTCGCTCGTGGCACGGCTCGATCGAATCGCGCCGCGACCAGATATCGTTGACTGTGTTCTTCAGGAATTTGAGCGTCCGCCAGGCGTCCTGCATCTCGCGGAGCCGCCCGATGACGATCCGGTGAGAGAACAGGTTGACGAGGCGCGGCCCGTTCATGAAGGTGAAGGTCGGCCCGGCCGGGCTGTATGTCCCGCCGCGGAGTTCGGCGTTCAGGTAGGGCATGACGGGCCCGAGGTCCTTCTCGACGTGGGCCGTCAGCCGCAGGTCGTCCTCTTCGGCGATGCAGGGGGCCACCAGGGCGATGACGACGCGTCCGACGGCGTCCTCGCCGTCGAGCGGTTCCGGGCCGAGATCGGCGAGGGCGTTCGGCAGGGGTTCGCGGTACCAGACCTGGCCGGCGATCAGGGCACTGCCGCGAGCCGTGGCTTCGTGGATCGCCCCTCGTGCGGCATCGCAGACCACCAGGTACGGTGCGGCGACGTCGGCGACCGTCTCGGGCGGCTCGACGGCGCGAACGCCCTCGGGCGGGCCGCCCAAGGCAGCGAGGGTCCGCTCCAGTTCGCTTCGGGCCTGGAATACGACCACCAGACCTTCGGATGCATTCGCGTCCAGTGCGGTCACAGCGTCCTCAAATAGGCAGACCATTGTTCCGGGCCCGGACCGGCAAGACAAGGGGGCAAGCGACGCGGAACGATCCTAGCCGCCCAGGCGGCCGGTCAGCCGCAGGTACAGGAGGACCAGGGCCGACAGGATCCACAGGTTCGACAGGATACGGGCGGCCACGCTGAGGCGCATCCGCGTGTGCCGGCGGTGGAAGTAACTCGCCAGCAGGTTCGCGAACGCCAGGCCGACCGAGACCCAGACGAGGCGGCTCCGGAGATAGGCGTCGACCCGCTCGGCCGGGCCGAGCAGGAGCCAGACGTGCACCGCGATGCCCAGGATCGGCAGCGCCACCAGGATGACCGCCGCGACTCGCATGCCGGGCGAGGCGGGAGGCTTCGAGGCAGGTGGCCTGGGCGACCCGGACGGATCGGTCGGAGGGTTCACTCGCGGATCTCCCATCCGCCGGCGCCGGTGGTCCGCTCCTGGCGTTTGCGGAGCGTCTCGAAGATGGCCTCCCACTTCCGGGTGGAGTGGTCGGCCCGGAAAAGCTCCCACTCCCGGACGGGGACCATCCGAATCGTCCCGTCGAGCAGCAGGGCCCGGGTGAAACCGTCCTCGTGGGCCTGCGTGGGGGCGCCGTCGGAGACGATCAGCAGGTCCTTCTCGAAGATCGGGTCGTCGAGGTCGATCGGCACCCGGACCCCGTCCATCCGCCCGAAGTGCATCGTGTAGGAGACGCCCGACTCGGGGCAGATCAGCGTGTTTCGCGAGTCGAGGTGGCCCTCCTCGACGAGGTCCCCGAGGGCGGCCGGCAGGATGACGCCGTCGTGGTCCCTGGCGTAGGCCCGGAGGGCTTCGTTGACCTTCCGGAGGTTCTCTTCGCACGTGGGCTGGAGCCGGAGATTGATGACCCATCCGGCGGCGGCCGCCGCCCCGAGCCCCAGGAACAGCGCCGCCCCCCCGATGGTCGTGATCAGGGCCAGCAGCTTGCCGCGCTTGCGGCCCTTGCTGCGGCGGATGCCGTGGAACGCGGGCAGACCCGTCAAGGCCGCCAGCAGGGCCACGCATGCCCCCAACGTCATCCCGATCGTCCACGGGAAGCGGGTCAACTGGGCGAGTCCGAGCCCAACCGTGACGGCTACCGCCGCCCCCATCAGCACCGCCGACAGGACGGCCATCGTGTCGACCGGCGGGACGACCTCGACCGTCTCGTCGCCGACGTGGACGAGCACGGCCCCCGAGCCCGAGGGCTGCTCCAGCGGTTGGGCGATCCGGGTCTCCTCGCCCTTCGGGATCCGCATCTCCGTGCCGCACACGGGGCATCGCGTGGGCCGGCCGGCGTAGGCCTCGTCGACCTCCATCGCCGAATCGCAATGCGGGCAGCGAAAGCGGATCATCGTCGGGTCCCCGGATTCTGTACGGACGTCGAGGCGGCCCGGTCGCCGGCGGCGCCGCCCACGGGCGCCCGCAGTCGACCTGGGAGGGCCTACTCGTTCGCCAGCACCGACGCCCCGTAGCCCCGCGAGAACTGGATCCCTGAGATCACCAGCAGCAGCAGCGACAAGGCGGGCATGGCGGCGTAGCGGCCGTAGTAGGCCGCCATCGCCTCCAGCTCCTCACCCCCGGCCTGACGGTGCATCTGGTAGTCCTGCCACATCGACTCGAACGTGTAGAACGAGCCGAACTGGAGCTCCGCAAACCAGTTATGCCACGGGATTACCGTCGCCAGGTACAGCAGCACCAGGAAGAAGGCCCGCGTCACGTGCCGGACGCCCGCCAGCCGGCCCAGAAGGCCGATCTGGAGGTAGACGAACGTCGTGACCCAGAGCAGCAGGCCCGACAGGAGGCCGACCGCCCGGACCGGGCCCAAGACCTGGGCCGTCACCTCGCGGTACATCGCCCGTTTCTCGGCCTCGCTCATCGGGGCGGTCGGCTCGAGGGGCTCGGCTTCATCCTCGTCCGGCTCCCCGGCGGACTCGTCGCCTTCAGGGGGGGCGGGCTCGTCCGCGGGGGGCGGGGCCTCGTCGGGAGGGGGCTCGGATGCGGCGGCCCGGCCTTCGAGTAGGCCCATCAGGCCCGCCCCCTCGGCTGGGATCGGTTCCGGCTCCGGGGGGGGCGGCGGGGGCCCCTCCGGGACGCCCGCTTCCTCCTCCTCCTCCGGCGCATCGTAGAAACCGACCCACTCGGTCATCACGAACGCCGCTATGTGGGCCAGCAGCGCCAGCAGCGTTACCCAGAAGAACAGGACGGCGAAGAAGCGGGCCGTCTTCAAGGCCGACACGAACGGCTGGGCGCCGGGGTTCGGCAGCCGGACCGGCTGCGTATCGCTGGCCATGACAAGTCTCCTGTTCCGTGAGTCGCCGCGGCCGGCGGGCCGCTGCGCCGGCCTCGCACACCGTCAGGAGGCGGCCAGGGCTTGGCGGGATGCCTCCGCCGTCCGGTCGACGTCGGCCTCGTCGTGCGCCAGGCTCACGAACCACGCCTCGAACTGGCTCGGCGGCAGGTAAACGCCCGCCCGCAGCATCCCCTGGAAGAAACGGTTGAACCCGTCCAGGTTGCACCGGCGGGCAGAGGCGTAGTCGGTCACCGCCGCGTCGCTGAAGAAGACCGACACCATGGAGCCGACCCGCTGGACGCGTGCGGCGGCTCCGGCGTCGGCGATCGCCCGCTCCAGCCCCGCCGCCAACCGGGCCGACGTCGCCTCCAGCGTCTCGTACGCCCCCGGCTCGGCCAGCGCATCCAGTGTCGCGATGCCGGCCGCCATAGCAAGCGGATTCCCCGACAGCGTGCCCGCCTGGTAGACCGGCCCGACGGGGCTGACCTGCTGCATGAGCTCCCGCCGGCCGCCATACGCACCCACCGGCAGCCCGCCGCCGATCACCTTCCCGAGCGTCACGAGGTCGGGCCGCACGCCGTAGAGTTGCTGGGCCCCGCCCGGGGCGACGCGAAAGCCGGTCATGACCTCGTCGAAGACCAGGAGGGCCCCGGCCTCGTCGGCCGCCTCTCGCAGGCCCGCCAGGAACCCGTCGGCCGGGGGCACGACGCCCATGTTCCCCGCCACGGGCTCGACCAGGATGGCCGCGATCTCGCCGGCGCGCTCCGACAGGACGGCCCGGACCGCCGTCAGGTCATTATACGGCACGACGTGGGTGTGACGGGTGACCTCGGGGGGCACGCCGGGGCTAGACGGGGTGCCGAAGGTGGTCGCGCCGCTGCCGGCCTCGACCAGCAGGGCGTCGGCGTGGCCGTGATAGCAGCCGGCGAACTTCACCAGGCCCGGCCGGCCGGTCGCCCCGCGCGCCAGGCGAACCGCCGACAGGGTCGCCTCCGTGCCGGAGTTGACGAACCGGACCTGTTCGACCGCGGGCATCCGGTCGACGATCCGGCCGGCCAGCTCGATCTCCCGCTCGGTGGGGGCCCCGAACGAGGACCCGCCCTTCAGGGCCTCCGCCACCGCCTCGACGACCGTCGGATGGGCGTGGCCGAGGATCAGCGGCCCCCAGCTCATCACGTAGTCGAGGTACTCGTTGCCGTCGACGTCCCGGAGGCGGGCCCCGGCGCCCGAGACGACGAATGGGGGCCGGCCCCCCACCGCCCGATACGCCCGGACCGGACTCGACACCCCGCCCGGCATCAGGGCCTCGGCCCGTGCGAGGGCGGCAGCGGACTTCTCGACCGTCCGGTCGGACCCCTCGGCGGACATGACACCCCCTGCTGCGTCGTCCCGGCACGATAGCGAAGCGCCCATGTTAGGGGGCCGCAAAAGGGGTGTCAACGCAAATGGACGTCTCCCGCGACGCGACACGTCCGCCGGCCCGGATACGGGCTTGACGGGCGACTCCCCGCCGATATAATCTCTCGCCTTCGACGAGTTGGCCGATAGGACTGGCGGCGAGCACAGGCAGCGAGGTGATGAGATGGCGCATAAGAAGGGACAGGGCTCGTCCCGCAACGGACGCGACTCCAACGCCCAGTATCGCGGCGTGAAGTGCTTCGGCGGCGAGCAGGTCAAGGTCGGCAGCATCATCGTGCGGCAGTGCGGCACGAAGTTCCACCCGGGCCACAACGTCGGCCGCGGACGGGACGACACCCTCTTCGCCCTGGCCGAGGGGACCGTCACGTTCCAGGGCCGGCGGGTCCACGTGACGACTTGACGCCGCATCCGGCGGGCGCGAGCTCGGATTCAGGACCGATCGCGGCCCGGGTGCTTCTCTCACGAGGCACCGCGGGCCGTTTCTCTGCGCCGACCGCACGCCCGGGCCCCCTTGCCGCCGACACTTGTCGCTGGTACGCTGGTGCCGTTCCGCAGTGTCCTTGACCGCTGAGAGCGCGAAGCACGCAGAGGAAAACGGCAAGAAGAACTCAAGAGGGACCTTCGCCGTTTCTGCCCCTGGGTCCTGCCGTTGCCGTCATCTGTGGCCATCTGCGTCATCTGTGGACGATCAGCTTCTGTTTTCCTCTGCGATCTCCGCGGTCTCCGCGGTGACACAACTGTGCAGGGCCGGCTCGATGTTCATCGACGAGGCCGAAATCTACGTCAAGGCGGGCGACGGCGGGGACGGGTGCGTCTCCTTCCGCCGCGAGGCCGGCGTCCCGCGGGGCGGCCCGAACGGCGGCGACGGCGGCAAAGGGGGCGACGTCATCCTCCGGGCCCTGCCCGGACTCGACACCCTCCTCGACTTCCGCGGAAGACACCACTGGCGGGCCGAGGACGGCCGGCCCGGGCGCGGCAAGGACCAGTTCGGACGCAGCGGCGCCGACCTCGTCATCGACGTCCCGCCCGGCACGCTCGTCCACGACCTGCGCCTCGGCATCCTCATCAAGGACCTCGACCGGCCCGGCCTGGAGGTCGTCGTCGCCCGCGGCGGCAAGGGCGGACGCGGCAACAAGGCCTTCGCCACCGCCACCAACCAGACACCCCGCCACTCCGAGCCCGGCCGGCCCGGCGAGGAGCGGCACCTGAGGCTCGAGCTGAAGCTCATCGCCGACGTCGGCCTCGTCGGCCTTCCGAACGCCGGCAAAAGCACCCTCCTGTCGCGCCTGTCGGCGGCCCGGCCCAAGGTGGCCGACTACCCCTTCACGACCCTCCAGCCTCACCTCGGCATCGTCAAGGCCGGCCCGGAGCGGCGGTTCGTCATGGCCGACCTGCCCGGCCTCATCGAGGGGGCCCACCAGGGCGTGGGTCTGGGCGACGAGTTCCTGAAGCACATCGAGCGGACGAGGGCCCTGGTGCACCTCGTCGAGATCGAGCCGCACACCGGCCAGACGCCCGCCGGGGCGTACCGGGCGATCCGGGCCGAGCTGGAGGCCTACAGCCCGGCCCTGGCCGAGAAACCCGAGCTGGTCGTCCTGACGAAGGCGGACCTGTTGCCGGGCGACGCCGAACCTCGGCTCGAGCTGGCCGCCGCGATCGACCGGCCGGTGGTCGCCATTTCGAGCGTCTCGGGTGAGGGGCTCGACCGGCTGCTTGCCGGCATCGTGGAGCTTCTCGACCGGTCGGCCGCCCCCGCCGAGACGCCCGCCCGGCCGCCGTGGGAGAGGGAGCGATGAGCCGACTCCTGGCCGTCACCCTGGGCAATACGACCGCCGCCGCGGCCGTCGCGACCGACGGCCGGCTCGGTGAGGCCACGCGCGTGCCGGTCCGCGACGTCGAAGCACTGCGGGCGGCCCTGGAGGCATTCAGGTCCGCGTCCGCCGAGGGGGAGGCGCCCGTCGCCGCAGCGTCGGTCAACCCGCCCGTGCTCGGGACGTTCGCCGAGCTGGCGAGGGAGGTGACCGGCCGCCCGCCCCTGGTCGCCGGCCGCGACTTCCCCATCCCCATCCAGACCGACGTCGATGCGCCCGAGAAGGTCGGCGTCGACCGGTTGCTCGCGGCCTTGGCGGCGCACCGGCGCTGCGGCAAGGCCTGCATCGTCATCGACGCCGGCACGGCCGTCACCGTTGATGCGGTGAGCGTCGAAGGCGTCTTCCTGGGCGGCGCGATCTTCCCCGGCCCCGGTCTCATGGCCCGGTCGCTGGCCGAAGGGACGGCCCAGCTCCCGCTCGTCGGGCCCGACCGCCTGAGCATGCCGCCGCGGGTCATCGGCAGGAACACCGAGGAGGCCATCCGCGCCGGCGTCATGAGGGCCCTGGCGGGCGGTATCGTCGGCCTCGTCGAGGGCATGACCGACGAGATGGGCAAGCGGCCCGTCGTCTACATCACCGGCGGGTATGCACCGACGCCCGCCGAAGGAGTTGACGACCCCTGGACCGTCGCGCCGGAGCTGGTCCTGGAGGGGCTGGTCCTGGCCTGCCGCGAGTCGCCGGAGCGGTGAGCGGCGGCGCGACGAGTGCGTTCGCCGTCCTGACGCCGCCGGGCCGGGGGGGCATCGCGGTCCTTCGCTGCACCGGCCCGCGCGCCGCCGATGCGGTCTGTGCGTGCTTCAGAGCGGCGGGGCGTTACGCGGAGCCGCCCGAGCCGGGGCGGCTGGCCTACGGCCACGTCGTCGATGCCGATGGGTGGCCGCTCGACGAGGTCATTCTCTACCGCGCCGCCGCCGACCGCTTCGAGGTCAACTGCCACGGGGGCCCGGCCGCCGTCCGGGCCGTCCGTGCCCGCCTCGCGGCATGCGGCCTGGCCGAAGTCGGCGCGGATGAGCTCTTGGTCCTCGAAAGCGGCCCTTGGATCGAGCGGGCCGCCCGTCGGATGCTCCGGGAGGCCCGGACGCCGCCGGCCGCCCGGGTGCTCGTCGATCAGCTCGGCGGCGCGCTCGCGGCCGAGATCGAGCGGGCGATGGAAGCCCTCGCGGAGGAGCGGCCCGGTGAAGCCGCGGAGGTGCTTGACGCCCTCCTGGCGCGGTGGCGGACACTCGGGCGGCACCTCGCGCGGCCGCCGCGCATCGCCGTCGCCGGCCGTCCCAACGTCGGCAAGAGCACCCTCCTGAACCGCCTCCTGGGCATGGAACGGGCCCTTACCAGCCCCCAGCCGGGCACGACCCGCGACTATCTCGACGCCCCCGCCTCCTTGGGCGGCCTCCCCGCCGTCCTTGTCGACACGGCCGGCCTGCGCGAGACCGACGATGAGGTCGAGCGGTCGGGCGTCGAGCGGGCCGGCCGCCAAGCCGAGACGGCCGACCTGGTGGTCTATCTGCTCGACGCCACGCAAGGAGAGACGGAGGAGGATCGGTCGGCGCTGGCCGCCCTCAGGGAACGCGCCCTCGCGGCGTGGAACAAGATCGATCTCGCGCCGCCGCCGGCGGGAGGGCCACCGGGCGCTCGGGCGATCTCGGCCCTCTCGGGCAACGGGCTCTCGGAGTTGATGGGTGCGATCCTCGCGCGGCTCGACTACCGCCCTGCCCCGCCCGGCACGGCCGTGCCGTTCACGGCCGAGCAGGCCGAATCGCTCGAAGCGGCCCGGCAAGCGATCGCCGATGGACAACTCCGTACCGCCCGCGACCACCTCGGGCCGCTCCTCACGTGAGCCATTCGACACGGCTTCGGCGCGGTCGGTCTCCGTGCCGAACGCCTTAGGAGCCGGGAAGACGCGGCGGGCGTGGAGACCCGCCGCGCGCCTGTCTATAGCCTCCCTCTCCCCTGGCGGGAGAGGGGCGGGGTGAGGGGGACGACGGCTGTGGCCCAGCCTCTCAGCCGAAGTACCACTCGATGAGGCGCACGATGTCCTGCCACGTAACCAGGACGAAGAGCGTCAGGATGGCGATCCAGGCGACCGTCCAGATGGCGTTGCGGATCTTCATGCTGACCGGGCTGCCCTTGACCGCCTCGATGCCCAGGAACAGGACGTGCCCCCCGTCGAACGGCGGAAGGGGCAGGAAGTTCAGGACGGCGATGAAGACGCCGATGATGGCCCAGAACTCCATCAGCGTCCCGATGCCCTTGGCCGCCACCTGCCGCGACACGTCGACGATGCCGATCGGGCCGGCGACGGCGGTGGGCTTGACCTGGCGGCGGATGAGCTGCCGCAGGTTCCAATAGGCCCGGCGGACCCACAGGGCGGCCTGCTTGAAGCCCCGGCCGACGGCCGTCAGGGGGTTCGTGACCCGGGGCAGGGCGATGTACTCGGGTTCCGGGACGGCGCCGGCCAGCGTGACCTTCTCGGGCGGCTCCTTCGCCACCTGGTACCGGAGGGTCTGCTGCACCCCGCCGCGCTCGACGACAACCGGCACGGCTTTCTCGAGGGCATCCCACTCCAGGAGCCTGAGGAGCTGCTGCCAGTTGGCGACCCGCTCCGTGGGATCTTCGCCGACGCCCACGATGCGGTCGCCCCGCTCGAAGCCCGCCTCGGCGGCCGGGCCGTCCGGGTCCACGTAGCCGACGATCGGCTCGTCGGCCGCGGTCTGCATCCGGACGCCGATCACCGGGGGCTCCTGCCCTTCCGGGAGGTGCGGGACGGGCTGGACGCTCACTTCCTGCGTCTCGCGCGAGAAGAGCAGGCCGGTCGTGCGTCGAACCCGGACTGTGATGGGCATCCCGGCCCCGGCCTCGCGGACGGTCTCCTGGAGCTCTTCCATGCTGGGCCAGTCGACCTCGCCGACCGCCACGATGAGATCGCCCGGCTTCAGGCCGACCGTCTCGGCGGGGGAGCCCGGCTTGACGTCGCCCACCAGGGTAGGGGGCATCATGCCCAGGTCGTAGATGGTCTGGTCGTCCGGGGCGACGGTGAGGGTCTCCTCGCGTCCGTCGCGTTCGATCTTCAGCTCGACCGCGGCGTCGCCCGCTTCTTCGAGGCGGGCCTCCACGTCCCGCCACAGGTCGACGGGCCCCCCGGCGACGGCGCGGACCCTGTCGCCCCGCTCCAGGCCCACCTGGTCCGCCGGAGACGGGCGGCCGAGCGAATCGCCGAACACCTTCACCACGTGCGTGGACGAGAGCGGCGCGATGCCGATGACGGGGAACATATCGCCTTCGGCGGTCCGGACGGTCTTGGTGATCCGCTCCGGCGCGGCGGTGCCCTCGACGGGCCGCTCGACGGTCAGGGAGATCTCCTCGTCGGCGTCCGAGAGGGCGATCGCCATCTGGACGTCGGTGAACGACTGGACGGGTCGGCCCTCCACGGCCACGATGCGGTCGCGTTCCTGGAAGCCGGCCTGATCGGCGGGCATGCCGGGGACCACGTTGCCGATGACGGGCGAGGGGGCCTGAATGCCGACGACCGGGGCCAGGGCAAACAGGACGATCGCCAGCACCAGGTTCATCGCCACGCCCGAAGAGAACACGATGGCCCGCTGCCACGGGGGTTTGTTGCACAGGGCCCGGGGGTCGTCCTTGGCCTCGTCGTCGGGATGCTCGCCCGGCATGTCGACGAACCCGCCGAACGGGATGGCCCGGATGGAGTACTCCGTCTCGCCCCGCTTCCACTTGACGATGGGCGGGCCCAGAAAAATGGCGAACCGCCGGACCAGGACCCCGAACCGCCGGGCCGCCAGGAAGTGGCCCAGCTCGTGGACCAGGATCACCAGCCCGAACGCAATCCCTACCTCGACGATGTGTATGACGTCAGACACCTCTTGGTTTCCTCCCGGGCCCAGGTCTCGACCGCCAGGATATCGTCCAGCGACGGCTCCGCCGTCCAGTCGTGTATCTCGAGGACCCGCTCGACGAGCGGGACGATGTCGGTGAACCGGATCCGGCCCTCCAGGAACGCCTCGACGGCCGTCTCGTCGGCCCCCGAGAGGACCGCCCCGAGGGTCCCTCCCCGCCGCACCACCTCGAAGCCCAGCCGGAGGGCGGGGAACCGGTCCGTATCCGGCTCCTCGAACTCCAGCCGCCCCAGGGCCGCCAGGTCCAGACGCGGCCATGGCGCCTCCCGGCGCTCCGGGTACGTCAGGGCGTACTGGATGGGCGCCCGCATGTCGGGCGGCCCGAGCTGGGCCACGACCGAGCCGTCCACAAACTCGACCAGCGAGTGGACCGTCGACTGGCGATGGACGAGCACGCGGACCTCGTCGGCCGCCAGCCCGAACAGGTGATGGGCCTCGATCACCTCCAGGGCCTTGTTCATCAGCGTGGCCGAGTCGACGGTGATCTTGCGGCCCATCGACCACGTGGGGTGGTCGAGGGCGTCCTCGGCCGTGACGTCGTCCAGCTCATGGCGGGGTCGGCGATAGAACGGCCCGCCGCTCGCCGTCAGGACGACCCGGCGGACTTCTTCGCGTCGACCGGAGGCCATGGCCTGGAAGATCGCCGAGTGCTCGCTGTCGACCGGGAGGACCTCGGCCCCGGCCTCGCGGGCCTCGCGCATGACGAGCCGCCCGGCCATGACGAGGCTCTCCTTGTTCGCCAGGGCCAGCCGCTTGCCCGCCCGGACGGCGGCCAGGGCCGCCGGCAGCCCCGCCCCGCCGACGATCGCCGAGACGACGACGTCGACCTCGTCCGAGGCGGCCGCCGCCGCCAGCCCCTCCGGACCGACGAGCACCTCGGGCCGGCACCCGGCCGGGAGGGCGTCCTCCAGCGCCAGGGCCCGCTCGTGGTCCCGGACACAGACCACGCCCGCGCCGGTCTCGGCGGCCTGCTCGGCCAGGAGCTCCACGTTGTTCCCGGCGGCCAGGGCGACCGGGCGGAACTCATCCCCCAGCGAGCGGACGACCTCCAACGTCATCCGGCCGATGGAACCGGTGGAACCCAGGATGGCAAGGGTCGGCAAGGCCTCACGCTCCGCCAGGCTTCAGGGGCAGGGAACCGAGTGTACGCCCGCCGGGCGCCGGTTTCAATGGCGAAGCCCGCCGCGGGGAGGCGAGGCCTGCGGGCCGACGGCAAGGAGCATTCCGGGCGGAATGAATCCTTTCCCGACCCGGGGCGTCCAATACAATAGGAAAGACGAACCCGGAGGACTAGCAGATGGTCTGCCTGCGAAGCGGCCGCGCCCTACTTGTCCTGGCGGCGGTCCTATCGGTCGCGGGGGCGGCCGGGTGCGGGGGGCCGCGATACGTCTATTTCCGGCCCGCCCGCGAGACACATCGGCCCGTCGACGACTACGCCCCCGAGGGCGAGGAGAAGCTCCCGCCCGAGGCCGGGGACATCGACGTCGGCGTGGCCGCCCGTGGCGTGGTGCGGGGCAAGAAAGACGAGGTCCCGGAGGAGTCGGTCCACGTCCACCTGGACGTGGCCAACCGCGGGGCCGAGCCGTTCGTCCTGGAGCCCGCCGGTGCCAGGCTGATCGACGACGAGGGCAACGAACGGGCCGGGGCACGCCTGGAGAACGCCGCCGAGGACGGCGCGCCGCTCGCCCTGCCGCCGGGCAAGAAGGCCAAGTACACGCTGGCGTTCGACCTGCCCCGCGGCACGCAGTTCGAGAGCATCGGGTCGTTCCGCGTCCGCTGGCCCTACCGGTACGGCGACCGGGGCTACACGGCCGAGACGAAATTCATCAAAATCGAGGAGGTCGAGTACGACTACTACCCTGGTCCCTACTACGGTCCTTACTACGGCCCCTACCACTACTACCACCCCTCTTACTACTGGCATTACCCCTACCACTACCCCTATTACTACCGGCCGTGGTACGGGCGGTGGAACATCCATCTGGGGTACATCCACCACGGTCACTGAGGTGGGCGGCGGTCGGCGCCACGGTCGGCGGTCAGCAGATTGAGAGGGCGGTTCGAGGCTACTCAGCCTCACCGGCCTTGGTGTCGGCTTTGTCCAGCGAGCCTTTTTCTTTCGACTTGCCTGTGGCCTTGGCTTCGCCCTCGGCCGGTTTTTTGGCGGGCTTCTTCCGGGGCTTGGATTCGGTCTTGGCCTCAGGCTCAGGCTTGGTTTCGTGGGCCTTCTGGGCGGGTTTCGCTTCGGCCTCGGCCTTCGCCGGCTTGGACGACTCGGCGGGCTTTTCCTTCGTTTCAGCCTTCGCCGGAGGCTTCGCCGCGGGCTTGCTCTTGGCCTTGGCCTCGGCGGCCTTCTTCTTGGGGGCGGGCGGTCTTCGCTTGGCCTGGACCTTCTTGCGGGCCTCGTCGGCGTCCTTGACGGCCTGGCGGGCGTCCCACTTGAACTTCTTCTGGAATTTTTCGACCCGCCCGGCCGTGTCCACGAACCGCTGCTGGCCCGTGTAGAAGGGATGGCACTTTGAGCAGACCTCGACGGCCATCTCCGGGATCGTGGCCCGCGTGGTGAAGGAGTTCCCGCAGCCGCAGGTGACGCGGCACTCGACGTAGTCGGGATGGATGTCGGCTTTCATGGCTCGACCTCTTCGGGGCCCGTACGGGCGGTTCGTCCGTGCGTCTCGCCGGACCCTTGACCGACCGACCCGGCGGGCAAAGATGCGTATTATACGCCGGGATCGACCGGATGCAAGGCCCTAGAGCGGTAGAAGGAGGAGGCTGGCCATGAGGATCAACCAGCCGCCGACGGCGAACGGCAGGGCCAGGTCGATGCTCATCAGGGCCCCCGCCAGCCCCGCCCCGATCACCAGGCCCAGGCTCGTCAGGGCCCGGACCTTGGCGATCTGTGTGCCCCGCTGCTCCGGGCGGCTGTACTGCTGGATGAACCGCTCCTGGATGGGGAACCAGATGCTGGCCCCGGCCACGTCGTGCAGCGGCCAGATCAGGGCCACCGGCAGGAACCCCCCGCCGGCCCAGTCCACGACGCCCACCATCAGAGTCATCGCGCCGCCGAGGGCCAGGCACCCGATGTAGAACGCCTTGAACCGGCTGCGGATGAGCGGCGAGACGAGGAACATCGGAACCCCCAGGCACAGCCGGTGGGCGATGGCCAGCAGACCGATCAGGGCGAACGCCGACCCGCCCTCCCCCGCCGGCCCGGCGTCGGCGGCGCCCGGCCAGGCGCGGGCGAGCCACGTGTTGAACGCCGCCAGGTCGGCCGACCACGGACCGGCCAACTGCTTGCGGAAATACAGGGCCCACAGCGTGTGGCTCGTGGCCAGGCCGATCGAGAACAACAGGCCGCTCGCGACGATCAGGTAGAGCTTGGGGTGCAGGTCCGGCGCGAAGACGCCCCGCAGCGACAGCCGCCCCCGCGCCGGCAGCTCGGGCGCCGGCGGCTCGCGGAAACCGGTCCAGAAGACAAGCCCCGCCAGGGCCATCGCCGTCCCGCCGATGGCGAACAGGCCCCGGTACGACAGGACCGCCTCCGGCCCCGTGCCGACCAGCCCCACGCAGAGAAAGCCGAACGTCTGGAAACAGACCTCCAGGCCCACCAGGCGGGGAAAGACGCGGCTGAAACGCTCCAGGCCGACGGTCTCGTACACCAGGACGCTGCGGACGATGCCGCGAATCGACGCCCCCGCCCCCTGGAGCGACTTCAGGAGCGTCTGGGCCACCGCGTGGGGCGCAAGGGGCGTCACGAAGCTCGTCAGGGCACAAGCCACGTGGGCGGCGCTAAAGACGCCGCGGCGGCCGAGCAGGTCGGCCAGCCGCCCGCCGTAGATGATGATGAGGAAGTTGGCCGCCGCCCCCGCCGCCATCACCCACCCGATGGTCTCCAGCTCCAGGTCGTGGTCGTCGAGGAAGAGCGGCAGGGCGAGCTCGTAGACGGCGAACGCCAGAGCAAACAGGGCGCTCGTTGCCACCATGGTCCACAGGTTCCGGTTCACGGCCGCGCTCCCCAAGGAAGGGGCATTATAGCCGGGCCGCGCGGCGACGGGACCGGAAACGGTGCCGCCCTCCTGGCGTTCGCTCCGGGCGAGCGTTGCCCGCGGCCCGAAGCGCGGGTAGATTATGGGGGAACATGGGGGCGAGAGGCAGCGGGACGGACCGATGAGCGACGACGGCAAAGTCCACGCGACCGACCGGATGACGTCGCGGGAGAGGCTCCTGGCCGCCTATCGCGGCGAGGAGGTCGACCGCCTGCCCTGGTGGGCGAAAGTCATCAACCCCACGTGGCGCCTGAGTCAGCCCGAGCGGGTCCAAGCCTGGTCCGACCGCGAGCTGCTCGACTACATCCACGCCGACGGCATCTTCGACTCGCCGCGGTTCGTCCGGCCCGTCCGGCCTCACGTGGAGACCGAGGAGTCGCGGGCCGATCATACCCGGACGGTTGTCACCCATACGCCGGACGGCGATCTCGTCGAGCGGTGGCGGATGGACCCGGTGACGGAGAGCTGGCACCCGCACGAGTTCCCCGTCAAGAGGCGGGAGGACCTGGCCCGCTTCCGGTGGGTCTGGGCCGACCAGCGTGCCGAGGTCGACGAGGACGGGCTCGCGCGGGCCAAGGACGAGGTCCTCCGCATCGGCGAGCGCGGCATCACGAAGGTGGGCTGGGGCACCAGCCCGCTGATGCACCTCGTGGAGCACGTCATCGGGCCGGTCAATACGACGTACTTCCTGGCCGACCACCCCGACGAGATGGCCGGGCTGATCGACCTGATGCACCGGGCGAACCTGGAATTCGTGGGGCTGCTGGCGGAGCGGACGCCCGCCGACCTGGTCGTCTCGGTCGAGAACACCTCGACGACGCTGATCAGCCCGGGGCAGTTCGAGACGTGGTGTCTGCCGCACCTGGTCGGCTACGGGCGAGCGATCGAGGCCGCCTCACCGATGCACGAGCTTCACATGTGCGGCCTGCTGAAGGTCCTGCTGGGGCGGATCGAGACGATCCCGGCCTCGAGCATCGAGGCGTTCACGGCCCCGCCGCTCGGGAACACCCGCCTGACCGACGGCCGGGCCGAGGCGCCCTCGAAGACGCTCGTCGGGGGGACGTGCGTCAATATCTGGCTGGAACCGGTCGAGCGGATCCACCGATTCATCGTCGAGGAGCTGGCGGCCGCTCCGGACCACAGGCGGATCGTCCTGACGACGGCGGGGGTGGCGCCGCCGGCGTGCCGGGCCGAGACCTTCCGGGCGGTCGGCGACCGGATTCGGACGGTCCCGCTGCGGATGTGACCCGCACGGCGCTTGCCCGTTCTCCCCCCGGCGCGAATAATGCGACGCCTCGTGCCGTGGCGGAGTGCGACTTCAACAGCAGAAAGGAACGTCCTGATGGGGCCGAAGACCTTCCCCTGGCTACTGCTCGGCGCCGCCGTCCTGGCCGGCCTCGGGTGCACGTCGCAGGGCAACGTTTCGACAGAACGGGCCGAGCCGCCCCGGAACGTCGTCCTCCTGATCGGCGACGGCATGGGCTTCGAGCAGGTCCGCGCCGCCGCTTTCTACCTCCACGGCCGCGAGGGCGAGCTTGCCATGGAAGGCCTGCCGCACGCCGCGGAGATGACGACGCATCCCGCGGGGGGGCCGGGCAAGGTCACTGACTCGGCCGCCGCCTCCACGGCCATGGCCACCGGCGTGAAGGTCGGCACCGGCGTGATCAGCCTCCGGACGCCCGGCGACGGCATGCCCCTGAAGACCGCCCTGGAGGTTTTCCGCGACCGGGGGGCCCGAACCGGCCTGGTCACGACCACCTACATGACGCATGCGACGCCGGCCGCCTTCGCCGCCCACGTGCCGAGCCGGGGGATGACCGGGCAGATCGCCCGCCAGTACCTTTCGCGGACCCGCCCGAACGTGCTGTTCGGCGGGGCGCTCGGAGCGCCGCCCGGAGCCGGCGGCGGGATGGCCCCCGAGGCCGCCCGCGAGGCCGGCTATACCGTCGTCACGACGCGCGACCAGATGAACGCCCTCCGGCCCCGCGAGGGGCAGCACGTCTCCGGCCAGTTCGGCAACGGCCACATGCCGTACGAGTACGACTTTGCCCAGGGCGTCACCGACGCCTACGACACGCTGCCCCACCTCTCGGAGATGACGGCGAAGGCCATCGAGCTGCTGGAGAACCCGAACGGGTTCTTCCTGATGGTCGAAAGCGGACGGATCGATCACGCCGGCCATCGCAACGAGCTGGAGCGGAACGTCTTCGAGACAGTCGAGTTCGACCGGACCGTCGAGGTGGTCCTTGAATGGGCCGCCACGGGGCGGGTCCGGACCTCGCCGCCTCGACGCACCGCGACGCGGCCCGTGCGGGACCAGGCCATGGGATGGGTCCGCGGGCGGGACGACACGCTCGTCCTCGTGACCGCCGACCACGAGTGCGGGGGTCTCCGGGGCGTCGAGTCGCGCGGCACGGGGACGATGCCGGAGGCCGAGTTCACCAGCGGCGGCCACACCGGCGTGCCGGTGCCGCTCTGGGCGATGGGCGTCGGGGCGGAGGGCGTGACCGGCCGCATGGACAACACGGACCTCTTTGCCTTGATGACCGGACTCGAGAAGCCGGCGCCGATGGCGTCTCCTCCGATGGCCGTTACAGAGGACGAGGAGGCCACCCCGGAGAAGCCTCGAGAGGGTCCCGTGCCGGCCGCCTACTGAGAAGCCGAACCGCGGCGCGTCGCCGCAAGCACCTGCGCGCGATGCCCCGTTACCTCGCCACGTCTAGGCTGCCTGCACCTCCACCCACGCGTGGAGCTGACCAACGAGGTCCCGCATGGCCCCCCGATCAAGGCAGAGGGTTGCAGGTATTCCCTCGTACCGAAGCAAGGATGCAAATGGATTGAGCACGTCGATGCCCTGAAACTGCTCCGGCAACGGGAATCCCGCATCTCCGACCAGTCGGCGAACTGGCTTTCGCTGACGACCAGCACGTCGACGGGAATGCGCATTGGACTCAAGGCCCGCCGCAGGCGAACCATCTCGGCGGCCACGTCCGGGACGTCCTCCTCGAGGACCAGGAAGTCCGCGTCGCTTTCCTCGTCGGGGCTTCCCGGGGCATAGGAGCCAAAGAGAAGGACCCGCCGTGGGTTGGCCGCCCGGCGGAGAGCGTCAACGGCGGCGGCGATCGCTTTCTTACCGACCACGGTCCGTGCCTCCCCACGCCTCAAGCGCACAGGTTGGGCCCTGCGACTCGCCGCCAGCGCCCTCATGGGCCGTACCCCGGTCGGCTACTCCCGCTGTTGGTCCTTGAGGTACTCGCCCGCGACGAGGGCGACGACGACGCCGTCGCCGGCGGCGGTGGCCGCCTGCTTCAGCGTCCCGGCCCGCGAGTCGCCCGCCGCCCAGACGCCGGGGACGTTCGTCTCCAGGCGGCACGGGTCGGCGTTGATGAATCCGCGGTCGTCCAGCTCCACGGTCCCCTTCAGGAAGTCCGTCAGGGGCTTCAGGCCGATGAAGACGAACACGCCGTCGCAGGCGATCTCCTCGACTTCGCCCGTATCGAGGTGCTGGATCTCGACGGCCTCGACTCGTTCGTCGCCGAGGATCTCGCTGACGGTGCTGCGGAAGTGGGCCGCGTATTGGCCTTCGTGCTTGCGGAGCTCCTCAACCAGGATGCCCTCGGCCCGGAAGCCTTCGCCCTTGCCGACGAACGTCAGGCGGTCGACGAACTTCAGCAGGTGGATGCCCTCGTCGACGGCCGTGTTGCCCGCCCCGATGACGACGACGTGTTTGCCCCGATAGAACGGGGCGTCGCAGGTGCCGCAGTAGCTGACGCCGTAGCCGGTGAGGCGCTTCTCGCCGGGGGCGCCGAGCTTGCGGTACTCGCTGCCGACCGAGAGGATCATCGCCCGTCCGCGATAGCGGGTCTCGCCGACGCAGGCGTCGATGAAGCGGTGCCCGTCCTCCTCGACCGGCTCGATGCGAGTGACCTCGGCGTTGTTGACGAGCTCGGCGCCGAAGCGCTTCGCCTGCTGGGTGAGCCGGTCGGCCAGCTCCATGCCGTTGACCGGCTCGGGGAAGCCGGGGTAGTTCTCGACGCGGGCGGTGGTCAGGATCTGCCCGCCGGGCATGTACTTCTCGAGGACGAGGGTCTCGAGCCGCTCGCGGGTGGTGTAGATGGCCGCCGAGAGGCCGGCGATGCCGGCCCCGACGATGATGACGTCGTGGACCTTGTCCTCGGGTGCGGCGGATTCGCCGGTGTCGGGCATGTCAGAGCTCCTGGTGCGGCTCGGGGTACGTCGCCTCAGGCGCCGGCCGCGCTCTCGTCTTCGACGGCCTCGCGGACGGCGGCCACGACGTCCGGCTCGGCCGTCGTGTCGATGGTGCACGTGCTGCCGACGACGAACGGCCGCTCGCCCATGTCGCGGCGGGCCTCGCGGAGCTGCTCGCGGAGGCTCTCGGCGGCGCCCGAGTCGTTGAACGGCTCCCGCGCCAGGCCCCCCACGAGGGCCTTCCCCTCGGCCAGGGGGACCATCTCCGCCAGGTCCGGGTTCGTCTCGTCCATCATGTCCCAGTTCAGCATCGCCACGGGATAGTCGGCCAGCTCCCGCACGAGGGCCTTCGACCGGCACACGTGCAGCAGGTTGAAGGGGGCGCCCCGGACGGCGTCGAGGACCTCCAGGTCGTAGGGGCGGCCGAATTCCTCGTACTGCTCCAGCGTGAAGTTCGTCAGCGTCCCGACGTGGGTCGTTGCCAGGAACACCCCCTCGGCCCCGGCGTCGATGCAGGCGGCCCCGAAGTCGGCGAACGTGTCGGTGACCGTCCGCAGGCCGGCGTGGACCGTCGCCGGGTCCTGCTCGATGAGGTGGGCCAGGTCCTGCGGGCCGCCCGCCAGCTCGGCCGCGATGCTCATTGGGGTGAAGACGGTCATCAGCAGGGGCACGTCGGGGCCGAGCCCTTTGCGGATGTCGGCCACCGCCGCCAGATGCTCGGCCAGCACGGGGGCCTTCCGCCCGGCCGACCCGTCGACCGAGAGCCGGTCGAGATGGCGAAAGTCGTCCGGCTCGTGGACCGAGGTGCGGACCAGCGTCGGCTTGATGTGCTCGCGTTCGGAGAACTCGTACTGGTTGCCCCAGTCCTGAACGTGGTAGCAGGCCCGGGGGTTGATCTTCAGGAAGTCCCAGTCGTAGGTCTGCTGCCAGCCGACCATGGCGTCGACCAGGCCCTTGCGGGTGACCTCCTCGACGAAGAAGTGCCGCCACAGGGCCACGGGCAGACGGTCGACCGGCCGGCCGGAGATCGTCCGCTGGAGCCGTTCGTGTTTGGAGAGCGCCTCGGGCACGGGTCGGTCCTCCACGGGGATCATACACCCCGATGGTAAGTCCGGGCCTTGGGGGCGGTCAAGCCCCTGCCCAACCCGTGGGGCTTGGCTTGGCCCGGCGGAAGGGACGGCTGTCGCCGCGCCGACGGGCTCAATGCACGGCCCGCGGCTCGTCCGTCCGTCCCCGGTCCAGCCCAAAGACGGGCGAGAACACCGAGAGAGCATTTGACTTCGCCCCTCGCTGGCGGTAGACTACAAGTGCGGGTGACGGACCTCAGGTCCGTCGCGGCTGGACGACAGACCGGCGCCCGGGAGGCGGGCAGCCGGCGTTGAGTGCCAAAGGCGCTTCTTGGAGGGAGAAGCCCCCCGGGGAGCGTCTTTTTTGTCGTTCAGCATGGGCCGGCGGCCCCGTTTGCCAGGGGGTTGAGCGGGGACGCCGAGGTGGTTTGACGGGCGGCCGCGCTGCGGCCGCGTCCGTGCGTGTTCAACGTCGTCGCAACGGGGGCTGCCTGCCTGAAGAGGCGGGGGCCCCCGTTTTCTGTGCGCCGCGCTGGTCTCGAGAGGGGGATGGCCGAGGCGGGCGTCCCGGCAGGACGGGGACCGGCCCCGCCCGGATGATAAGGAGACGACCATGCACGTGTTCCTCAACCGGATGCTCATCGCCGCCGCGCTGCTGGTTGCGCTCGGGGCCGCCCGCGTTGCGGCGGGGCCCGTCGGGGTGCCCTACAACGAGGGCGACCCGGACGGCCATGTCAAAGGCATCGCCGTGACGGCCAAAGGGACGTTTCAGATCATGGAACCGCTTAGCGACCCGTCGGGGAACATCCGATGCTTCGTGCCCGACGACCCGTTCTTCGACCGTCAGTGGCACCTGGCCAACGACGACGGTCAGCCCCACGTCAACGTCGAGCCGGCGTGGGCCCGAGGGCTGACGGGCAGCGGCGTGACGATCGGAGTCGTCGACGACAGCCTCGAGACCACCCACCCGGACCTGGCGCCGAACTACGCGCCGGCCGACAGCTTCGACTTCGGACAGAACGACGCTGTGCCCGATCCCGTGTTTGCCGACGACGGCCACGGAGTCTCGACGTCCGGTCTGGCAGCGGCGCGGGGCGGCAACGCAGAAGGGGTCACGGGGGCCGCCCCGGAGGCGAACCTGGCGGGCCTGCGGATCGACTTTCCCAACCAGACCAGCCAGATGTTCGTCGACGCCACGCTGTTCCATTCCAGCGGCGACAACACGAACATCGACATCAAGAGCCACAGCTACGGCGTCCTGATACCGTTCGCGCCGACCACGAGCCAGGAGGCGGCCCTGGCCGCCTCGGCCGCCAGCGGGACGATCCACACCTTCGCGGCGGGTAACGAGCGGCAGTTCCACGGCGGGTTCGTCCTGGACGTCAACGGCAACGGGTCCTTCGACCCCGACATCGACCCGGCGATCGACGGCGATACGTCGAAGAAATCGCTCCAGAACTCCCAATACAGCCTCGCGGCGACGGCCGTGGCCGCCGACGGCGAGTTCGCCCCCTACGCCAACTGGGGCGCCTCGGTCTTTGCCACCACCCCCTCCAACGGGGCCCTGGGGCTGGGCATCACCACCACCGACCGCACCGGCGCCGACGGCTTCAACGACGGCAGCGAAGCCATCGGCAACCCGGATTACACGGCCTTCTTCGGCGGGACCTCCGCCTCTGCCCCCGTGCTGGCCGGCGTCCTGGCGCTCGGGAAGCAGGCCAACCCGGCTCTCACCCCTCGCATGGCCAAGCACCTTCTGGTCCGGACCTCGCAGATCATCGACCCCGCCGACGCCACCGTCACCAGCGACGGCGGATGGAAGATCAACGCCGCCGGCAACACCTTCAACCAGAATTACGGCTTCGGCCTCGTCGACGCCGACGCCTTCACCCTCGAGGCCCTGAAGTGGACCGGCGTCACAAACCTGGTTACCGAGCAGACCGGCCTCGTCGCGGTCGGGGCGGGGGTCCCCGACGCGGGAGGCGGCAGCATCGTCAGGACCTTCGACCTGATGACGCCCGGCCGGCTCGAAGAGGTAGAGGTCTTCCTGGACATCGACCACACGTGGCGCGGCGACCTGGAGGCCGTCCTGACCTCGCCCGCCGGGACCACCAGCCGGCTGATGAGCCGAAACCTCGCCGACTCGTTCAACGACATCGAGTGGACCTTCGTCACGAACGCCTTCTGGGGGGAGGACCCCGTCGGCGAGTGGGCCCTGGCGGTGGAAGACTTCTTCCTGGGCGACGTCGGTCTATGGCAGAGCTTCGCCGTGACGGCCAAGACGGGCCACCTGGTGCCCGAACCGGCGACGCTGGCCCTGATGGCGGCGGGCGCCGCCGCGGCGGTCCTTCGGCGCCGCCGCGACCCGCGCTGAGGGCCCCGCCACGGGCCGGCGTTCGGGCCGCGCCCGTAAGAGCGCGGCTATTCGGGGCACGTCGGCAGGTCGGCCTGACGACCCCTCCTGTCCGCCGCGTTCCCTCGGTCCGCCCTGCGTTTCACGTTGACGGAGCGCTCGCCGGCGGCTTAGAATCGACGGGTAGCGCCGCGTCCTTTATCGCAGCGGCCCCGTGCATCCCGCCGTTCGGAGGAGCCTGCCATGAGCCAGGGACCCTACACGGACCCCCCCGAGGAGGAGTCGAACCGGCCTCACGAGCGGCCCGAGTGGCGGGACTTGCCGCCGTCGCAGCGGCCGCGTCCGCCCGTGCGCGGACCTCGGCGGCCCACCCCCCGTCGCGGACGCAGCGTCTGGGCGGTCGTCGCGACGATCCTGCTGGTCCTGTCGGCCCTGGCCAACGTCTTCCTGTTCCTGTTGCTCATTGCGGCCGTCAGTTTCGGCGGCGCCGAGGCCGACGCGCTCCGGCAGCACGTCGTCCGGGAGGGCAACGCCGGCCGGACCATCGTCGTCATCCGAGTCGAAGGCGTCATCTTTGACGAGATGGTCGAGGGCGTCGCCCGCCGCATCCGCCGGGCCGCCGAGGACGACGACGTCAAGGCGGTCATCCTGCGGATCAACTCGCCGGGCGGCAGCCTCACCGCCACCGACCAGATCTTCCATCTGCTTCAGGAGCGGCTCGAGGGCAAGCCGATCGTGGCGGCGATGGAGTCGGTCGCCGCCTCGGGCGGGTATTACGTCGCCTGCTCGGCCGAGAAGGTGCTGGCCCAGCCGACGACCATCACCGGCTCGATCGGTGTCATCGCCCAGTTTTTCTTCCTCGAGGGGCTCATGCAGGACAAGCTTGGCGTCACGCCGGTCACCCTCAAGAAGGGCGAACAGAAGGACTGGCCGAACATCTGGACGGACAAGGGGCTGACGGACGCCCAGCGCGATTACCTGATGGAGACGCTCCTCGATCCGGGCTACGAGCGGTTCGTCGAGGTGGTCCAGGAAGGGCGGGGCCTCGACCCGGCCGAGGTCCGCCGCCTGGCCACGGGCCGCATCTTCCTCGGCCCGGAGGCCCAGGGCCTCGGCCTCGTCGACGAGGTGGGCTACTTCGAGCAGGCCGTCGAGGCGGCCGAGGCGCTCGCCGGCATCACCGAGGCCCGGGTCATCGAGTACCGCGACATCCCGACGCTGGCCGACGTCCTCAGCCTGGGCTTGCAGGCCCGGTCGCCCCTGGAGGACCTGCGGCCGGAGAACCTGGCCGCCCTGGCCAGCCCCAAGCGGATGTACCTCTGGACGGGCTATTGACGGCCGCCGGCCGGGGCCGACCAGCGCTCCGTGCCGGGCGGTCTGCGGCGTTCGCTCCGAAGGGACACGACCGGTCGTGTCCCTTCGATCTTCAGGACCTTCGCGGGGGTAACGAACGGCAAGTCAAGGAGAGCGCGTCACCATGCTGTATCGCGAGTTCGGCAAGACGGGTGTCAAGGTATCGCGGCTTGGGTTCGGGGCCATGCGGCTTCCCATCGAGAAGGACGAGGACGGGAAGATCACGGGGCTGGAGAAGTCGGCCGAGGTCGTCCGGGCGGGCCTCGACGCGGGGATCACGTATGTCGACACGGCCCCGTTCTATTGCCACTCCGAGAGCGAAACGGCCGTCGGCATGGGCATCCAGGGCCGGCCCCGCGACAGCTTCTATCTCTCGACCAAGTACCCCACCCGCAACGACTGCGCCGACTGCTTCCGGCTCAGGCTGGAGCTGTCGCTGAGGAAGCTCCGGACCGACTACGTCGACTTTTACCACTTCTGGGGCCTGTCGTGGGGGAAGTTCCTCGATACGGTGACCAACAAGGACGGTCCGCTGGGGGCGGCCCGGAAGGCCAAGCAGGAGGGCCTCATCCGGCACATCTCCTTCTCCACCCACGACAAGCCGGAGGGCGTCAACAAGCTGATCGACACCGGCGAGTTCGAGTCGATGCTCATCCAGTACAACCTGCTCGACCGAAAGAGCGGCGAGTGCCTCGAGCGGGCCCACGCCGCCGGCATGGGCACCGCCGTCATGGGGCCGGTCGGCGGGGGACGGCTCGGCACGCCGTCGGAGATCATCTCCGAGGCCACCGGATGCTCGTCGACGGCCGAGGCGGCCCTGCGGTTCGTCTGGGCCAATCCGAACGTCGACCTGGCCCTGTCGGGGATGGAAAACGTCCAGATGGTCACCGAGAACGTCGCCACGGCCGAGCGGGCCGAGGCGCTCTCACAGGAGGAGATCGCCCGGATCGACGAGCTGGTCGGACGGAACCGGAAGCTGCTCGACCTGCCCTGCACCGGATGCGGCTATTGCACGCCCTGCCCCAAGGGCGTGGCCATCCCCCAGATCTTCCAGTTCTACCAGTGGCACGAGGCGTTCGACCTGAAGGCGCCCGCCCGGAAGCGGTACGCCGGCCTCGGCAAGGGCTGGCAGGAGAAGAAAAAGCCCGTCACGGAGTGCGTCGAATGCGGCGCCTGCGAGGAGAAGTGCCCCCAGAAGATCGCCATCATGGAGAAGCTGAAGGAGGCCCACGCCGTCCTGGCGGCCGATGCCGCCGAGTGAGCCGTCGGCCCCGGTCGGCATCCGGCCGGGGCGCCCTCGCCGCCCTTACCGCCAAGTCCACTTCTTGGCCTTGAAGAGCGGCTTGTCGAGGTTCAGCCACCACTCGTCGCCGGGGAGCTTGTACTCCAGGGCCAGTGTCTTGCGGAGCCGGACGACTTTCTCTTCGGGCGGGGCGTCTTCGGGTGCCCCGGGCCGCGGCCGCTCCACGTACTCGCCCGAGAGGCCCCCCACCAGGATGGTGAAGGCGTCGGTCTGGCGGTCGATGGGCGGGAAGATCGCCACGCTCGTCCGGGCGTTGTCCGGCCCTTGGCGGACCTTGCCGTACATCTTGCCGGGCGACTGGAGGAACGGGACCTTGCGGCGCTTCTTGATCTCGGCGAGGACCCGCGGGTGGATGCCCGCCTTGTGGACCGACGCCATGTCCGTCACCAGCGTGAACGACGGCGCGAACAGGTGGTCCTCCTTCGAGCGGTTGACCACCGTGTAGACGACGTACCAGTAGACCTGCCGCTCGCCCTGGGGCGAGAGGACGACGATCGGCTCGGGGTGGGCGTACTTGAAGTCCAGGGTCCACCGCTCGCCCTGGATATCGTTCGGGTCGACCCGGTCGGGATCGGCCTCGTCGAGGGCGTCGCGGACCTCCTTGGGCGGTTTTTTGTCGGGGGCCTGGGCGAGCGCCGGGGCGAGCCCCCCGGCCACGATCAGCCCCGCCAAGGCGAGTCCAACGAACGTTTCGATTTTCATGGGTTGGCTCCGTCTCGGTTTCCCCATCAGGCGGCCTCGGCCGCCGCTTTCTTTCGCTTGTCGGCTTCCCGCCGGAGCTGCCGGAAGTTCCCGATGCAGCCGACGGGGCACTCCTTGACACACTTGCCGCACGAGATGCACTTCTCCAGGTCCACCCGGGCGACGTTGTCCTGGACGTGGATCGCGCCTCCCTCGACCGGGCAGACCTTCTCGCACCGGTGGCACGCGATGCACCCCACCGTGCAGAGCTTCCGCGTCACCTTCCCGGGGTCCTGGTTCCGGCACAGGACGTGAACGTAGCGGTCCTTCGACAGGACCTCGATGACGTGCTTCGGGCAGACCTCGGCGCAGGTGCCGCAGGCCGTGCACTTCTCCTCCAGGACCCGCGGCAGGCCTGTCGCGAGGTCCATGACCATCGCGTCGAAGGGGCAGGCTCGGACGCACGACCCCAGGCCCAGGCAGGCGTAGAGGCAGGCCGTCTGGCCGTACTGGGTGGCGGCGGCGGCCCGGCAGTCGTGCTGCCCCTCGTAGCGGAACCGGTCGTGGGTCGCCGCGTGGGACCCCTGGCACAGGATGACGGCGACACGGGGCTTGAACTCGCCGATCTCCATCCCCATGATCTCGGCGATCTTGCGGGCGACATCCGCGCCGCCCGGGATGCACTGGTTGGCGTCGGCCCTGCCTTCGACAACGGCCTCGGCATAGGCCGCGCATCCTCCGAGGCCGCACGCCCCGCAGTTGACCTGGGGCAGGACTTCCTCGATCTCGGTCTGCCTAGGGTCGACCTGGACGGCGAAGAACCGGTTCGCCAGGGCCAGGACCGTGGCAAAGACCGCTGCCAGCAGCCCCAGTGCCACCAGGGCCGGCACCAGGTAATTCGCCACCGATGCGGCCAGGATCATTCGTCGCCTCGCTGCGACTTCGCGTGCCGCCCTATTATACGGCGATGCCGAACAGTTTCGTGAAGCCCATGAACGCCAGGGCCATCAGGCCCGCCGAGATGAACGCGATCGGCAGGCCGTCCAGCGACTTCGGCACCCGCCTCTCGGCCAGGCGTTCCCGGATGCCGCTCATCAGGACCATCGCCAGCAAAAACCCGACGCCCGCGCAGAACCCGTTGAACGCCGCTACGTGGATCGGCGGGGCCGATCCGGTCAGCTTCCAGTCGGTCGTGTTCAGCAGCGCGACGCCCATCACTGCACAGTTGGTCGTGATGAGCGGCAGGTAGATGCCCAGGGCCCGGTACAGGCCGGGCACGGTCTTCCTCAGGACCATCTCGACGAACTGGACCAGGGCGGCGATCACCAGGATGTAGGAGATGGTCTTGAGGACCAGCACCAGGCCGCCCGGCGGCACCTCCAGGCCCAGCCAGGCCAGCAGGTGGAAGCTCCCCTCCGCGGGCGGCAGCAGGACGAAGTGGTACAGGACGCTCGTCACGGCCGAGGCCAGCGTCATGACGAAGATCACCGCCAGGCCCATGCCGACCGAGTCGCTCGTCCGCTTCGAGACCCCGAGGAACGGGCACAGGCCGAGGAACTTCATCAGGACGAAGTTCGAGATCAGGATCGACCCGATGGCGAGTTGGATGTAGAGCTCCAAGGCCTCTCCCGCCCTCCCCGAAAAAAGACACGAAGTGTCCTTTTTTCCGGACTGCAACCTCTTCGCAAAAAACGACTTACGCGCTCGAAAAAGACACTAAGTGTCTTTTTCGCTACTCTTCCTTCGCCTTGCCCGTTGGCTTTTTCGGGTAGTCGCCGGCCGTCATGGCCACCGCCGGGACGCCCGCCAGGCGGGTCCGCTCCCGCCTGACGTTCCCCATCAGGCGGAACAGGCCGAACAGCAGGCCGATCACGATGAACGCCCCCGGGGCCATGATCAGCACCGTCATCGGCCGGTACTCGGGCACGATCTTCCGCCCCGCCACGACCAGCGGCGTCAGCCGATAGCCCCAGAACGTGCCGCTCCCGAGGACCTCCCGCACCAGGCTGATCGCCACCAGCGCCCCCAGGAACCCCAGGCCGATGCCCAGGGCGTCCATCAGGCTCGGCGCCGGGCCGTTCCGCGACGCGAACCCCTCGGCCCGTCCCAGGATGATACAGTTCACGACGATCAGCGGGATGAAGATGCCCAGGGCCTGGTTGATTTCCGGCGGCGCCTTCGCCTTCATCACGATCTCGACCATCGTGACGAACCCGGCGATGACGACGATGTAGCACACGATGCGGATCTGGTTCGGCACCCAACGCCGGATGAGGCTGATCAGGATGTTCGAGCCCACCAGGACGGTCGTCGCCGCCAGGGCCATCGCCACGCCGTTGCGGACGGCCGTCGTCACCGCCAGCGTGGGGCACAGGCCCAGCGCCAGGACGAACACGGGGTTCGTCCTGATGGGCTTCTCGGTGAAGTCCTGGAGCAGTCCCACAGGCCGCCTCTCCGCCGGTGCGAAGCAAGCACCAGTCTAGACGGGGCGGCGGTCGGCGTCAAGTCCTGCTGCGGCGGGACGCGGCGGTGAATAAACCCTCGTCCGGCCGCGTAGAACAGGGCGATCGGGCCGCACCGCCTGCCGGGGTGACCGGCCTCGCCAGGGGATTGACGAAAAAGTCGCGAAACGTTACAGGTCGTCCTGCGTCTTCTTAAGGAATAGCGACCACGTCTCGTACGGCTCCCGGAGCACGTCCGGACCCGTCCCCGGCTTCGGGAGCGGATGGGGACCGTTCGAGCCGCATTTCTCTGGGAGTAACCGATGAAACGCGTAAGGCTGGCGGCCGGCCTGGGCCTGGCCCTGGCCCTGGTCGGCGCTGCGACGCAAAGCGGCCCGATGGGCCTTCAGGATCGGACCGACGCCGTCGTCGAGGACCAGCGGACCGTCCTCGTCTACCTGGTGGCGGACCTGAAGACCAACGAGGTCCTCGTCGGGCCGTACGTCATCTCGATGTCCGAGCTCCCGAAGGGCGCGGGCCACGGGTGCGAGGAGACGTTCGGCCATCGGATCACCCCGGACGCGGCCGAGGAGACCGACTGCACCGTCCGGTGCAGGGCGATTCGGGCGAGCGCAGACCACGTGGAGCTGTTCGCCAGCGTCTCGCTGGCCGGGTCGAGCAACGCCGCGGCCACCCAGCTCGGCGTCAAGGGCCGCGGGTGCGACGTCGTGCCCCTGAAGGGCCGCGACCAGGGGCGGTTCGTTCTGGTCTCGGCGGTGTGCGACCCGGTGTGCCGTCAGCCGGCGGCGGCGCCCGGCGCGGCCCGGCCCATGAACGTTCCCGTGGGCCTGCCCTCGGTCGCCGGACCCGTGGGCCCCGCACCGACCTACCCCGCGGCCGAGCCGTGAGAAGGTCGGGGCCCTTTTCCTGGCGCGGGGTTGGTTGCTTGCCGCCCTGGAGGCGGCCGACTATCATAGGGGGGACGGTCTGCGAATCGCTGGAGGGTCCGCCATGTTGTCTGCCCAGGAGACGCTGGACCGCTGTCGAGAGGTCCTGCGGGAACACTACGGCCAACGCCTCGACCGGATCGTACTGTATGGCTCGGCGGCGCGGGGAGACGACACGCCCGAGAGCGACTTGGACCTGCTGGTCGTCCTGAACGGGCCGGTGGACCTGCTGGCAGAGCTTAGCGCCTTGGTCGATCTGCTCTACCCGATCCAGCTCGAAAGCGACCGATACATCTCGGCCAAGCCCGCCCCCGCGGACGAGTTCGAGGCGGGTAAGCTGCGCCTCTATCGGAACGCCCGTCGCGAGGGAGTGCCGATTTGAGCCCTCCGGATCACGAGGAGGAAGTGCTTGCGGAGTGGCAGCGGGCCCTTGCTTCTCTGGATGCGGCCCGGGTACTTCAGGAAACCGGTTACCCGGACTTCGCCGCATCACGGGCTTACTACGCGGCGTTCTATGCCGCAAGTGCGGTCCTGTTGGCTCGCGGCAGCGACGTCACGAAGCATACGGCTGTCTTGTCGGCAATCCACAGAGACTTCGTGCACAGGGGCGAGTTGGCCAGGGAACAGGGCCGCGCCCTTGATTGGCTCTTCGAGCTCCGCGGCATCGGCGACTACGGTCAGTCGCGCCACGTTTCCGAGGATGAAGCGGAAAAGGCGATTGAGCTCGCCAGAGGCTTCCTTCGCGCCTGCGCTGGTGTGCTTGGGATCGTCAACGGAGCGGATGGCACGCCCTGATCCGGTTGGCCTTACTGGCTGCCCGCGATCTGGACGTCCGGGATGCGGATCGTCGGCATGACGGCGCCCGGTTCGCGGCGGGCGTCGCTGGAGACGGCGTCGAGCTGCGCAAGCAGGTCCAGGACGTTCGCCCCGAGCATCGCACTCTCGACCGGGTACTCCATCCGCCCGTCCTTGACGTAGAACCCGAAGTCGATGCTGGCCGAGATGTCGCCCGAGGCCGGGTCGGGCCGGACCTCCCCCGCCTCCAGGTAGATCCCTTCGCCGACCTCGCGGACGATCTCGGCGGCGGTCCTCGGGCCCAGCTCGGGCAGCAGGTTCGTCGGGTGAATGCCGCCCGAATGGGTGCCGTGGCCGGTGCTCTCGGCGTCGGCCTTGCCCGCTGTGTAGGAGTTATGCAGCAGGCCGGCCAGGACGCCCCCGTCGATCACCGTCAGCCGCCGGCAGGGCGTCCCCTCGCCGTCGTGCGGCCCGGAGTGCATGCCGCGCGGCACGAGGGCGTCGTCGTGGATCGTCAGGTGCTCCGAGGCGATGCTCTCGCCGAGCTTGCCCACGAGGTAGCTGCGGCCCCGCTGGACGCTCTCGGCATTGGCGGCCCCGACGACCGCCCCCAGCAGGCCGTACGCGGCGAGCGGCCCGAGGACCAGCGTCATCCGCTTCGAGCCGATCCGCCTCGCCCCGAGGAACCGCCGCGCGCCGGCTACCGCGCTCTCGGCCACCCGCTCCAGGTCGCAGTCCGCCAGGTGCCGCCCGAAGTCGAAGTCGTAGAAGTAGCCCGTGTCGCCGTCGCGGCGGAGGGTCGCCTCGATGGAGGTCCGGATGCTCGTGCCGCGGTCCGTCAGCGCGATGCCGGTCGAGGAGGCCAGGGCCCCCTCGCTGACGACCAGGCCCACGCGTCCCGAGAGGAGGGCGTCGGCCTCCAGCGCCAGGCCCGCCTCGATGTTCGCCGCCGCCACCTTCACCACGTCCTCGACGCCCATGCCGGCGACGGCGTCGTCGAAGAGGCCCTCGACGCCCGGCGCGGGCTTCGGGTCGGGCAGCCGCCGGAAGTCCGGGTCGGGCGAGGCCTGCCGCGCCAGGGCCACCGCCCGCTCGACCGCCTCGTCGATGTCACGGCGGTCGCTGCCGCTGACGGAGGCGTAGCCCATGCCGCCGTGGATGAAGCACCGGATGCTGAGGGACTCGCCGCGTCCGGCGTCGGCCGCCTTGATGCCCGACTTCTCGATCGTGACGGTGATGTCGCGGGCCCATCCGGCCGTCACGTCGCACCACTCGGCCCCCAGGCCGACGGCCTTCTCCACACACTGCGTGCACGCGTTCAGGTACGTCTCGGCCGTCGCCATGTCGCCGTCCCTTCTCCACGGACAAATGGTGGTGACGCCGCAGCAGTCCTTCCGAACAACGCGTCAAACGACGCCTTGGCCGCCGACGACGATGTCGCGGACGCGGACGTGCGGCCCGCCGCAGTCGGTCGGCGCCGCCTGGCCGTCCTTGCCGCAGACGCCCGGCATCTTCAGCTCGAAGTCGTCGCCGACGGCGTCGATGTTCTTGAGGGTGTCGAGCGTGAGGCTCGAGATCGACACGTCCCGCAGCGGCTCCCCGACCCGCCCGTTCTCGATCATGTTGGCCTGACCCGCGTGGCAGATGAACTGGCCCTTCTGGACGTAGACGTACCCCCAGTGGCCGTCCCGGAGGTAGATGCCCCGCTCGACGCCCCGCATCATCTCCTCCAGGGGGACCGTCCCGCGGTCCATGAAGGTGTTCGACATCCGGACGATGGGCCGGCAGTCGTAGCTCTCGGCCCGGGCGCTGCCGGTCGGCTCGGCCCCGAACTTGGCGGCCGTCTCCAGGCTGTGCAGGAACGCCACGAGCCGCCCGTTCTCGATGATGGGCCGGCGGCGGGCCGGCGTTCCCTCGGAATCGTAAGCGAACGAGCCGAACTCGCCCGGCAGCGTCGAGTCGTCGTGGATCGAGACGCCCGGCGCGGCGATCTCGTCGCCCAGTCGGTCCTCCAGGATGCTCTCGCCTGCCCAGACGGCGTCGGCCTCGGCGTTATGGCCCAGGGCCTCGTGCACCAGCAGGCCCGTAATCGACGGGTGGAAGATCACGGTGAACCGCCCGGCGGGGGCCGGCCGGGCACGCAAGAGGCCGAGGGCCTTCCGGGCGGCCCGGACGCTCAGCTCCTCCGGCTCGGTGTGCTTCAGGAGCTCGGCCCCCCCGACGTGGGCCCGCAGCTCCATGCCCCGCTGGAGGACCTGCCCGTCCGAGGCGACCATCAGCGCGATGCACCGGGCCCGGCTGCCCGAGAACCGGACGCACGTCCCGGCCGTGTTCACGAGCAGCTCTTCCCGCTGCCCGTCGCCGTAGCTGACGATGGAGTTGACGATCTCGGTGCCGCCGGCGTCGCGGCCCGCCCGCTCGTATTCCAGCAGCCGGGCGATCTTGTCTTTGACGGGCATTGCCGTCGGCGGGATCTCCGGCTCGAACCGGTCCTCCGCCTCGACGGGCTCGACCTGGGCCATCTTCGCCGGGTCCGCGACGAACGCCTCGGAGGCCCGCGCGAGGTTCAGGGCGTCCTCCAGGCACTCCTCGGCCCGCCGGGCCTGGAGGCTGTCGGCCGAGGCGAACCCCCAGCACCGCCCGACGAGCACCCGGACGCCGATCCCCCGGTCCAGGGCCGAGGCCAGCTTGTCGGCCCGGCCGTCCTGGACCATGACGCTGTCGGCCTGGCGATGGACGATCCGGACGTCGGCGAAGTCGGCCCCCCGCCTGGCGGCCGTCTCGCACAGCTTCCGGGCGAGGTCTTCGGTCGATTGGTCCAACGGGCTGCCTTTCATGCAGAGATGCGTCTCGGCCCGGCCGCGCCCCGGCCGCCGCCGCCGCCTCGACCGTCCTGTCCGGCGTCGGGGACAGGGGTGACAGGGACCGGCTCAGCCGCCGGCCGGCGGGGCGCCCGGCTCGTACAGCAGCCTCAGGTCCGTCTCGTCCAGCCCCTTCGGGACCACGTAGATCAGCCACCGGAGGTCCGCCTGCTCCGGCTCCGTGAACGTAAACGTCGCCCCCTCGAGAAGATACTTGCCGTACGTCCTGCGGCCGGAGCTGAAGTGGAACCGCGGCTCGCCGTGGACCTCGACCTCGGGGAGCGTCCCGCGGCGGACCCCCGGCATGGCCACCGGTCCCTCCTCCTCCCGCTTGGCCTGCCCGGAGACCATCGGCCGCTCGTACCGTTTCTCGTCCCGGTCGATCAGCTTCAGGTCCGTGCTCCGCAGCACCAGGGGGAAGGCCCGGTGGTCCTCGGTCGGCGTAAACGAGAGGTTCACCGCGAGGAGCTGCTCGTCGGCGGCCAGGCGGACCTCGGGGAACTCCGCCAGCTCGTAGCCCGGAATGACCCGCCGGACGTCGATCCGCAGTCCGCCGACCTCGGCCGGTTCGGTCCGGCGGCCCAGGCCGATGCCGGGCCGCCGGGCCTCGCGATCCGCCATGCTCAGGACCGGTCCCTTGGCCCCGTATCCGGCGGCCCGGATATAGTCCCATCGGCGGTACCAGTGGACGTAGAGGAAGTCGTCCTGGTTGACGACGCCCTCGCCGGGGAGCCGGGGCCGCTCCCTGTCCTCGGCCGCGGTTTCGGCCGCTTCGATCATCTCCTGAGGCGGATAGGCGTCGCCGTAGCGGTCGAAGGGCCCCGTGTCGCCCGCCCCCAGCGGCCCCGACAGGACGTACCCGTAAAGGCCCAGCACGCCCCGGTCCCACGCCAGCCACAGCCGCCCGCCCCGCTGGACGCTGTTGTCGGTCCGCTCGTACCGGAACGGCGAGTAGCCCAGGATGGCCGGCGGCAAGGGGAGCATCTGAAGCAGCACCGCGCAAACCCCGACCGAGACGTAGCCCGTCGCGAGGCCCAGCACCGCCCCCCCGATCTGGCTGGCCAGGGGCGGGAAAGGCGTCTCGTTCCGGAAGAACCGGTCGCCCAGCGTCCGGAGCCCCAGGAACGCGACGGCGAACAGGGCCCACAGGACGACGGCGTCGCCTGCGAAATACCACCTGCTGTCGGGATCCGAGGGAAACAGCAGGCCCGTCACGGGGCCCACCAAGCCGAACGCGACGGCCCCGGCCACCAGACACGCCACCAGGGCCACCGTCGACCGCAACAGGCCCAGGGCCCCGCTGACGGCGGCCACCGCCAGCATCGCCGCCAGGGCCAGCACGTTCAGCAGGATTTCCATGGATTCGCCTCAGAAACCGTTTGAACGGGACGCGCCGCGCAAGCCCGGCAGCGAAACGCCCCCTCCGCGATCACTTGACCTGCTTGATGGCTCTCAGGACCTCCTCCACGCTGGTCGTCCCGTCGATGACCAGCCGCAGGCCTTCCTCCTGGAGGTTCCGCATGCCGAGCTTCCGGGCGTGGGCCCGGATGTCCGCCACCCGGGCCCCCTGCTCGATCAGGCCCCTTGCTCCCTCGTCGATCGGCATCAGCTCGAACAGGCCCATCCGCCCGGCGTACCGGACGTTGCGGCACCGAGGACAGACCACCGGCTTGCCCTGGTCCATCTCGATCCGCGTCCGGGCCCGATACAGGACGTCGACGCGTTCGCTCGTCAGGTTCGCTTTCCGCAGGAACTCGGGGTTCGGCCGGTAGGCCTCCTTGCACTCCGGGCAGAGTTTCCGGACGAGCCGCTGATTGGCCACCAGGTGGAGGGTCCCGGCGAGCGGCTCGGCCGACCCGATGAGGCGGGCCGCCAAGCCGAGGGCCTGCCCTGCGTCGGCGGCCCGGAGGCCGACCAGGACCCGGTCCTGGCGGGCCGTCTCGGCCAGGAGGCGGGCGACCTCCGGCGAGGACAGCGAATCGACACCCACGACGTCCGGCTGCATCCGGAGGTGGCGCCGCACCTGCTCGGCCGCCGCCGCCCCGTCCTCCTGCTTCAGCGGGACATGCTGGACGTTCTCGACCTCCAGCTCGACGTGCGGCTCGAAGGCCACGCACGTGTTCATCAGGCGGTCGTAGGCCCGGAGGCAGGCGTGGAGCGTCGTCGTCAGGCCCGAGTCCCTCGGTCCCGAGAAGATGACCATGCCGGGCTTGCGGGCCAGGGCCTCGCGGAGGGTCTCGAGCTGGGCCTCGGTCAGGTTGAGGTCGGCCAGGCGCATCTCGGCCGAGGCCATGTCGATGATTCGGACAGCGACCTGCTCGCCGCGGACCGACCCGCTCGACTTGACGCGAAGCTCGTAGTTCTGCCCGGCGACGACGGCCCGGAGCCGGCCTTCCTGCGGCTTGCGGGTCTCGCCGGGGTCCAGGCCGGCCAGCCGCTTCACGACGGCCGTGATCCGCTCCGCTCCCGGCGAGGCCAGGTCCTTCGGGCCGGTCACCTGGCCGTGCACGCGGATGCGGGCCTGGGCCTTGTTGCCCTTGGCCAGGATCCCCAGCAGCGTGCCGTCGCGCGCCAGGGCATCGAGGAGCATCTCGTCGAGCTGGCTGGCGGCGTCGGCGTCGGCCGGGGTCTCCACGGGGACCTGGATCGGAAGGTCGTCGAGTCCCATGTAGATGATGTCGCGTCCCACGCCGCTGACCGGGCCAGCCTCTTCCGGCCCGACCCCCTTCAGGCGGCTGCTCATCCGCGCCAGGTGGGCCTTCGACAGGACAGTCAGGTTCGGCGTGACTCGGCTGTTGCGATGGACGGCATAGGCGGCCGCCGCTCCCCCGAAGACGACGACCCCGAGCGGCAGGCCGATGTAGAACAGCGGGACGAGCAGGACCGCCGCCAGGCCCGCCAGACCCGCCCCGAGGACGATCCCGGCCCAGAGCGGCTCGTTCGTCCCCACGAACCGCACGTCCGCCATGGCCCAGTTGACCACGTAGAAGACGGCCGCGGCGAAAACCAGGAGCAGGACGAGCTGGGGGACCCCGAGGGCCGGCGGGGCCGCCCCGGCCGGTTCGGGCGGCTCCAGGCCCGGCGCCGGGGCGATCGCCGCCGCTGCGCCGGTCGCCGCCACCGCCACGACCGCCAGGGCCGACGCCCAGCGAGCCGCTGCTCGCCGGGCCGGCGGTGCCGACTCGCGGGTGCCTCGCCGCTCGTTCGGGTTCATCGAAGCGTCCCTTGCCTGACGTCGATGCCGCGGATCGCCATCTTGAGCAGCTCCGGGTTCGGCGCCGCCTCGTAGGCGACCTTCGGCTCGACCCATTCGTCGCGAACGAGCCTCGCCAGGTCCTGGGTGAAGTCGCGCATGCCGGCGTCCGCGCCGGCCCGGACCAGCTCGCCCAGGCGTTTCAGGTCGCCGTCGCGGAGGGCCTGGCGGACCCCCGCCGAGGTGAGCATGATCTCGACGGCCGGCATCCGGGGGGCCTCCGGCCGGCAGCCCGGCACCAGCATCTGGCACAGCACCGCCACGAGGTTTGACGCCAGCGTCTGGCGGACCACGTGCTGCTCGGGCGACGGGAACAGGTCCAGCAGCCGCCCCACCGCCCCCGGGGCGCTCGAGGAATGCAGCGTCGTGAAGACCAGATGGCCCGTCTCGGCGGCACGCAGGACGCTCTCGCACGTCGCCCGGTCCCGCATCTCCCCTACCAGGACGACGTCGGGGTCCTCCCGGGGGAGGGCCTTCAGGGCCTCGTCGAAATCGGGCACGTCCGTGCCGATCTCCCGCTGGTTGATGAACGCCTGCCGGTCCTCGAACAGGAACTCGATGGGGTCCTCGATGGTGACGATGTGGCACCGGCGGCGCTCGTTGATGACGCCCAGGCACGAGGCGATGGTCGTCGACTTGCCGCACCCCGTGGCACCCGAGACGATGACCAGCCCCTGCCGGACGCCGCAGATGCGGCGGAGGCTGGCGGCGGGAAGGTGGAGATCCTCGAACGTGGGGATGCAGTGGACGACGCGGCGGGCGGCCAGACTGGCCGTCCCTCGCTGCCGGAACACGTTGACCCGGAATCGGTCGCCGCCCGCGGCGTTGTACGAGAAGTCGACGCTGCCTGTTTCGTCGAACTGCTGCCAGGTCCGCTCGTCCATCGCCTCGCGGGCCAGGTCGAGGATGGCGCCGGCATCGAGGGCGGGGAACTCGGTGAAGCGGACCTCGCCGCCCACGCGCAGGACGGGCGGCCGGCCCGCCTTCAGGTGGAGGTCCGAGGCGCCCCGCTCCAGGGCCAGCCCGCACAGGTCCGCCAGGCGCCACGTCTTGTGCTGGTCCGTCACGGCCGGCTCCCGGTGTCCCCGTTCGTTAACTCGTTCGCCGTGAACACCTTGCGCGCCTCCACAGCTTGCGCGCCTCCACAGGAGGACGCGCGGTGCCCAGTCCTGGGCACCGCGGTGCCCGAGCCGGCCCACCGCGCCCGAGGCGGCCCACCGCGCGGTCGCTGCTCTTCCACGGCGTCACGCCGCCGGGCGGACGGGCACCCCCGCCGTCCGCATCGCTTCCTTCACCTCGGCGATCGAGTACTGGCGGTAATGGAAGATGCTCGCTGCCAGGGCCGCGTCGGCCTTGCCTTCCGTGAGGACTTCGACGACGTGGCCGGGCCCGCCGCACCCGCCGCTCGCGATCACCGGGATGGTCACCGCCTCGGCCACCGCCCGCGTCAGCTCGATGTCGTAGCCGTCCTGCGTGCCGTCGGCGTCCATGCTCGTCAGGAGGACCTCGCCGGCCCCGAGCTCCTCGACCTGCCGGGCCCACGAGACGGCCTCCCGGTCGGTCGGCACCCGGCCGCCGTTGATGTGCACCCGCCGCACCGTGCGGCCGTCCTCGGTGACCCGTTTCGGGTCGATCGCGACGACGATGCACTGGCTGCCGAACCGCTCGGCGGCCCGGCGGACGAAGTCGGGGTCCCGGACGGCGGCCGAGTTGACCGAGACCTTGTCGGCCCCGGCCTTCAGGAGCCGACGGATGTCCTCCAGCGTCCGGATACCCCCGCCGACCGTCAGCGGCATGAAGCACTGCTCGGCGGTGCGGCGGACGACGTCCATCAGGATGTCCCGCTGCTCGTGGCTGGCGGTGATGTCGAGGAAGACCAGCTCGTCGGCCCCCTCGGCGTCGTAGCGGGCCGAGACCTCGACCGGGTCCCCCGCGTCCCGCAAGTCCACGAAACGCGTCCCCTTGACGACGCGGCCGCGGTCGACGTCGAGGCACGGGATGACGCGTTTGGCGAGCACGGCGGCTCCTCGCGCGGCCCACGGGCGACGCGCCGGCTACAGGTCAAGGCCGGATTATAGCGGGCCCGCGGCAAGCGTTGCAAGGCAAAGCCGCGCCGACCCGACCCGCGAACCGCCTTTTCCCTTGCGGCGGCGGCTCGCGGGGCGAAAGAATGGGCGTCGGTGCCGGCGTCCGGTGGCACTTGCCGCCTCGCACGTCTGCTCGATGAGAGTTTCGGATGGAAAAAACGGGACAAAAAACGGGACAGTCACCTTTTTCGTCAGGCGCCTCGGCCGCGCCCCCCTTTGAAGCGAGGCGGCAGCCGAAAAAGGTGACTGTCCCGGTTTTCCTGGCTCTGGCCTTGGCGGCGGGGCCAGCGCTGGGACAGGGTTCGCCGGCGGCCGGGCCGGGCCCGATCATCCAGGAAGCCGTCTCGCGGCTCCCGCAGCCGCTTCGCGGGTTCTTCGAGCAGCCCGGCGCCCTGGACCGGATGGCGGAGGCCGCTGCGGCGGCGCCGGTCACCGCACCTGAACAGAAAGAGGACGAGGACGAGAAGCAGGCGGAGGGCGCCGCGGCCGCTGCGCTGGCCACCGCCCGCCCCCGGTGCGTTTTTCACCTCGACGCGCTGGCGCCCGAGTTCACCGCCCCGTTCGACGACCTGCCCCGCGACCGCGAGGAGCTGGCGAAGCGGGTCGGCAGGGACCGGCTGGAGAACGAGGTCGGCACGGGTCCCTGGCAGGCCGCCGAGGGCTGCGACCGGCTCGCCCGGGCGATGGCCGAGGGGCCCGAAGACGCCGCCTTCCGCGAGGCCGGCCGCCTGGCCGCCTGCATCGCGGACCTGCACATGCCGCTCAACACGTCGGGCCGCTACGGCGCCTCGGCGTCCGGGCCGGGCGGGGCGAACGGCGGGCTCCAGGCGGCCGTGGAGATCGGCCTGCTCGTCCGCTACCCGGAGTTCTACGAGGCCGAACTTCGGTCCGGCCGGGGGATGGTGCGTTACGTCGAGGGGCCCCTGTCGAGTGTCTTCGACGGGGTCCTCGCCGCCCACGCTCGCCTCGTGCCCGTGGTCGAGGCCGCCATGGCCGCCCGCGACGAGACCGGCTACGACCCCGGCGACGAGGCGAACCGGGCGGACCTCACGGACCCGGACGCGCCGGGGGCCCTCGCCTACTACACGCGGCTCCGGGAGCGGCTCCAGGAACGGGGTTCGCCGGTGGCGGCGTCACGGCGAGAGGCGGCCGCCCATCTGGCCGACCTGCTCTACTCGGCCTACGTGGCTTCGGGCAAGCGGCTGGGCGGTCCGCCGGAGACCGAGCCGGCCGCCCATTCCCCGGTCTCGTACTGGCTGCTGGCGGCAGGGGTGGCCGTCATCATCATGCTGATGCTGTCGCGCCGCCGGCCGCGGCCCGAGCCCAAGCAGGGCCAGGGCGGCTGAGG
Organism: uncultured Anaerolineales bacterium; assembly: GCA_964526295.1. Taxonomy (GTDB): domain Bacteria; phylum Planctomycetota; class Phycisphaerae; order FEN-1346; family FEN-1346; genus CAZGKW01. The sequence continues at coordinate 138,628 of CAZGKW010000008.1, forward strand.
CATGCGGCGGGGCCGCTGGAGAGGCGTCGTTCACTTCATGGGCCCAGTGACGTTCGAGATCGACTCCTTCGGCTGCCGGGTCAACCAGGCCGAGGGGACCGCGCTGGCGGAGCGGCTCCTGGCGGCGGGCCTGTGCCCGGTCCCGCCGGGGGCCGAGCCCGACCTCGTCGTCGTCAACACCTGTGCCGTGACGGCCGAGGCGGCCCGCCAGTGTCGCCAGCGGATCCGCCGGGCCCGCCGACGCGGGTCCCGCGTCGCCGTGACGGGCTGCTACGCCCACCCGGGGGCGATCGACGAAGCGCTCCGGGGGATCGAGGGCGTCGTCTGCCTCGAGGCCGACAAGGACCGGGCCGCCGAAGGCATCGCCGAGGCGCTGCTCGGACAGCGCCCGCCGCCGGCGGAAAGTGACGGCCGTCCCCCTCACCCCCGCCCTCTCCCACCAGGGGAGAGGGAGGATGCGCAAGGGCGTGTGCGCCAAGCCGCCCGCTCGCGGGCCCTCCTGAAGGTTCAGGACGGGTGCCCGGCCTCGTGCACGTACTGCGCGGTGCGGATCGTGCGGCCCGAGCCCCGGAGCCTCCCCCCCGAGGCGGCCGTCCGCGAGGCCCGGCGGCTCGTCGAGGCGGGGTGGCGCGAGATCGTCGTCTGCGGCATCCATCTGGGCCTCTACGGGGCCGACCTGGAGGCCGGCCCGGGCGGGCGCCGGCCCGACCTCGCGTCGCTTCTCGAGCGTCTCCTCGGCGTCGAGGGCCTCGGGCGGCTCCGCCTCTCGAGCCTGGAGCCGATGGAGGTCACGGAGGAGCTGCTCGCCCTGATGGCGGCCGAGCCGGACCGGACCTGCCCGCACCTGCACCTGCCGCTCCAGTCGGGCGACGACGGCGTCCTTCGGCGTATGGACCGGCCGTACACGGCGGCCGCGTTCCTGGAGACGTTGGCCCGCGTCCGGGAGTGGCTGGAGGAGCCGGCCCTGACGACCGACGTGCTGGTGGGCTTTCCGGGGGAGGACGAGGCGGCCTTCGAGCGGACGCTGGCGGCCGCGCGGGAGGCGGGTTTCTCGCGGCTGCACGTCTTCCCGTTCTCGCCCCGTCCGGGGACGGCCGCCGCCGGGATGGACGACCAGGTGCCGGGCGACGTGGTGCGCCAGCGGTGCAGCCGGGCCCTGGCGCTCGGACGGGAGTTGGGCGAGGCGTACCGGGCCCGGCTCATCGGCCGGGAAGCCCGCGTCGTCGTCGAGCGGAACGACGCCGACGGCTCGGCCGCCGGGACGAGCGAGCGGTTCGTCCACGTCCGGACGAGGGGCCCCCTGCCGCCGGGCGCGGCGCGGCGCGACATCGTCGCGGTCCGCCTGACCCGGGCGGTCGGTGAATCGCTCGAAGGCGAAACGTTGAGCCAAGACCGTTGACACGCCCCGCCGCCCCCCGCACGATGGCCCCGCCCGTCGCGACAAGGAGACGCCTATGTTCGGACTCGGCGCCGTCGACCTGACGGTCCTGGTCGTCTACCTAGCCGGCATCACGGCGATCGGCATCTGGACCGCCCGACGCGTCCACAACATCGGCGACTTCTTCATGCCTCGCCGATTCGGCAAGGCCATGATGCTGATGCACGGGTTCGGCACGGGCACCCACTCCGACCAGGCCGTCAGCGTGGCGGCGAAGACCTACACGAACGGCCTGTCGGGCATCTGGTACCAGTGGCTGTGGCTGTTCGCCACGCCGTTCTACTGGCTCATCGCCCCGGTCATGCGGCGGTTCCGGGCCATCACGACGGCCGACGTCTTCGAGGCCCGCTACGACCGGAGCGTGGCGGTCCTGTTCGCCCTGGTGGGCATGACGCACCTGATGGTGAACATCGGCGTCATGCTGAAGGGGTCCGGGGCCGTCATCGAGGCGAGCACGGGCGGGCAGGTGTCGGCCGACCTGGCCATCGCGGTGATGACGGTCCTGTTTGTAGCTTACGGCGCGGCCGGGGGGCTCGGGGCGGCCATCATCACCGACTTCATTCAAGGCATCCTGACGATCGTTTTCTCGTTCCTCCTGCTGCCGATGATCCTCTCGGCCGTCGGCGGCCTGTCGGGTCTCCACGGGTCGATCCAGGACCCGCAGATGTTCTCGCTCGTCGCGCCGGCCGAGATCGGCCTGTTCTACATCGGGGTCATCGCCTTCAACGCCCTGGTCGGCATCGTCACCCAGCCCCACACGATGGGCAACTGCGCTGCCGGCCGCACCGAGATGGACGGCCGGGTCGGCTGGACGGGCGGCAACTTCGTCAAGCGGATCTGCACCATCGCCTGGTGCCTGACGGGCCTGGCCGCCGTGGCGTATTTCGCCGGACGGGGACCGGTCGAGCCGGACCGGGTCTACGGGCTGGCGGCCGCGGAGTTTCTGCCCAGGCTGCTGCCGGGGCTGCTGGGGGTGTTCCTGGCGGCCCTGCTGGCCTCGGTGATGAGCTCCTGCGACTCGTTCATGGTCGCCTCCTCGGCCCTGTTTACGGAGAACGTCTACAAGCCGCTCGTCCCGGGCCGCGGCGAGATGCATTACGTCTGGGTCGGCCGGGCGATGGCCCTGGGCGTGGTGGTCGGCGGCGTGGCGTTCGCCTATCGTCTCGAGAGCGTCGTCGAGGGGCTGGAGATCTTCTGGAAGATCGCGCCGATGCTGGGCATCGCGTTCTGGCTGGGGCTTTTCTGGCGGCGGACGACCGTGGCCGGGGCGTGGGCGTCGGCCCTGGTGGCCCTCGGGGCCTGGTGGCTGTCCGGGCGGGCGTTCTTCGTCGAGTGGCTCGGGGGCCTGCCCGCGGCCGAGTCGTGGCGGCTCGTCTTCGTCCAGGACGGCGCCGCCGAGATGTACCTGCCGTGGCAGATGGTGTTGTACCTGTCGGCGGGGACGCTGGCCGGGGTCGTCGTGAGCCTTCTGACGCGGCCGGTGGCCGAGGCGAAGCTGGAGCGGTTCTATCGGCTGGTGCGGACACCGGTCGCGGCGAACGAAGGGGTGACCGAGCCGTGCACGCTGCCCGAGGGGGTCGAGCCGCCCCCGAAACGGCGGCTCCTGCCGTTTGCCGACCTGGAGTTGCTCGTCCCGACGTGGACCTCGGTGGTGGGGTTCGTGGCGGCGTGGGGCCTGGTGGCGGCGATCGTGGCGGTCTTCTACTGGATCTCCCGCGGCTGATCGGCGAGACCGTGACTGGACCGCTGGGCCCGCGGAGAACGCAGAGGGAAATCGGGCGGACAGCAACAGCAACTGCCCTTTCGCAGGTTTCATGCGGCGCGGGTGGCGGTGGAGAACAGTTGGG
>CAZGKW010000009.1:0-121350 GCA_964526295.1 uncultured Anaerolineales bacterium
ACTCAACCAAATAGAGGCGCCCCCCCCCGGCCTTCATTAGATGCGATTGCCCTGGGTCATCCTGTGCCCTGCGTGGAAGAGAGAAAACTGGATTTCGGGGGTGACCCCTGCGCCGCACGCCTCTATGCGCCGGGACGTAGGCGGTAGCGGACTGGGCGAAACGGCCACTGTCAGAGGCGCGGAGGAGTGCCTGGGGCTGGGAAGGTAAGCGGGGCGGGCTGCTGGCGGTGGCCCAAGCACAGAGGTTTATCACAACATCGAATAAGAATGGGCGCGGAAAGACTGCTGCTCAGCGCAGGACGATGCTCATGGCAGGTTCACCGGCTTCTGCAGCATCACTGTCAGCGTACTCGCAGACGACCTCATCCGAAATGAGCACGACACGCCCATCGGCCCTCTCGAAGCGGGCCAGCCAGATGCCTCCGCCCGAGTTCCATGCTGCCCCGCCAAGGGCCTCTGCCACGGCCTTCGCCGCCTTCTCGTCCATTGCCTTGCCCTTTCTGTCAGGCATCAATCGCACTCTACCTTGCCTGTACGGCCCCGGCAAGTTGATTCGGCGCACCCTCCGCCGCTGGGCGTGCATGGGCGAGGGCAAACCATGGGAAGCAGTCGCTGACTGAGGGGCAATGGAAGCGCGGCAGGGCAGCAGGAATACGACAAGACACTAACCAACTGGCTTCTGATGCCTGCAGACCTGGCGCGGGGCCACGCCTCAAGGCGACCTCGCGGCTTGCTGACGTCTCAGAATCTCCGACATCGCCGTCCTGAGTTCAATGACTGGCACAGGGCAGGTCCGGTAGTCGTTTTCCCAGCAGATTACGTGGTCACACCGAATCTCACGGTGCTTGGGATTCTTCACGTGTTGCCGAAAGCCGCTTGCCTTGTACTCGAACTCCACGTACTTCCGGTTGTATGCCCCCTCGGATTCCTGGATGACGCATGCGTCCGGGAAGCCTTGCCGTATGAACTCTATTTTTGCAAATCCGAGAGCCTTCATGTGACCCACAAAAAGAGCGACCACGCCTTGCTCGCTCGTAGGGGCATAGTTGAGAACACCAAAGTCTCCTGGCTCTCCCAAGCCAGCGTCATTTACGCGAGGGCCCCGGAATGGGGGCGGCGGAGCTTCGTATGACTGGACGTACTTGGTGATCCTGTTGAAATCACGGTCCGTGATCGGAATAAGGGTTCTTCCCTTGAGCTTGATCCCCTCCACTTTGCCGCGAGGGAAGACCGAAAGGGGCTTCTCAAGTTGCGCCAGCATCTGGCTCATCGGCACGTAGTACGGCGGCTTGGCCTTGGCGACCGGCCTGATGTTGACCACAGCATGTGGCCCCGGCCACGCATTATCATCGGTGACCATCCGCACCGCCGACGTGACCTTGAACGTGCCCGTGATGACCTGGTCTTCTTTGCAGTAATAGACAACGCCGTCCCCGCGCGAAAGACCTTGAAAATCACGTGGTATGGACTTGGCCTTACGCCCGATCCAGTCACCATGTTGCAGAAACGACGCCACATCATGAATGAGCAGGTAGCAGTTCATCCCATTCTCCCAAAACGCAAGAGACCAATACTGAGTTTACCGCGGGCCGGTCGCGACGGCAATGCCCAGTGCTATGCCTAGCCATCCCATGCCCCGGAAGTCCCGAACAACGGAAGGGCTTGCTCCCTGCATGTGGAGCGTCACCCCACTCGGGGTGCTCTTGAGCCCGCGACATGGGCACAGCCGTGTGCACTGGCGTACCACCGGAAGGTGTCACTGGCTGAGGGCCAGCGAAAGCGGGGAGGGGCGCCAGGGGCGGCGCCAACGACCGGCGGGAAGAGGTCGACCGTCTTGCGGTGGCCGACGATGCCGACGCGGGGCTGGTCCTCTCGCCGCCCAACCTGCCGGGGTGGGACTGCGTGCCCGTCGTTGAGTTCGTCGAGGAGCGGCTCGGCGGGCGGGCGTTCCTCATGAACGACGCCAACGCCGGGGCCCTCGCCGAGTGGCAGTCGGGCGCCGGCCGGGGCAGGCGGCACGTCGTCTTCCTGACGCTCGGCACGGGTTTCGGCGCCGGCATCATCTCAGGCGGCCGGCTCCTCCAAGGGGCGACCGGCCAGGCCGGCGAGATCGGCCACGTCCGCCTCTGCGAGGACGGTCCCTTGGGCTATCGCAAGCGCGGCTCGGCCGAAGGGTGGTGCAGCGGCGGGGGCATCGCCGCCCGCGTCGCCGACCTGGTCGAGGCGGGCCGCCTGCCCGGCGATTGGCCCCATCGTGATGCGAAGGCCGTCGTCGAGGCCGCCCGCACCGGTGACGCAGACGCTGGGGCCATCCTCGACGAGGCCGGCCGGCGGCTGGGCCAGGCCCTGGCGATCCTCGTCGACCTCCTGAATCCCGAAGTCATCGTCCTGGGGTCGCTCTACGTCCGGGCGGCCGACCTGATCGAGGTCCCCATGCGGGAAACGCTCCAGCGGGAGGCCCTGCCGGCGTCGCTGGCGGCGTGCACGATCGAGCCCGCCCGGCTCGGCGAGCGGCTGCCGGAATACCAGGCCCTCGCAGTGGCCCGCTACCACCTGGGTCTTTTCGGGGAGGAGTGACGCCTTGAGGATGCGACTGGCCGCGTTCGCGTTGGTTCTCCAGGCCGGCGCGCTCTGTGCGGCCGAGCCGCCCGTCCTGCCGCCCGATTGCCGCGTCGAGCTGACGCTGGCCGGCGCCTCGTGGGCCTACGGTGAGCCCGACGAGCGGGGCGCCGTCACGCTCGACCTGAACCGCTACGGCGGGACGTGGATGCCCGTCCTGACGGCCGACGCCCGGTTCCAGAGCGTCGCGACGCACGACGGCTACGTCGTCGCGAGCGAATCGGACGACGACGGCGAGGGCCTGCTCGTCCGCGTCCGGTTCCGCCGCGATAAGTGGAATGACATCGTGAGCGAGGCGGCGTGGCGGCTCCGGTTCACCGTCGTGGACGACCGGTGCGCGGGCCGGTGGGAAGGCGTGATGCACGGCCGGCGGGCCGAGGGCGAGCTGACGGGCACCGTGCGGCCGATCCGCGCCGTGCCGGACTTCGAACCGCCGGCGAGGGGCGAGCACCCGCGGTTGCTGGTCCGCCGGGCCGAGATACCCGCGCTGCGCGAACGAGCCGGGACCGATTGGGGCCGCGGCCTGCTGGCCGGGCTCGAGGCCGACCGGTCGAGCCCCGTGGCCCAGGGCATGGCTTACGTTTTGACCGGCGACCGGTCCCACGCCGACGCCGCCCGGGCCCTGATCGAGAAGGTCATCGAGAAGAATGAGTGGCACCATATCGGCGTGGCCCACGCTCCGGCGTTCACGGCGGCCGAGCACCTCATCGCCTATGACTTAATCCACGACGCCTGCGGCGAGGCGTTCCACGAGCGGATGCGGCGGCTGCTCGCGGACAAGCTGAGGTTCTTCTACTGGGGGGCGTACAACGGGCAGTTCAACAACAAGCGGACCAGCAACTGGAGCCTGATGTACCGATCGGCCTGCGGCCTCGCCGCGCTCACGCTGCTGGAGTCGTCGGTCAGGCCCATCGAGACGCCGCCGCATGACCTGCCGCGCCTGAGGCCGCCGGTGGAGCTGTCGGTGGGCGACGGCGTGCCGGTCGTGACCGTCGAAGGCGACTCGCCCGTCGGCGAGTGGCTCTTCGCCGGGCCGGTCGAGGAAGGGCGCGACGACGATGCCTTCGCCGCGTCGGGGGGCGCTGCTGCGGCCCGGCCGGAGACGGGCGCGCGCCTCGGCGACGCCGTGTTCCGGCGGCTGACGGCGCCGGAGCTGGCCGGGGGCGTCGTAGACCTCGCAGCACTGACCGGCCGCCGCTACTTCCGCGGCTGCTACCTCTACGCCGTCCTCGACGTGGCCGAGGCCGGCTGGTACCGGCTCGTGGGTCCGCAGAGCTTCAAGGGCATCCGGCACCGGACGGCGTGGGTCGCCGGCCGGCCGTTCGCCCTGGAGCAGGTGGTGCATCTGGCGGGGGGGCGGTACCCGCTGCTCGTCAGGATTTGGACCGAGCCGGTGGGCAACTGGGAGCCGCTCCGGTTCGCGCTTCGTCTCGCGCCGCTCTCGGAGGACGAGGCCCGGGCCTGGCACGCCCGGCGAGACGTGTCGGCGGCCGATGCGTTCTCGGGCGGCCCCGAGTGGCGCGAGGCCGCCGCGAAGCCGACCGGCTGGGACCTCGAGGCCTTGCGGTGGGCGACGCTCGCCGCCCGCGAGGCCGAGGGCTACTTCCTCGAAGGCCTCGGCGACTTCGGATGGAACCAGGAAGGCGAGGCCTACACCCGCCACGCCGTCCGACTCGGCATGCCGTTTGCCTTCTGCTGGCGGAACGTCTTCGGCCGGGACATCCCCGGCGCCGAGCGGCTGGGCCTGATGCTGGCCCTGGCGACCGCCGCCACCGTCTATTCGGACGACGGGGCGATGATGCAGTCGTTCAACGTGGGCGGCGGGCCGATGGACGTCGATCTGTTCGCGCGCGGCTGGCCGTTCGTGACCGAGGCGCACCGTCCGGCCGTCCTCTGGGCGTGGAACCGGAGCCTGGCGCTCGCGGAGGCGGGGCAACTGAAAGACCCGCACGGTGTGGTCGCCGGCCACGACGGCCTCTCGAAGACCATGCTATTTCTCGGCTACCCGCACGGCCTCGGCGAGCGGAACCCGGGCCAGGTTCTGCCGCGCCTTGTCGTCGACCGCCAGAAGGGCGGCTACGTTTTCCGCAACCGCTGGAAGGACGGCGACGACTGCGTCGTCCAGGTCTTCGCCAACTCGAACCAGGCCGGCGGCACGTGGATCAGCGCCCAGGGCGGCACGTTCCGCATCACGGGCCTCGGCCGCGAGTGGGTCGTCCGGGGCCAGGGCTACGGCAACGGCGGCTCCGTCCGCCGCCTGCCCGACTTCTCGAAATACCAGAACATGGTCGACGTCGCGGAGCACTTCATCGGCCCGAGCCCCCAGGCCTGGACGACGCATTTCGCCCCCGTCGGCGACGACGGCTCGGGTGCCCTCAGCCTCGATATGGACGAGGTCTACGTCCACCACGCGAAGGGGCCCCGCGGCCGGGGGTGGCAGACGGTCGGCCGGGAGGACCTCGGCATCCGGGCCGTGCGGGCCGTCGCCGTCGACTACTCCGGCCGCTCGGGGGCGCCGTGCCTCGTGGCCGTCGCCGACCGGTTGACCGGCACCGAGGGGAAGAACACCTGGCAGCTCGCCACGAAGGGCGAGCACGACGTCGCGTTCGACGGAGGCGTCTTCACGGTCGCCGCGGGCGACGGGACGTCGCTGGTGGGGACGGTGGTCCGCCCGGCCGGCGCGGCGATCCGCGTCGACGCCTACGAGCACGTCCACGAGATCAACTATCACGGGCGCCACAGCCGCCGGCCCTTCAAGCGGAAGGCCGTCCTGGTAGACGGGACCGATCGCGACCAGACGTTCCTCGTGGTCATGACCCTCCAGCGGGGCGACCCGCCGACGGTCGATACCCGCGGCGAGGGCGATGATGCCCGCGCCGTCGTGGGCGAGCGGACCGTTCGCTTCGACGGGGAGCGGATCACTCTCAACCCCTGACGGCCGCGTCCGGAGGCTGCCTCTCCGGTGGCCGGAGAGGCGAGGGATAGGGGGGAAGGCCGCCGCTCGGCATCTGCCTCGGCACTCACTTCCGCTTCGGCGGCGGGGCGGTGTAGGTCGGCCCGGCGTCCGCCGGTCCTTCGAGAATCACCAGGAAGGCATCCTTGCCGCGCGGCGTCTTCTGGAGCGGGCGGACGAGGTGCATCCCCGCTTCGGCGCCGCTGCCGCCGTAGACGATCGTCACCTTGCCCCCGGGGCGGCGGACGTCCGCGGCGTGGACCCATCCGGGTTCCTGCATCCGGGTGCAGACGAGCCGCCCGCGGAAGTCCGGCGTCATCGCCAGCAGGAACGGCCCGCCCTTGGCCGTCCCGGCCGGGCAGGGGTCGAGGTCGATCGGCAGGCTCGGGCCCGCCCACCCCGCGACGACGATGCGTCCGTCGCGGTCGACGGCGATCGCGCTTTGCTTCATCCGGACGTTCGTGCACCGCCCGGCGTCGGTCCGGCCGGTAAGCTGCTGGATGCGGTCGAGCTCCCCCGTGGCCGGGTCGAACCGGCCCCAGACGGTGCGGTGGGCGGCACCGCCCCCGCCGTAGAAGAGGTGATACGGCCCGCCGCCGATCACGTTCGCCGGCCCCGAGATGTCCTTGGGGCTGTACCGGAAGATGTGGTTGCCGCCGGCGGCCTCGAACGCCGCGTAGAGTTTCCCGTCGCGGCCGATCTCGCAGCGGTAGCCCCGCGTGTCGGCCATGTTGTTCGTGGGCCGGTTGATCCAGCGGTCGGAGTTCCGGTCGGTGGACCAATCATAATTATTCCACTTGAGCTTGCCGTCGTAGGCGTGGCCCCGCAGGTGGGAAATCTGTACCGGGTTCGTCATCTTGCGGTCCCAGGTGCGGGCGTTGCGAAAGCCCGTGACGACGACCGTCCGGGTCGCCCCGTCGATGCAGACATCGTGGTGGCCCCGCCCGCCGATCTCGGCCAGGACCTCCCCGGCCGGGTCCAGGACGACGGCCCCCCGTCGGCCAACGAGTGCGACGGCGTGCCCGTCGACGGCCCCGTCGATCCGCGTGCACGCACCGCCGAGGTCCTGGCGCCACAGCACGCGGCTCGCGTCCGCCGCGAGCTTCAGGGCGCCGTCGTCGGCCGCGGCGAGGTAGATGCCGCCCGACGCATCGAGCGACAGGTCGTGCACGGCCGCGGCGAGGCGCGTCAGGCTGAGGATGCGGCCGCCGTCGGCCGAGAGCCGCAGCACCGAGCCGGCGAGCGACCCATCGCCCGTGGTCCGGCCGACCGCGAGGCCCTCGGCGGCATCGGGCGCGAGGTTCGCCGCCAGGACGATCGCCCCGTCGGGCTGGATGCCGACGCCGACGACGGAGTCGTCGTCGCCCGTCCCGCCGAGGAAGGTCGAGACGCGGACCGTGTAGGCGCTGGTTCCCCGCTCTGCCGCTCGGCCCAGTCCCGCCGCCGCCGCCAGGACGAGCGCCGTGGCCCCCAACGTCCTGCCGATCCACCTCATCGCGTCCTCCTGCCCTCCGCCCCGTCCGGTATGAACCGGGATGGGGCCGGCGGGTTCCGCCGAACGCGGCGGGGCCGAAACGAGGGCGGCCGGATGCGGATTCGGCTTGACGGGGCGGCAGGGGCCGACTAGAGTCGGTTCCTGACCGCCGGGCGGTTCGGGCGCGGCAGCGGCGCCTTTCGAGCCGCGGTCGTAAGACCGCGGGTACGTGCGAGGGGCGCTATGGGCACCTGGGCGCGTCCGGATCGCGCCTTGGGCAAGGGCGGGTGCGCCCCCAGCCCCGGCGAAGGCAGGGCGGATGAAGAGCGACCGCGTGGCCGGCGACGCCTCCGACGACCGGGCCGGTGCGGGGGCGGCGGCGACGATGATCGATTTCCACACGCACACGTTCCTCAGCGACGGCGTCCTGGTGCCGGCTGAGCTGGCCCGCCGGGCCGAGGTCGCGGGCTATACCGTCCTCGGGATGGCCGACCACGTGGACACGGCCACGGTCGAGACGATCGTGCCGGTCCTGGTGCGGGCGGCGGCCGACCTGTCGCCGGCGATGGCGATGGACGTCGTGGCGGGGGCCGAGGTGACCCACTGCCGCCCGGAACACGTCGGCCGGGTGGTCGACCGGGCCCGCGAGCTGGGCGCGGCCGTGGTCGTCGTGCACGGCGAATCGCCGGCCGAGCCGGTCCTCGAGGGAACGAACCGGGCCGCCATTGAGGCGGGGTGCGACATCCTGGCCCATCCGGGCCTGATCGGCGAGGCGGAGGCCCGGCTGGCTGCCGAGCGGGGCGTCCTGCTGGAGATCTCGGGCCGCAAGGGCCACTCGCTGGCCAACGGCCACGTGGCCCAAGTGGCCCGGCGGACGGGGGCCGGGGTGATCTTCGGGTCGGATGCCCACGCGCCGGCGGACCTGCATCGGCGGCCCGACGCCGAGAAGGTCCTGCGGTGCGCGGGGCTGACGGAGGAGGAGATCGGGGCCGCCTTCGGGGCGGCCGAGGAGCTGGCTCGACGCGTCCTGGCGGGGAGGGAGAGGTCATGACAGGATCAAGGGTGACGAGGCGGGTCGGCGGCCGGGCGTGGGTGCTCGCCGCGGCCGCGGGAGCGACCGTCCTGGCGGCGGCCGGATGCGACTGGTTCCGCGGCGGGGGCGGAGAGGGCGCGACGCCGGTCGTCCCGACCTCGATGGTCCCGGACGTTCCGGTGCCGGAGAAGTTCGTGTTTCAGCCGGACAAGTCGAACGACCAGACGGTCGGCGGGGTCCGGGTGGTGGTCCACCTGTACCGCAGCCAGATCGGGTCGATGAAGCTGGAGGAGCTGGCCGACTTCTACCGGACGACGATGCCCGCCCAGGGGTGGTCGTTCGTGGAGGAGGAGTTCGCCGGCGGGAAGCATCGTCTGATGTTCAAGAAGGGCACCGAAAACTGCTTCATCTCGATCTGGAAAAGCTGGTATAAGCACATCATGATACAGATCTACCCGGTGGGCGGCGAGCCGCCCATGCCGCCGGCCGGGGCCATGGGATGAAAAGCCGTCGCCGTCACGAGCTCGAGACGAACGTCCTGGCCGACTCGATCGGCCGGATGATCCAGTGGGCCAAGCCGCGCGCCGCGCAGCTCCAGATCGCCCTGCTGGTCGTGCTGGCGGCGCTGCTGGCGCTGGTTCTGTGGCGGCCGTGGGCCCGTCCGGCTCGGGGGCAGGAGGCGGCGTGGGACTTCGCCCGGGCCATGCAGCCCGACGCCGGCCCGGGGCCGCTCCGGGCGTTCCTGGAGGCCCATCCGAAGGCCCCCCAGGTGCCCGCCGCCAAGCTGGCCCTGGCGCGGCGGCTGCTCCTTAGGATCGTCCAGGGCGGCGAGCCGGGACCCCCGGGGCCCCAGGGCTATCCGGTCCCCCGGCCGCTGACCGACGCCCAGATCGAAGTCGACCTGGCCGAGGCCCGGGCCATGTGCGAGCAGGTCCGGGAGGGTCCCGAGGCGGACCGGCCGACGGCCGAGCTGTTGCTGGCGCTGATCACGATCCAGGAAGGCGACCTCGACGCCGGCCGCACGATGCTGCGGGAGGTGGCCGAGACGTGGCCCGATTCGGCCGCCGCGGCTGGGGCCCGGGCCCACCTGGAGGCGCTGGCTGACTACAAGCCGGTGGCCTTCTCGTCCGAGCCGCTCGATCTGCCGGAGGACGAGCCGGAGGGGGTGCCGGGGGTGCCGGGGGTGCCCGAGCTGATGGGTCCGCAGGTGGTGCCGCCGCCGGCGGTCGAGCCGCCCGTCGAGCCGGTCCCGCCGATCGACCTGACGCCGGAGCCGCCGCCGACGGTTGAGGATGAGGAGTAGGCGTCCGCCCGCCGCGGTCCGACCGGTCCGAAGCGGGCTTGCCGAAGCGACCCGCTCTCTGAACGCGCAAGACACGAAGCGAACCGCAAGGAAGGAGTTGACATGGCCGATATGCAAGCGATGGCCCAGGTCCTGGAGAAGGGCGACCGCGACGCCACGGTCCAGCTCGTCAAGCAGGCCCTCGACGAGGGCGTCTCGGCCGAGCAGGTCCTCAACGAGGGCCTCATCGTCGGTATGGACTCCATCGGCCGAAAGTTCAAGAACAACGAGGTCTACGTCCCGGAGGTCCTCATCGCCGCCCGGGCCATGGCCGGCGCCATGGAGGTGCTGGAGCCGATCCTGGCCGAGTCGGGCGTCAAGCCCCGCGGCAAGGTCGTCATCGGCACCGTCAAGCAGGACCTGCATGATATCGGCAAGAACCTCGTCGCCATGATGCTCAAAGGCGGCGGGTTCCAGGTGACGGACCTCGGCGTGGACGTCGAGCCGCAGAAGTTCGTCGACGCCGCCAAGGAGTACGAGGCCGGCGTGGTTGCCCTGTCGGCCCTGCTGACCACGACGATGCCCAACATGGAGGCCGTCATCCAGGCCCTGAAGGAAGCCGGCCTGGACGGGGTGAAGGTCATCATCGGCGGTGCCCCCGTGACCCAGGAGTTCGCCGACAAGATCGGCGCCAGCGGCTACGCCCCGGACGCGGCCAGCGCCGTCGACCTGACGCGGGACCTTGTGGCGGCGTCCTAAGGCCGCGTTTGAGGCGCTGAAGGGTCCAGGGTCGAGCGCCATACGAGGCTCGGGGATGGGTCGTGGGGACCGCGGCCAACTCCCGGGAACGCCGGGCCTGCGCAAGCCCCGCCGCGCCGCTGCGAGACCCGCCATGTCCCCCGAGGAACCTGTCGCCGAAGGCCCTCTGCCCGACGATGCGCTCCCGGACCGGGACCTGGCGACCCACGAGATCACCCTCCAGAGCGACCCGTCCGAGCCCCGGCTCGACCGGTTCCTGGCGGCCCGCTGGCCCGGCCAGAGCCGAAGCGCCTACCAGAAGCTGATCCGCTCGGGCCGCGTCCTCGTCAACGACGAGCCCGTCACGAAACCCTCCACCGAGGTCCGCCGGGGCGACCACATCTTCGTCACGCTCCTGAAGCGCCGCCCGCTGGGCATCGTGCCCGAGCCCATCCCCATCGACGTCCTCTACGAGGACGAGGACCTCATCGCCCTCAACAAGGCCCCCGGCATCATCGTCCACCCCGCCCGGGGCAACCCGCACGGGACGCTGGTCAACGCCGTCGCCTGGCACGCCGAGCATCTGTCGAAGGTCGGGGGGCCGTGGCGCCCCGGCGTCGTCCACCGCCTCGACCGCGACACGAGCGGCGTCATCCTGTTCGCCAAGAACGATCGTGCCCACCTGGCCGTGGCGTCCCAGTGGGAGGCCCGCACCGTCCGGAAGGAGTACGCCGCCATCGTCGAGGGCGTGCCCGACCTCGACGCCGACGTCATCGAGGAGCCCCTGGGCAAGCACCTCCGCGTCCGCGAGCGGTACGCCGTCCGCTACGACGGCACGGGCAAGGAGGCCGAGAGCCACTACGAGGTGGCGGAGCGGTTCGACGGGTTCGCCCTGCTGCGGGTGTGGCCCCGGACGGGCCGGACCCACCAGGTCCGCATCCACCTCGCCCACATCGGGCACCGCATCGTCGCCGACCGGCAGTACGGCAGCCGCGACCGGCTGACGCTGGCCGAGGTCGCGGGCCCCGAGGCCGAGGGCCCCGACGAGGTGCTCATCGACCGGCAGGGCCTGCACGCGGCGGCCTTGACGCTGAGGCACCCCACGACGGGCGGGCCGCTCCAGCTCGAAGCGCCGCTGCCGGCGGACATGGCCCGGACGCTCGAAGCCCTCCGCCGCTGGCGACCGGCGAGGCCCTGACCGGCGCCGTGCATTCCGGGGGATTCGCCCCGATACAGCCGGACTCATCGGCGGGCGTAAGCGGGCGTTCGGCGTTGAGGCCCTCGTTTTTCGGCTGATTTCGCCTCCGCCGCGGTCTATAATGACGCCGACAGACGAGACTCGACCTTGAAAGGAGACGACCTCCATGGCACTCAGCGAGCACCTGTGCGGCATCCTGGCCACCGGTATCGAGAAAGAGAAGGCCGCCCACGACTTCTACCTCCGGGCCGCCGAGAACACCGACCATCCCCTCGGCAAGAAGATGTTCGAGCGGCTCGCGAGCGAGGAGACCAAGCACGAGGAGCTGCTCCGGAACTGGTCGGAGGAGGGCACCTGTCCGGCCGACGCCACCTTCGAGCCCCCGGACGAGGAGCTGCTGAAGCGCGGCTACGCCAAGGTCGACGAGCTGGTCAAGGGCGAGACCGGCGACCTCGAGGCCGTCGAGATCGGACGCAAGCAGGAACGCCAGGCCATCCGGTTCTACCAGGACGCCGCCGACCAGGCCGACGACCAGGCGAGCAAGGACCTCCTGATGAAGCTGAAGGCCGAGGAGGACCGGCACCTCGCTATGCTGACGGACCTTTATGAATACATGCGTGATCCGAACCTGTGGAGCGTCCGCGACGAACGGGCCCACTTCGACGCGTAGGGCCGGCCCCCGACCCGCAAGTCGCCCGGAGAGGTGACGCCATGGAAACGCTGCGATGGGCCGTCCTGGTCGCGTTGCTGGCCGGGGGGCTGGCCGCGACCGGGTGCACGAGTCCGGATGAGTCGGCGCCCGGGCCGGCCCCGGCGCCCGAGACGCCCGAGGGGGCCGCCGACGTGCCGGAGGCGGCCGGCGAGGCGGAGGAGTCGCCGGGCCTGCTCGAGAAGGCCGGCGAAAAGACCGGCGACGCCTGGGACACCACCAAGGAAACGACCGGCAAGGCCGTCGACGTCACGAAGGAGAAGACGGGCGACGCCTGGGACACCACCAAGGAAACGACCGGCAGCGCGTGGGACGCCGTCAAGGAAAAGGTCGCCGGCCCCGAGGACGACGACGACGAGGCGGACGAGGAACAGGAGTGACGGCGGCCGGCCCCCGGGCCGGGCGAAGCGATTGACAACCCTTCGGGCGTCCGGGTACTCTCGGGCGCCCGTTCTCGTGGAGGCGGGCAGGGCGGAGCGGCCATGAAGACGTTCGTCGTCACCGGCGGGGCGGGCTTCACCGGGTCGAACTTTCTCCATCTCCTTCTGGCCGAGCGGCCCGACGCCCGCGCCGTCAACATCGACCTATTGACCTACGCCGGGAACCTCGCCAACCTCGACGGCCTGCCCGGGGACCGGCACACGTTCGTCCGGGCCGACGTCGCCGACGCCGAGGCGATGGCCGATGCGATCCCCGGCGGCGCCCACGCCGTCATCAACTTCGCCGCCGAGACCCACGTCGACCGGTCGATCCTCGACGCCCAGCCGTTCGTCCGGACGAACGTCCTCGGCGTCCAGGTGCTGCTCGACGTCTGCCGCGCGAAGGACGTCCGCCGCTTCGTCCAGGTCTCGACGGACGAGGTCTACGGGGCCCTGTCGCCGGAGGGGCCGCCCTGGACCGAGGACCGGCCGCTCGCCCCCTCCAGCCCGTACGCGGCCAGCAAGGCGTCGGCGGACCTCCTCGTGCTGGCGGCCCACCACACCTACGGCCAGGACGCCGCCGTGACGCGGTGCTCGAACAATTACGGCCCCCGCCAGTTCCCCGAGAAGTTCATCCCGCTGGCGATCACCCAGGCCCTGGCCGGCGCCGAGGTGCCGGTCTACGGCGACGGGCGCCAGGTCCGCGACTGGATCCACGTCGAGGACCACGGCCGGGCGGTCCTGGGGGTGGCCGAGGGCGGCCGGGCCGGACGCATCTACAACATCGGTGCCCGATGCGAGCGGCGGAACCTCGACGTCGTCCGGGCCGTCCTCGACGCGCTCGGCAAGCCCGACTCGCTCATCCGCCACGTCCGCGACCGGCCCGGACACGACCGGCGCTACGCCATGGACCCGTCGCGGATCGAGGCCGAGCTCGGGTGGTCGCCCCGCCGGACCTTCGACGAGGGCCTGGCCGAGACGGTCCGGTGGTACGTCGAGAACGAGGCCTGGTGGCGGGCCGCCAAGGATGGATCATATCAAGACTACTACGATACCTGGTACGGCAACCGGTGAGGGCGCGCGGCCCGGCCGAGACCGAACGGCAGCCGCCGCCCCCGCCGGGGCCGATCGGGGCCGAACTTCACTTGACTTCCGCGCGCCGCTTCCCATGGTAAGGCCATGCCACGCGAACGACCGTTGACCACCGAAGACCTGACGCGACCCCCCGTCCAACGCTGGAGCGGGCCCATCATCGATTCCCACACCCACACGGGCAGCGTCGAGAGCTCGCAGCTCCTGTTTGAGGTCGCCGAGAGCTACGGCGTGACGACGATCCTCGGCATCACGCACGCCGAGTCGATCCCGCCGCTCCAGGCGGCGTTCGGCGAGCGGTACCGGCCGATCGTCTGGGTCGAGCACGACCACCTTCGCGAGCCGAAGCGCTTCGCCGACCACAACGTCGCCCGGATCCGCGAGGCCCGGGCCCGCGGGGCCGTCGCCGGCAAGTTCTGGTACACCCCCCGATTCTGGGACGAGACGCACTTCCGGTTCGACGACCCGTCGCTGCGGCCCATCTTCGAGCTCCTGGCCGAGCTGGGCATGCCCGCCCTCGTGCACGTCTCCGACCCGGACTGCTGGTTCGCCACCCGCTACGCCGACCGCAAACGGTACCGGACGAAGGTCGAGCAGTACGAGCAGCTCGAGGGGACGCTTGCGGCCGTGCCCGACCTGAAGGTCGTCGGGGCCCATTTCGGCGGCGACCCGGAGCACCTCGACCACCTGCGGCACCTGCTCGCAACATACCCGAACTACAATGTCGATTCGAGCGCGACGAAGTGGATCGTTCGCGAGCTGTCCGTCAAGCCCGAGGAAAGCCGGGCGTTCGTCATCGAGCACGCCGACCGGATCGTCTTCGGCAGCGACATCGTGGCGTTCGAGGGGGCCAGGCCGCCCGATTACCAGTCCCGGTACTGGGCCCACCGGTGGCTGTGGGAGGGGGAGGGCCGGCGCGATTCGCCCATCCCCGACCCGTGCGCCCCGTGGTCCACCGGACCCATCGTCGAGGGCCTGGACCTGCCCGACGACGTCCTGGCGAAACTCTATCACGACAACGCCTGCCGCCTGTTCGGCCTGGATGTGTGAGCGTTCGCAGACGGGTCCCGAGCGACGAGCGGGCCTGCCCGCCGAAGCCTTGGCGCAGGCGGGAGCTCGCCCTGGCGCCCGGCCGGGTGCGCCGCGTCACCCGAGCTTGACAACGCCGCCGCCGCGCCTAAACTAGCGTGCGACCGGCGGCGTAGCTCAGGGGCTAGAGCAGGGGATTCATAAGCCCAAGGTCGGTGGTTCGAATCCACCCGCCGCCACCACGGATATCGAGCCCGGCCCCCCCCGGCCGGGCTTTGCGTTTGACGGGACACCTGGTTTGGCCTAATCTAACTTATAGAGCTAGGGGGAAAGGGCCGGCGAGCTTCTGAGGCTACTTTGTCAGCTTCGCCATCATCCACAAGGGCCGTGGCGCGGTGCCCAGTCGTGGGCACCGCGCGGTGGGCAAGACGGCCCACCGCGCCAGGGTCGTTGTCGGTTGGCAACAGTTGACAAAGTAGCCCCAAGAAAACGACCTGAACGCACCCGGGGCTGAGTCCGTCACGAGCGGGCCGGCCCCGTTTTCCAGGCGCCGACAGGGCCGGACGGCCGGACGGGCGGGCGAGAAAGGGCCCGGCGACGGGCCCGCACGGGTGGCTGAGGCGACCAGCGACCGACGCACGGCACAGCACGCCAAGGAGAACGGGATGGATGCCAGGCGCCACGCCGCAGCCGTTGTCTTCATCGCCGCCGCCTCCGTGGCGGCCGTCCTGACCGGCTGGGGGGGCCGGGCCGGCCGAGTCCCGTTTTCGATTTGACCGGCGGCCAAAGTGCGGGTAGAGTAGTGTGGGTTCTTGGCTTGGCCGGCGGCCGACCCGCCGGGCACGAGACGGCATCCTGACGCGCTGGGAGGAACGACCCATGCGACGTGTGGTCCTCGCCGTGGCTGCCTTGGTCCTCATTCAGTGCCAGGCCGGCGCCATCACCGTAGACACGAACTGGTGGAGCAACCGGACCGCCGACCAAAACGTCATCGACCCGCTGTTCGGCAGCCCGCCGATCACGGAGCGGGTGCGGTTGGGGAACTTCCTGACGGGTCATATCGAGGGGACGGTGGCCCTTCCCACGGACGGCCTGTGGGAGGTCTACATCCCGGTCCGTGCCGACAGCGACTCGCGCCGCGATCCCAATGAGACGGTTGACGTGTATATCAACAGCGGTCTTGTGGGGACGGCGCACAACACGCCCGCAAGCTCGACGACCACCTTCACGCCCTGGGTCGCGGGGAATTCCTTCACCTACCGGTTCGAGTTCGCCAGCAGCAATGCGACCGACCACCTGCACCAGATCGTCGGCCGCGGCACGGCCACCGCGGTCCCCGAGCCGGTCACACTCGTCTCATTCGGCTTCGCCGTGGTCGCGGTGGGGGGCAGCGTGCTGCGCCGGAGGGCGACCTCCCGCTGACGTCCGGTGTCGGGCCGTCCCGACGAGTTCTTCCGAGGGAAACCCAGATGCGTCCGGGTCTTTGAGTGCGCCCGGTGTGTCTATAGGCAGGTGACTTGTAGGCCGGTAGACGGTCGGAAGCCGGCCCCGTGGCCGCCGGGTGAGTGGGCGGCGAAGATGTTCAGGGGGCGTCCTCCGCGGCGCCTCTCGTCTCGACCGGCGTAGGCAGGACGTCGCTTTGGAGCCAGGCCCGGGCCATCTGTTCCATCGCCTCGGGGTCCTGCGGATAGGTCCGCGGATCGCGGTCCTCCGTGAAGACGACGCGCGGCCCGTCGGGCATCTCCACGCGGCCGCACCCCGCGACGAGCATCAGCGCGGCCATCAGGATGGCGACGGCCCACAGCAGGCGGTTGGCGATCATGGCCTGTCCCTCCCGAATCCCTCCGCTCCGGACCGCACAGCATACCGCCACCCGCCCGCCGAACGCAAGAGCGCATTTCGACAGGGCAGTATCTAAGGCCACTTTGTCAACTCTTGCCAACCCACAACGACTCCAGCGTGGTGGGCAGTCTTGCCCACCGCGCGGTGCCCACGACTGGGCACCGCGCTACGGCCCTTGTGGATGATGGCGAAGTTGACAAAGTAGCCCTGACCGCGGAGGCGCAGACAGCGCCGAGATGAACCCTTCGGGGAGGAAGAAGGTACTACGGCAAGGGCCGCTTGCCGTTCATCCAACTCCTTCTCTGCGCCCCTCGCGCCTCTGCGGTCCCATCCACGGCTCCGACAGCCGAACTTGCTTGACTTGCCCCGTTGCGGCCTGCACCTTGGCCGCATGAGCCGGCCGATTCCGATCTTCGTCCTGACCGGGCCGACCGCCGGCGGCAAGGAACGGCTGGCCCTGGAGCTGGCCGGCCGGATCGGCGGCGAGATCGTCTCTGCCGACTCCATGAAGGTCTACCGGGGGATGGACGTCGGGACCGCGAAGCCGTCGGCCGAGGACCGCCGCCGCGTCCCGCATTACCTCGTGGACGTGGCCGACCCGGACGAGACGTTTTCGACCGCGCGGTGGGTCGAGCTGGCCGATGCCGCCATCGCCGACGTCGCCGCTCGCGGGCGGGTGCCGATCGTCTCGGGCGGGACGCCGCTCTATCTGAAGGCCCTGCTGGAGGGCTTGTTTGAGGGGCCGGCTGCCGACGAGGACCTTCGCCGGCGCCTCCGCGGGGAGGCGGAATCGCGGAGCACCGCGGCCCTGCATCGCCGCCTGGCCGAGGTCGACCCGGCCGCCGCCGAGCGGATCCACCCGAACGACCTCCGGCGTGTCGTCCGGGCCATCGAGGTGTGGGAGCTGACGGGCGTGCCGATCTCCGAGCACCAGCGGCAGTGGGGCTCGCGCCGCGGGCGGTACCGGCCGCTCATCCTGGCCATCCGGCGCTCGCGCGAGGACCTCGACCGGCGGATCGAGCGCCGCGTCCGCCGGATGGTCGAGGCGGGCCTGAGGGAGGAGGTCGAGCGTCTCGCCGCCCGACCGGGGGGCCTCGCTCGCGGGCCTCGCCAGGCCCTCGGATACGCCGAGGTCCTGGTCCACCTGGAGCGGGGCACGCCGTGGGACGAGACGGTCGAGGCGATCGTCCTGCACACGCGGCAGTTCGCCCGGGCCCAGCTCAAGTGGTTCCGGCGGTTCGAGGGCCTCGTCCGGCTCGACGCCGGGCCGGAGACCCCGACCGCGGACCTGGCGGACCGGGCCGAAGCCCTGTGGCGGGAGCACGTCGGTGACGATCGAGGCTGAGGACCTGTTCGGGAGGACGTTCGACTGTCCCTGCGGCCGGACGCACACCATCGAGCCGCGCCAGGTCGTCTACGCGCCTGGCGCCGCCGGGCGGGTGCCCGAAGTGTGCGCCCGCGCGACCGACGGCCGCCGCGCCGCCATCCTGATGGACGAGCGGACCCGCGAGGCGGCCGGCGAGGCCGTCGCCGATGCGCTCGCCGGGGCCGGATGGCACGTCGCCTCGATTCTCCTGCCCGACCCGGGGCCCGGTGCTTCGCCCGTCTGCGACGACCGGACGATGGAGGACCTCGACGGCCGCATAGGCCCGGCCGACCTCTTCGTGCCTGTGGGGGGAGGCGTCGTCACGGACCTCGGGAAATGGCTGGCCTTCGACCGCGACGTGCCGTTCGTCGCCTTCGCCACGGCGGCGAGCATGAACGGGTACGCCTCGGCGAACGTGGCCCCGACGATCGGTCGCGTCAAGACGCTGGTGCGGGCCCGCCCGCCTGCGGCCGTCCTCTCGGACCCGCGGGTGCTGGCGGAGGCGCCGTACAAGCTGACGGCGTCGGGCTTCGGCGATGCGATCGCCAAAAGCGTGAGCGCGGCCGACTGGCGGCTCAACCATCTCCTGTTCGGCGACTACTACTGCGAGGGGGCCGTGGACCTGATCGCCGAGATCGAGCCGCTCTATTTGGACCGGCCCGAGGCGGTCCGCGAGCGCGAGCCCGAGGCGGTCGAGGCCCTGTTCCGGGCGCTGCTGTTGACGGGCGTGGCGATGACGATGGCCGAGACGAGCGCGCCGGCCTCGGGCGGCGAGCATCTCATTTCGCACACGCTCGATATGACCGCCGCCCCGCAGGGCGAGCGGCACGACCTCCACGGCCGGCAGGTCGGCGTCGGGACGGTCCTGGCCGCGGCGCTCTACGAGCGGGTGCTGGCCGTCGAGTCGCCCGACCTCCAGCGGCCCCAGACCGAGGTGCACGGGGCGTGGTGGGGCCCGCTCGCCCCGGCCGTCGCGGCGGCCTACGCCGAGAAGGTCGAGCGTCTCCGGCAGGCCCGCCTGAAGCTGCCCGGATGCTGGGACGAGCTCCGGACCGGCCTGGCGCCGATGCTCCGGCCGCCGGAGCGGATCCGCGAGGCCCTTCGCCGGGCCGGGGCGGCCCATCGGGCCGAGGACATCGGCTGCAACCGCGGGCGGCTCCTGGCGGCCCTGCTGCACGCCCACGAGATGCGGTCCCGGTTCACGGTCCTCGACCTCGCGCGGCTCGTCGGGGTCATGCCGACGGTCGCGGGCGAGCTGGTCGTCGAGTGGGCGTAGGGCACGCGGGGGCGGATTCGCTCTCCCCCGGCGGGAGAGGGTTAGGGTGAGGGGGACCAAGGGCCCTGGTCGGCTTCACCCTCGCCCCGTCCCCCTCCCGTCAAGGGAGAGGGAGGATAAGGCCACTTTTCTCGCGTTTGAGCGAGAAATCGGGTTTTTTACAGACAAATCTCGCGCCTCCCGGGTCCAGGGAAGTGAGGACGGGGCGGACGGCCGCATGGAGCGACACGACACCGACGACTCGGAGCAGAGGTTCCGCGACCTGGTCGCGTCGCACCGCGGGCGGCTCGTCGGCGTCGCGGAGCGGGTGCTCGGCGACCGGCACGAGGCCGAGGACGTCGTCCAGGACACGCTTGCCGCCGTCTGGCAGCGGCTCCGGGAGGCCGGCCTCGACCATCCGCGGGCCTACGTCTACCGGGCGGTCGAGCTGAACGCCCTGAAACGCCGGGCCCGACGCGTCGGCCACGTGTCGGTCGGCCCGGACATCGAGGCCGGCCGGGTCTGGCCGGGCGCTTCGGCCGACGAGGCTGCCCCGATCGACCCGTCCGCCCTGGAGGACGCCCTCGACGGTCTGCCGGAGAACCAGCAGATCGTGCTCCGGATGAAGTATTACCTGGGACTGACGTTTCGGGAGATCGGGCAGTCGCTCGAGATCTCGGCGAACACGGCCGCGAGTCGGGCCCGTTACGCGTTGGACGTGCTCCGCAGGGCCCTGCGGGGCGCCGCACAGGACGAGGACGAACCCGAACGAACACGAACCTGGAGGAATTAAGATGTCGCATGAAGACAAAGTGTTGTTCAGCGCCCTGATCCCGTTCGCCGGCCTGCTGGGCGGCGTGGCCATCGCCGTCGGGCTGCCCTACGTGACGCTGGTCTATGGCAGCGGGGGCGCGGACGCCGCGACCAGCCTGTCGACGGCCGCCCAGACAGGGATCATCATCCTGGCCCTCCTCATCGGCGGCGCCGTCGCCTTCTGCTCGGCCTTCTTCGGGATCGTCATCCCGAGGCGGGTCGCCGGCGGGTCGAGCCACGGGAACTACCGCGATCGGCACCATCGGCCGGAGAGCGGAGAGGGCGAACCGTCGGGCGGCGTCAGCTCGGACTGACCCGCGGCGGCCGAACAAGTGGCTGGAACACAATGCCCGCAGAGAGCGGCGCAGAGAACAGCCAAGAGACCGTGGACCGGACAGTGCGAGGTCCCAGACGCAGGCAGCAATCGCGGCGCGGCTCGGCATTTCGGGTCGCGCCGCGCCGTTGCTTTCGCGTATCGCTCGGACTCATGGCCCGGCGACGTTGCATGGCCACCTGGGGCGGCCTATAATCGGGCAGCAGAAGCTCCGTGGCGCCCGGGTGGATCACCATGGCCAAACGCGACTACTACGACGTCCTCGGCGTGGGCCGCGACGCCTCCGAAGAGGACATCCGGAAGGCCTACCGCCGCCTCGCCCGCAAGTACCACCCCGACCTGAACCCCGGCGATGCCGAGGCCGAGAAGAAGTTCAAGGAGCTCGGCGAGGCCTACGAGGTCCTCAAGGACCCCGAGAAGCGGAAGGCCTACGACCGGTTCGGCCACGACTGGGCCCACATGGGGGCGGCCGCCGGCGCCGGCGGACCCGGCGGGGGACCCTCGGGTTTTCGCTACACCTGGACGGGCGAGGGCACGCCGTTCGACGATGCGGCCTTCGAGGCCTTCGGCGGCGCCGGCGGCGCGGGCGCCGAGAGCATCTTCGAGGAGCTCTTCAGCCGCCTCGGCGGCCGGGGCCGCGAGGGCCGGGCCCGGGCGCGCCGGACCCGCCGGCCGGCCATGCGGGGCCAGGACCTCCTGAGTGAGCTGACGCTCACGTTCGACCAGGCGGCCTGCGGGGCCGAGACGCGGATCGCCGTCCAGCGCCCCTCCGACGACGGGTCGGTCCGGCCCGAGCGGATCGACGTCCGGGTGCCGCCCGGCGTCCGTGACGGGCAGCGGCTCCGCCTCCGTGGCAAGGGCGCGCCCGGCCCGGCGGGCGGCGAGCCGGGCGACCTGTACTTCAGGGTCCGCGTCCGGCCGCACCCCTACTTCCGCCGCGAGGGACGCGACGTTTACCTGGACGTGCCGATTTCGGTCGCCGAGGCCGCCCTCGGGGCGACGGTCGAGGTCCCGACGCCGCACGGGCGGTCGGCTGTCCGCATCCCCCCGGGGACGGCGGGCGGGACCCGCCTCCGCCTCAAAGGGCAGGGCCTGCCCGACGCCAAGGGCGAGACGCGAGGCGACCAGTACTGCACGGTCCGCATCGTGCCGCCGCGCGACCTCGACGAGGAGCGGCGGGCCCTCTTCGAGAAGCTCCGTGACCTGGAGCCGGAGGACCCCCGGGCGAACGTCCCCTGGAAACGCTGACGAAGGGAACCGCCATGGCCGACCCCGATGCGAACGCGACGTACACACCGGCCGAAGCCGCCGAGAAACTCGGCGTGTCCGTGGCGGACGTCGAGTCGTACGTCGAGGAGGGCCTCGTCACGGAAGCCCGGGCCGAGGACGGGTCGCTGGTCATCTCGCGGGCCCAGATGCGGCGCCTCTGGAGCGTCGTCACGCTCCATCGCGACCTCGGGATCAACCTGGCGGGCGTGGCGGCGGTCCTCCAGTTGCGGGAGCAGTTCGAGCAGATGCGACGCGACCTGGAACTGCTGATCGAGATCGTCGAGCGGGAGCTCGGCGAGGACGTCTGGGACCGCCTGTGGCCGGAGGGCCGGCCCCGGCCGGCCGCGAATGTGGCGGCCGAGCCCGCCCAGGGGACGCCGTCAGTCCGGGACGCGCCGCCGGAGGCCCCGCCGAGTGATGGGTCCGGGGACGTATCTCAGGGGGCCGAGCAGGAGCCCGACGCGTGATACGCCTGATGCTGGTTGCCGCCGCCGAGTCGTCCGCCCGCCGCGAAGGCTGGCTCCTGACCGCCCTGATCGTCCTGGCGATGGCGATCCTGTTCGTCCTGTTGTTCGGCGTGCTGCGGCGGCTGTTCCTGAAGCCGATGCGGCACGATCCGAGCGACACGACGGACGCCTGGTCGGAGGCGGGTCGGCGGCTGAAGGTCCCCGCGGAGAGCGAGGAAGAGCCGTCCGGCGATGCCGAGACCGACGAGGGGCCCCCATGACCGCCGCCGACGAGGCCCGCCGGACGTTCGGGGGGGCGCGGCGTCTGAAGCGGCCCGCCGACTTCCGGGCCGTCTATGCGCACCGGGCCCGGGCGTCCGACGGGCGGCTCGTGGCATACGTCCGGCCGAACGACCTGGCGGAAGCGCGGCTCGGCGTCTCGGTGGGCCGGCGGTGCGGCGGGGCCGTCCGGCGGAACCGCATCAAGCGGCTCCTGCGGGAGGCGTTCCGGACGGGCGGGCCGGACGTTCGGTCGCCGGGGTACGACCTGGTCGTGGTGCCCCTCGGGCAGGACTACACGCTGGCGGAGATTCGCGAGCGTCTGGCCGCCCTCGTGCCCAAGGCCGTCGAGCAGAGCCGACGGAAGGAGGCCCGGCGAGCAAAGGAGGGCGAGCCGTGACCGGCGGGGCGGCGCGCAACGTGGCGGCAGGCCTCAGCCGGGCCGGCGTCCGGGTCCTGTCGCTGGCGATCCGGGCCTACCAGGTGACGCTGAGCCCGCTGCTCGGCCCGTGCTGTCGCTACACGCCCACGTGCAGCCGGTACGCCCTGGAGGCGCTTCGCGTCCACGGCGTGTGGCGCGGCTTGGCCCTGGGGGCGTGGCGGGTCCTTCGGTGCCATCCCTTCGCCCGCGGCGGTTTCGACCCGGTCCCGCCCGCGCGGACAGACCAACACTAATCAATAGCTGAGCCCCACCCGGTTGCTCCGGCGCAGAAGACGGGGGCCGGCCCGACCTACCCCGTCCTCCGGAGTCCCCCGTACGCCGCTGTCGCGCCGCCGACAGCAAGCGGACGGGGAGACGAAGGACCGCATCCATCTGCCCGCGGCGAACCGCCGCAGGCGGCCTTCCCCGCCGTACCCGACGGGCAAAGCCATCGAACTAGGTCGGGCGTCGACCCCGTGAACGTGAGTCTATCGCCGCGCATCCGCGCCGTCAAGCACTCCCGTGCCCGTGGCAAGCAGCACCTTCCCGCCGCGGTCTTTCCGCGCCGGCGGAGACGAACTCGGCGAACGCGACATACCCCCGGAAGCTCTCCACCGAAGGCCCTTCGACGGCGTCCCAGCCGGCCGTCCGGGCCCGATGGAGGACGGCCCTCAACCATCGCCGGTCCTCCCGCGGCAGCGAGGGCCGCTCGTTCACCACCAGGCCCGTGACCCGCTGCCGCCCGTCCCGGCCCATGGTCCGCGTCTTGCCCGGAGCGAGGCGGAACCCGTGCCGACGGACCGCCGCCTCGACCTCGGCCAGGACGGCCCGCGGGTCGTCCGGCCCGGAGAAGGCCAGGTCGTCGGCGTACCGGCTGTATCGCCAGCCCCGCCGCGCGGCGACCGCCGCCAAGTCCTCGTCCAGGCCGCACAGGACGAGGTTCGCCAGGTGCGGGCTGGTCGGCGCCCCCTGGGGAAGGTGGTCCTCCCGGGTGACGAGCCGGACGAAGCGCCGACGGTCCACCTCGCCCAAGGCCAGTTCCCCCGCCACGGCCGCGACCATCCCTCCCGTGATCGACGGGAAGCAGCGGCGGATGTCGGCCGTGACGACCCACCGCCGGCCGCAGTGCGTCCGGGCGTGCGTCAGGATCGATCGGCCGGGAACGAAGCCGTGGGCGCACGCCGTAGGCGCGAGCCGATAGAGCAGCCCGTCGAGGAGCCGCCGCTGCACGGCTTTCAGGGCGTCGTCAGGCGCCTCGATCCACCGCGTTTTCCGGGCGGTCCGCAGCGGATAGAGGCGGTAGCGCTCGTCGGCCGAGTCGCACAGATGGTCCAGCTCGGCGGGCGAGAGGGCCAGCAGCCCGGCGAGCGTCCAGGCGCGGGGCGGCCCGTCTTCGGATCGATCGGTCGCCACGTCCTCGGATGGGTTTCGTGCGGCGTCCATGTCGGATCAGGTCGCGTCGAACGAGCGGATGTGCGAGAGGCGGCGGCGGTAGACGTAGTAGTCGGCGAGTCCGGAGCGGGCCGGTTTCATCGTGCCGCGCCGGGCCCACGAGACCCGCTGCCGCTTCTCGCAGAAGACCGCCACGAGCAGCTCCAGCATGGTCCAGAGCAGGTCGTAGACGATCACGACGGGGACCCCGCTCCACCCGGCGATCGAGACGGCGAGCCGCCGCTTGATCGAGAGGCGCGGCGACGCCGCCGACGAGGCGCCGGCGTGGCGGACCCATCGGCCGGCGGGCGGAGCGCCGTCGGGGACCAAGCGCGTGAAAAACAGGCCCTTCCTGACGGGCACGCGGCCCCGAAGCTCCTCGGTCCGGCGCGACCGGAACGCCAGCACCGTGCCGCCCGAGCGCAGCCGGAAGGTCCCGAAGTGCGGGATGACCAGGTACCCGCGGGGGCGGTAGTTGGCCGGGTCGGTCACGCAGGCCCAGAAGCCGTCGATGACGGCGGCGGCGACCTCGGGCGTCGCGCCGCAGACGAGGGAGAGATAGCGGATGATGTCGATGCTGCCGACGGCGGGGAACCGGCGGATGCCGCCCCACGCCGCCTGGGCCCGTCTGGTCCGCTGGTCGTCGGACATGACCGCCCCCCGGTCCGGCAGGCGCGCTCCTCTGTAGACCAATCGGGCGGGCGAGGCAAGGAGAAAAGCGGTCGCCGAAACTCCGGCCGGTGCGGCGGTCAGGGTCCCTCGTCCGTGACGCCCGCGCGGAGCTTGAGCTGGTCCAGACGCTGCCGGATGGCGGCCGCCTGGGGCGAGTCCGGGTACTTCTCCATCAGCTCGACGGCCAGGTCGTACGCCTCCCTGTGCCGGCCGGTCTGGACGTGCTCGGTGATGCGGGCCTCCCATTCCCGCCGCTCCAGGATCGAAGCGTTCCGCTCCAGCTCCTCGAGCTGCCCCTGGATGGCGTGGGCCTCGGGACTGTCGGGATGGTTCTCGAGGAGCGTCCTGGCGGCCCGGAGGGCCTCCCGCCAGTGTCGGCGGGACGCCAGGTGCTCGATCTCCCGGTACAGCCGCCGCTGCTCCTCCCGCTGGTGGGACTGCTGCTCCAGGCGGACCGTCTCGGGCAGGCGCTGGGCGTCGGCGTTCTCGGGATACTGCTCGGCGAGGCGGCGGGCGACTTCCATCGCCCGTTCCCACAGGCCCAGGCTCATGTACCGCTCGACCTGCTCGCCGATGTGGGCGATCTCGCTCTGCTCGTGCTGGCGGAGCGCCTCCGACAGGCGGGCCTCCAGCTCGCCGATCTCCCTGCTGTCGGCGTAGCGGACGCGGAACTCCTCGAGCCGCTGCTGGGCCTCGCGGTACTTGGCGGCCTTGATGAGGGCGTCGATCTCGCGGCTCAGGGCCTGCTGGCGGTGTTTCTTGGCCAGTTGCCGCTTGGCGGCCTTCTCATTCTCGTCAAGGAGGGTGTTCTCCATGATTTCCGCCAGCAGGCTCACGACCTCCTCGTGCGATGCCGAGTTGCCCATGTCTCCCGCCGCGGGCCCGGCCTCCCGCTTCTGGAGGAAGTCGCGCATCGTCCGCTCGGTCAGCTTCGCGCTGACGGCCGTGCTGAACGTGTACTTGACGATCAGCGACGACCCCAGCGAGACGGCCCCGACGACCATGTAGGCGGCGAAGGTGATCAGGCCGCCGGCCAGCAGATACCATCCCTGGACGTCGTCGGTCATGGCCACGACGGCCCACACGCCCCCCGCCAGAGCCGCCAGCCCAACCACCCACGCGCAGATCGCGAACACGCTCAGGATGGTCGTGGCCCAGTGCGGCTTGGGCAGTTCGCGGCCGAACTTTCCGCCCCCAAAGAGCTTCGTCATCGCGGTCCTCCTTCCACCGGGCATGCGACCGGGCCCGGAGGGGCCTCAAGCGTAGCGCATCGGCCGCCCCCGACGCCCTCCTGAAGGCAAATTTCCCGAAAAAACCGCTTGCACGAGGGCCGTTTATGGGCCACTATTAGGCTGAACACTCTCCAGCCCATCCCAGCGCAAGGGCCTCACTTGGCCGCCTATGGCGGATCGAGTGGGGCCCCGTTTTTCGCGCCGGGGGACGCCCGACCCGTCGTGCCCGGGCTTCCGGCCTCACGCCGGGCCGAACCCGTCCCGTCCCCGGCTTGGACAAGCGGCCCGCTGGGCCCTCCTTCCTGGATTGTATCGGGGCGCAGGCCCCCCGCAAAGCGTTTTGGTAGACAAGGCCCCCGCCCAAGGAAAAGGCTGCCGCCGGAGGCAGCAGCCTGAAGGGACACGTGTGGGGCTTATCGCGGCCCGGGCCTCAGGCCGACCGCGACCCGCCTCGGCGGCCGAGCAGCACACCGACCGCCCCGCCGGCCACCAGCAGCAGCGTTGCCGGCTCGGGGATGACCGGCTCTTCGCCCTCGCCGCCGGGGCCCTCGGGCGTGATCGGCGTGGGGCCCGGTTCCGGGAAGATCGGGAACGGCTGCGGCCCGAACGGCCCGAACGCGCCGAAGAACCCGGCCCCCAGTCCGCCGCCGCTCACCGACGACGAGCTGAAGTTGAACGCCGGTCCGGGGCCCTGCGCCAGAGGATTGACCGGCACGCCCACCGGATTGTCGGTCGGCGGCTGGCCGGGAGCCCAGTCGGTCGGCACCCCGCTGGTGCCCACCAGCGACAGGTTCAGGTCGCCCGTCTCCGCGCCTCGTGACACCACCACCGACACGTTCAGCCCCATCTGCGACAGGAACGTCGGCAGGATCCCCAGGTCCAGCCCCGTCGCCACGGCCGTCTCGGGCTCCTGGGGGGGCGTGGGGGGCGGCAGGTTGCCGAACTGCGACGTCCGCGACCCCACCTGCGATGAATGGACCCGCGTCCGGTGCCCAACCGCCAGGCGGGCGCTCGAATCCAGACCTCCGCCCTCGAACCCGTCGCCCGCCGGGCTCCCAGGCATACCCAGCGACAGGGTCATCTGCACGTTGACGTGCGGCCGGACGTAACTCAGGGCCGTCGTCCCCGCCGAGGCCCACCCGTCGGCCCCCTCGGGCTCGCCCACCAGGACCGTGCTCATGCCCGTCGGACCCATGGCGAACCCCGCCATGCCCGACGGCGGGACCGCCACCTTCCCCGGGCCGGGCGTCTCCAGGCCCGTCACCTCCGGGTACACGAACCCCGCCGGAAGCAACTCCGTGACGAGCGTCGGAATGTCGGCCGACTCGGGCGCCGCCGCCAGAATCAGCGCCGGCCGCACGGCCCCGGAGCCGGAGACCTCGGCCCCCGCGCCGCCGAAATCCGGCAGACCCCCCGCCAGGGCCCAGTCCGACGCCTTCAGCGTGAACGATTCTTCATCGAAGGAGAACGGCCGATCCGCCGGCACCGCATCGACGGCCGGGCCGGCAAACAGGACGCCGCTCGTCTCGAGCCGGCCGCCCGCCAGGTCGTAGACGCCGGCCGACGCCGTCGCCGCCAGCAACGCCAGCAGGCCGGTCCCGCCGAGGATGGTCCGTCGCAAGAAGGTTCGCGTCGACATCGCTTTGACTCCCCTCATGGGCCGGGCGTAGGGATGTACGAACCCGGTCCCCCGGACACGTCCGGGGCGCAACCGTTCAGCGTGGGTGCGCAGTTGAGTTTGCTCTTCCCCGGGTGCTTGGGACCCTGAGGCCCCGTTCAAGCCAAAGAATTATAGCCCATGGCGGGCGGAAAAGCAAATTTCCGTCGCCCGCCGGGCACTTATCGGACGTCGGCCGGGCCCGGAATCCGCCTTCTGGGTCCCCCGCACCGCCCGGCTGAGCGCCGCAGCGCGGCCTCCATGCTCACGTGCCGCGCCCCGGGGGCGGCCGTCCGAGCCGCCGGGGCCGCCCCGCATGTCATTTCGAGCGACCCTGAGCTCGTCCCGACGGCGCCGGGACGAGCCAAAGGGGAGTCGAGAAACCTCCGTGGGGAGAGGGGCTTCGTGGTAGCCGCTCCCGCCGGGCGCGGCACTCCTTACATAACCCTCTCCTTTGGTGGGAGAGGGAACGGGTGAGGGTGTCGCCGGCCTCCGGCTGCCGCCTGCCGTTCCAGGGACTGCGGCGGCAGGGCCCGCGCCAGCCGGCGTCGACACCGCTTTCGTTTCGCGCACGACAGGGAAAGCGGCCCCGCCGGTCTCCGGTCCTGCGCCTCGTGCCCGCAGCATTGCCCCGGAACATCGGCCTAACAGGACGTTCCGCACGCCGCCACCGCCGAGCCGCCAGGACGTGCCGCAAAACCGGCTTCCGGGGGGCCCGCAGAAAACCGTAAGACGTCCCCGGAAAACCTAGCGATATAAGTGTAGCCCCGCCGCATAGCCGATCGGATCCCGGCTGAGCCAGCGGCCGAGGGGCGGATCGTAGTACCGGTGCCGGACGTGGTACAGGCCGGTCTCGGAATCGTGGTAGTAGCCGCAATAGAGGATCGGGTTGCCGACGTCGGACTGGGCGACGTCCGCACCCGCCATGTCCGCATCGACGGTCCATTCGTAACTGTCGCCGCCTGAGTCCTGGTCGCCGTCGAGGACCGTCACCTCCCCGTAGGGCGAATAGACGTACCGCTCGACCGAGTCGCCGCCCGTCTTCACCAGGCACGTGACGTTCATGTTGGCGTCCGTGAGATAGTAGAGCCGCTCGTCGAGGCCTGAGCCGCTCTTGCCGAGGTCGCCGCCCGCGGCGGCGTCCCGATCGCGAAGGACCGGGGCGTCGATGTAGCGCCGGCTCCAGAGGAATTGCTCGTACACGGTCGTCGCCACGTTCGGCTCCACGCCGCCGCTTCGCGTGCGGGTGTCCTTTCGGACCTCCAGCACCTGCCAGGCGCGGTTGTAATAATACTCCCGGACGGTCCAGTTGTCACCTGATTCATCGGTGTACTTGCGGATGCGGCGCGCGAGGCCGTCGTAGCGGTACTCGGCGACGGGGTTGGCGCCGTCGAGGACCTTGACGAGGCGGTTCCAGGCGTCGAAGGTGTACCGGTACTCGCCGTCGTATTCCAAGTTGCCGGCGTCGTCGCAGGTGAGCTGGTGCCGGGCGTAGTCGCCGGCGCCGCCGAAGGTCTCGTCGGCCTCGACGGTCCAGTCTTCGGCCTGTGCCCCACGCGCGACCATAGCTTAAGGATACCACCACCGGCCGCGCCGAGCAAGCGCGAGAGGCGACTGACGACCGAGGTCAGGGCCGCCGGGCAAGGGGCCCGGACGGCAGGCTTCAGCCTCCGGGCTCCAGTGCCCCCCGCCTCGGGCGGGCTTCCGGCACGGTGGCCGGCGAACGGCCGTCTGACGACCGAAGTCAGGGCCGCCGAGCAAGGGGTTTAGCCGACGTAGCCGAGGGCGTTGCGGCGAAGGCGGCTGGCGAAGTCGGGAGGCCGCGGCAACCTGAGCTTCCTGTGACCTGGTCTTTGCTCTGCCGACCCGGCGTCCTTTGCCCTTCGTCCCGGTTCCGACCAGTCGGGCGGGCTACGGTGTGGCAAGCCCGCCCGCCGGTCGCGACAGCGCCCCACCGAGTGGAACCGAATAGCGGTTCGTGCGTCTGAATGGGGCCGGGCGGCTGCGGGCGGTTTTTGCCATGCCGGGCCGCCCATGGGGCGGTTTAGCACTCCGGGCCCGACCCGAGGAGGTGCGGGTGCCCGCCGCGAAGCAGGGGCGTGCCTCCGGGCTTCGCCCGGCGGCCGCGGCGTGCAACGCCGCGCGTCCCTGGCGGATGCGGCTGGTCAGGCTGCCGAGGTCTCTTGGCAACCGACCCTCCGGCCGCTACAATAGGGCCGCACCGTGGACGGGACCGTCCGCTCGCAGGAGGAGATGCTCATGTCGCGCAGCAATCTTGTGGCTCTGGGCCTGGTCGTCGTGGCCGGACTGATGCTGGCTTGGGCGTTCGCTGTGGCCGCCGAGGAGCGGTCGGAGGACGAGGAGCTGTTTCGCCAGTACGACCGCTTCATCGAGGTCGTCCGCCTGGTCCAGCGGAAATACGTGACCGATGTCGACACGGCGGCGCTCTTTGAGGACGCCATCAACGGCATGCTGGGGGGGCTCGACCCGTTCTCCAGCTTCATCGACGAGGAGGCCGTCGACGACTTCGACAAGGCCACGCGGGGCAAGTTCAGCGGCATCGGCATCCAGATCGGCATGCGCAAGGGCCTCCTGACGGTCATCAGCCCGCTGGAGGGCACCCCCGCCTACGAGGCCGGCGTCCTGGCCGGCGACATCATCCTGGCCATCAACGGCAAGAGCACCGACGGCCTCACCCTCAACGACGCCGTCAAGACCATCACGGGCGAGGCCGGCACCGACGTCACCCTCCAGGTCCGGCACATGACGGGAGAGTTCGCCGATATCACCATTACCCGTTCTATCATTGAGATCCGCACCGTCAAGGGGCACAAGCGGACCGGGGACGACGGGTGGGAGTGGATGATCGACCCGGACCACGGGATCGGCTACATCCGCTGCACCGGCTTCGTCGACAACACCGTCACGGAGCTCCGCGACGCCATCGAGGACCTGCTCGGCGAGGGCATGGAGGGCCTGGTTCTCGACCTCCGGTTCAACCCCGGCGGCCAGCTCCACATCGCCATCGAGATGGTCGACCTGTTCATCGATCGCGGCGTCATCGTCCAGACCAAGGGCCGCACGACGCCGTACTGGGAAGCCCGGGCCAAGGAGGGCGGCACGCTTCAAGATTTTCCCATGGTCGTTCTCGTCAACCCGTTCAGCGCCAGTGCCAGCGAGATCGTCTCGGGGGCCCTCCAGGACCACGGCCGGGCCATCGTCATCGGCGAGCGGACCTTCGGGAAGGGCTCGGTGCAGAACGTCATCCCCCTGAAGGACGGCGAGTCGCGCCTGAAGCTGACCACCAGCCAGTACTACCTGCCCAACGGGCGGAGCATTCATCGAGCTGAAGGCATGGATGAGGACGACGAGTGGGGCGTCGAGCCCGACATTCCCGTCCCCCTGACGCCGCAGGAATACGTCGGCATCCTCCGGGCCCGGCAGGAATCGGAGATCATCCGGGGCAACGGGCCGGAGGGAAGCGAGGAGGGGACCGAGGTGCCGCCCGTGCCCGCCCCGTCGCCCGAGGAGGAAGGTCCGGCCGCACCGCCCGGGCCCGGCGCCCGGCCCGAGGGCGCTGCCGCCCCGAGGCCCGCCGTCGACCGCCAGCTCGACCGGGCCCTCGACCTGCTCAGGAGCCTGGAGGTCATCAAGAAGTACCTCGGCCGCAAGGCGGTGTAGGCCGGTCCAGGTCAGCCCTGTCGGGACTCGGCGCGGCGGGTCTCCGTACCCGGTGCGCTTGCTGCCTATCCGGCGCGGTCGGCACGGCAAGCGACCGCGCGAGCCGCATGTGGACCGCTGCCATGGACCTCCTCGGCATCGAGACCTCCTGCGACGAGACGTGCGCGGCGGTCGTCGCCGACGGCCGGCGGGTCCGCTCCTCGATCGTCGCCTCCCAGGTGGACCTGCACCGCAAGTACGGCGGCGTCGTGCCGGAGATCGCCTCGCGGGCCCACCTGGAGGCCCTCGTGCCGGTCGTCTCCGAAGCGCTCGATGCGGCCGGCGTCTCGGCCGCCGACCTGGCGGCGGTCGCCGTCGTCCACCGGCCGGGCCTCATCGGGTCCTTGCTTCTCGGGGTGACGGCGGCCAAGACGCTGGCCTGGCTCCGCGGCGTGCCGCTCGTGGGCATCAATCATCTCGAAAGCCACATCTATGCCGCCTGCCTCGATACCGACGCCTGGCCGTTCCCGTCGGTCAGCTTGATCGTCTCGGGCGGGCACACCAGCCTCTATCGCTCCACGGGCCCGTCGGACCACGAGCGGCTCGGCTCGACGACCGACGACGCCGCCGGCGAGGCCTTCGACAAGGTGGCCGCCATCCTGGGCCTGGAGTACCCCGGCGGGCCGAGCATCGACCGGGCGGCCGAGACCGGCTCGCCGCGGGCGGTCGAGTTCACCCGCCCCTGGCTGGGCCGCGAGTCGCTCGACTTCAGCTTCAGCGGCCTGAAGACCGCGGTCCTCTACCACGTCCGGGGTCACGGGGCCGGGGCGAAGCGGCGCGAGACGGACCTCTCGTCGCAGGAGGTCGCGGACGTCGCCGCCGGATTTCAGGAATGCGTCGTCGACGTCCTGATCGGCAAGACGATGCGGGCCGCCGAAGGGGCGGGCGTCGATGACGTGGTCGTCGGCGGGGGCGTGGCGGCCAACCGGCGGCTGCGGTCGCGCCTGGCAGAGGAAGCCGACGCCCGGGGCCTCCGGCTCCACCTGCCGGCCATGAAGTACTGCACCGACAACGCCGCCATGGTCGCCGGTTTGGCCTATCACTATCTGGAATCCGGCCGCACGTCGCCCCTGGACCTCGAGGCCCGGGCGTAGTTGCGTCTTCTCCCTCTCCCCTCCGCGGGAGAGGGCTGGGGTGAGGGGGCTGCCGTTCGTGGATTGTGGATTGCGCATTGGAGGTTGCTGCGCGCGAGCTGCGAGCGGGCTTGTCCTCCGTAGCCGTGCGGGGGGGGGGCGAAGGAGGAAGCTCGCGGGGACGTCCGAAGCGCGCCGAGAGCATGGCGCGCCCTGAACGCAGTTCAGCACGGAGGAAATCGCATGGATCGCACAGCTTCTCTGCTGGTCGTCGCCTGCATGGTCCTCGCCGCGGGGTGCTCGGCGCAGGCGCCGTCGCCGGAGAGGGTGACCGTGGAAGGCGAGCTGGTGGACCAGGCCAAGGCCGGGCCCGTGTGGCCGGACGTGGAAGGCACGTCGATGCGGTACCTGGTGTCGCTGCCCGAGGGCCGGCGGCCTGGGCGGACCTGGCCGGTGATGGTCGTCGTGACCGGCTCGAACTCGAACTTCCCGGTCATCGCGAAGGGCTACCACAACGCCCGCGACGAGATGCCGTTCGTCGTCGTGGTCCCCGCGACGGTCTCGAGCGGCAGCCGGATCAACGCGGAGCGGTACTCGCACCTGCCGGAGGAGGAGATCGCGGCGTACGCCGAGGCCGACCTGGCGGCGAAGCTGGCCTACGACGTCGACGGCCTGGAGCGTGTCCTGGCCGACGTGCGGCGCCGCTTCGGCGGTGCGAGCGATGGCCCTTGCGGCCGCGGCGGGGCGAGTGGTAGCATGTGCGGCATGGAGGCCCGGTTGGGCGAGGCATGGCGAGGGCCCCGTAGCGAGTATCTAACCGGGCTCTAGCGAAATCCTAACGCCGACAGGCGATCATCCGGCGGGGCGAATCCTGGACGCCGGGGGTCGGAGCACGCCATGGCGAACGAACACATTCTCGTGGTGGACGACGAAGCCGACATCCTCGAACTGGTCGAGTACAATCTTACGAAGGCGGGCTACCGCATCACCTGTGCCGAAACCGGCGAGGAGGCCCTGAAGAAGTCCTCCGCCAGCGTCCCCGACCTGGTCGTGCTCGACCTGATGCTGCCGGGCATGGACGGACTGGAGACGTGCCGCCACCTCAAGGAGGACCAGAAGACCCGGCACATCCCCATCGTGATGCTGACGGCGAAGGGCGAGGAGTCGGACATCGTGACGGGCCTGGAGCTGGGGGCGGACGATTACGTGACCAAGCCGTTCAGCCCCCGGGTGCTGGTGGCCCGGATCCGGGCGGCCCTGAGGCGCAAGAGCGAGGAACCCCTCGACGAGAAGGCCGCCCTCCGCATCCGGGACCTGGAGATCCATCCCGGACGCCACGAGGTCCAGGTCAAGGGCAAGCCGGTCGACCTGACGGTGACGGAGTTTCGGATCCTCCAGTTCCTGGCCCGCCGGCCGGGGTGGGTGTTCACCCGGTACCAGATCGTCGACGGGACGCAGGGCGGCGACGCGGCCGTCACGGACCGGTCGGTGGACGTGCACATCGTGTCGCTTCGCCGGAAGCTCGGCCCCTGCGGGAAGGACATCGAAACGGTGCGCGGCGTGGGGTACCGGTTCAGGGACCGCTAGCCGATGGCGAGACGTCGTCGACTGTTCTGGCATCTCTATCGCACCTACCTGCTGATCGTCGTGTTGTCGGCCCTGGGTGTGGGCGTGCTGGCGTCGCAGTTCGCCCGGTCGCTGTCGGTGCGTCAGGCGGCGAACCGGCTGGAGTCGGTGGCCCGCGTCGTGGTTGGCGACCTGCCCAACCATGCCCCGGACTTCGACCCCGACCGGGTGGACGCGCTGTGCAAGCGATGGGCCCGGGCCGGCGGCGTCCGCGTCACCGTCATCCTCCTCTCCGGCGCCGTCGCCGGCGATTCCGGCAGCGAGCCGGTTACCCCCGAGCCGCACCACGACAGGCCGGAGGTCATCGAGGCCCTGGAGACAGGCTACGGCCAATCGGTCCGCCGTTCGGCGACGATGGACCTGGACCTGATGTATGTGGCGGTGCCCTTGTTGCGAGGCGGCGAGGTGGTGGGGGTCGTCCGGACGGCCGTCCCGGTGGAGCGGGTCAAGCAAGCGGTCGGCGGGGTGTACGCCCGGGTGGCCCTGGGGGCGCTGCCGGCGGCGGCGGTAGCGGCGCTGGTGGCGCTGTGGGAGGCGCGGCGCCTGGCGCTGCCGCTTAAGGAGATGGCCGAAGGGGCCCACCGGTTTGCCCGGGGGGAGTTCGACCACAAGGTCCTCCTGCCCGAGACGCGGGAGCTGGGCCAACTGGCCGCCACCCTCAACCGGATGGCCGGCCAGCTCAAGAGCAAGTACGAGGCCCTCCTCCGCCAGGCCGGCGAGTCGCAGGCCGTCCTGTCGAGTATGACCGAGGGCGTCCTGGCCGTGAACCGGGTCGGCCACGTCCTGAGCCTGAACCGGGCGGCCGAGACGATGCTGGCCGTCCGGGCCGAGCAGGCCCTCGGCCGCAGCCTGGAGGAGGTCGTCAGGAACGTCGGCCTGGGGCGGCTGGTCGAGCGGATCCTGGAGGGCGAACGGCCGGCGGAGGCCGAGATCGTCCTGCGGCAGCAGCACGAGGACCGCGTCATCCAGGTCCACGGGACGGTCCTTCGCGACGCCGCCGGCCGCGAGATGGGCGGCCTGCTCGTCCTGAACGACGTCAGCCGGCTCCATCGCCTGGCGACGGTGCGGCGGGACTTCGTGGCGAACGTCTCGCACGAGCTGAAAACGCCAATCACGTCGATCCGGGGCTTCGTCGAGACGCTGCGGGACGGGGCGATCCACGACACGGCCAAGGCGGAGCGGTTCCTGGAGATCGTGGCCCGCCACGCCGAGAGGCTCGACGCCATCATCGAGGACCTCCTGGCCCTGTCGCGGATCGAGCGGGAAGACGAGGTCGGCCGCATCGAGCGGACCCCCGTCGACCTGCGGACCGTGCTGGACGAGGCGGCGGCGGATTGCGCCGGCCGGGCGGCGGCCCGCGGCGTCACCATCGAGACGTCCTGCCCGGGGTCGCTCCGGACGTGGGGCAACGCCCGGCTCATGCGACAGGCCGTCACGAACCTCCTCGACAACGCCATCAAGTACAGCGAGTCGGGGAGGCCGGTCCATCTGGCCGCCGAGCGCAACGGCGACGAGATCCGGATCTCGGTCGCGGACCAGGGGTGCGGCATCGCGCCGGAGCACCATTCCCGCATCTTCGAGCGGTTCTATCGGGTGGACAAGGGCCGCAGCCGCATGCTCGGAGGGACGGGCCTGGGGCTGGCGATCGTCAAGCACATCGCCCAGGCCCACGGGGGGAGCGTCTCGCTCGCCAGCGCCGTCGGTCAGGGCAGCACGTTCACGATCCACCTGCCTCGGGAGACGTGGATCGAGGCGTCCGAACCGTGCTGACGCCGAATTCGCACGCTTTTAACACGGCACTGACCGCACGCTAATCCACGGCCGGTAGCGTCACGTCGCGCCTGGCGGGGCCCGAGGGCGGCGTGGGGCCGTATCGCAGACCTCCCTCCGCGACCTCCTACGCCCCCTTCCGCAGGCGATTCTGGCCGCCGGCCGTCTCGTCGACCCGGCGTCGAGCCGCATACGGAAACGGGGCCGTGCAGTGGGGAGAGAGTCCATGAGTCGAGCCGTCTGGACCGGGGTGTGCGTCGTGTCGCTGCTGGCGTCCGGATGGACGGCGGTGGTTCGCGGGGGTGAGTCGCCCGCCGCCCTGGAGACGCGGATCCAGGACCTCCGCGACGAGGTCTCCGGCCTCCAGGACCGGATCGCCGAGCTGGAAGCGGCGGCCGAGAAGTCCCGCCAGGTCGACGCCGCCCTCGAAGAGATGGGCGCCGAGGCCCTGCCGAACGATTTCCGCCTCTACTGGGACGACGGCGTGCGGGCCCGGACGACCGACGACCGGATCGACATGGAATTCAGCGGCCGGCTCATGTACGACTGGACCTGGATCGAGGACAACGACTTCGAGGACCGGGGCCTCAATCTCCGCGACGCCGGCGAGGTCCGACAGGCCCGACTCTACTGGCAGGGCACCTTCTGGAAGAAGGTCCGCTTCAAGTGGGAGTTCGACTGGGCCGACGGCGACGCCGACGTCAGGGACCTGTACCTGGAGCTTCGGGACCTGCCGGCCGACACGGGGGCGTGGCACTTCCGAGGCGGTCACTTCAAGGAGCCTTTCAGTCTCCAGCAGATAACCAACTCCCTCCATACAACTTTCATGGAGCGGGCCCTGCCCGACGTCTTCGTGCCCGGCCGCAACCCCGGCTTCATGCTGCACGGCACGGTGCTGGAAGAACGGGTCACGGCGGCGGCGGGTATCTTCAAGGCGGCCGAGGCGGACGTCGACTGCGAGGCCGTCCTGGTCGACGTCGATGGCGACGGGGCCATCACCCCGGCCGACAGCATCGCCTGCGACGTCGAGTTGGACCTGGATGAGGGCGGGTTCCGCCGCGACGGCGACTACGTCGGGACCGTCCGGCTGACCGCCCTGCCGTGGTACGACCCGGGCAAGGGCCTGTTCCACATCGGCGGGTCGTACCGGTTCCAGAACACCGACGCGGTGTACGCCGCCCGGCCGGAGGCCCACCGGGTCGACCCGCTGATCGCCACGACGCTCATCCCGGTCGACGAGGTCCACCAGTTCGGGGCGGAGGCGGCGTTCGCCGTCGGGCCGTTCCACGGGCAGGGCGAGTACATCTGGGTGAACCACGACCTGACGCCCGGGACCCCCGAAACCATCGGCGATCCGACCTTCTTCGGATGGTACGCCCAGGCGGGCGTGTTCCTGACGGGCGAGGGCCGTCCGTACACGACGCAGGCGGGCACGTGGGCCCGCGTCAAGCCCAAAAGGAACTACGGGGAGGACGGCGGGTTCGGGGCGGTCGAGGTGGCCGGCCGGTACTCGGTCCTCGACCTCGACGAGCGGGACTTCCGCTTCGGCGAGATGCGGAACTGGACGGTGGCCCTCAACTGGTACCTGACGCCCAACGTCATCGTTCGCTGGAACTACGTCTACACGATGCTGGAGGACGTCGAGGAGGTCGACGGCGAGGATTCGCCTCGCACCGATCTGATCATGATGCGTCTCCAGGTGGATTTCTGAGCGGGTCCAGGGGCGATTCGACAACCGGCGGGACCGCCGTTCCCTCGGGCCTGCGGACGAGCGAACGCGGCCGGCACGGGGACCGGCCGCGCGGAACTCCGGGCAAGCCGCCCAGAGGCCGGCCATGTCCGTCCACCTCATGCCCGAACTCGGGAAGCTCAAGCGGTTGAACCTGTCGGTGGGGGCGTGCGCCGAGGAAGCCATCGCCAAGGCCGTCACGGCCCTCTCCACACCCGCGACCCGGCGCTGGCCGACGAACTCATCGCCCAGGACGCCGAGATCGACCGGCCCGAAGTCGTGGTCGAGGAGGAGTGCCTGAAGCTCCTGGCGTTGTACCAGCCGGTCGCCACCGACCTGCGGTTCATCGTGGCCGTGCTGAAGAGGAACAACGACATGGAGCGGATGGGGGACCTGGCCGTCAACATCGCCAAGGACGCCCGACGCGTCAGGCTGACCCCCCCGTCGCCGCGCCCAAGGACTTCACGCCGATGGCGTCGAAGGTCCGGTCGATGGCCAAGCGGTGCCTGGACGCCCTCGTCGACGCCGACGCCGCCCCCGCGCAACAGGTCTGTGCCGCCGACGACGAGGTCGACGCCCTGCGCAAGGACATCCGCGAGGAGATCAAGTCGCAGTTGGCCGCCGTCGGCGGCGACAGCGCGTCCGTCCTGCTCTCGCTCTACACCATCGTAGGGCACCTGGAGCGGCTGGCCGACATGGCCACGAACGTCGCCGAGGACGTGATCTACCTGGTCCAGGGGCGTATCGTGCGCCACCGTGCGGCCGCCCCCCTCGCCTGACCTCCCCCCTCCGCAGAGGACCTCAAGGCCCTCCACAAAAGACGGAAAACGTCAACAGCCTTCGGCAGATGACGCAGATTTCGCGGATTACACCAAAAACAGAGAAGTGTTGAGACGGGCGGGCCGGAAGGGGCCAGGGCCCAGGAGTCTGCCCCGCTTCCGGCTCCTTGCCCGTCTCTCAGTTGCTTTTGTTGTTTTTATCTGCGTAATCCTCGTAATCTGTGGAAGGCCGTTCCGCCGTTGCCGTTTCGTCTTCTTCACAGTTTGGGGAAAGCCGTGGTCGTGTCCTGCGGATGGGCCTATCGGCCCGGGTGGGCGGAAGGCTGTTGCAGGTCCCCGGGGGCCCTCTATAATCGCAAGGCCTTAACCAAACGCTAACGGTTTGCTGACGCGATCGGGGCCGGGGGCGGGGACTTCATGAACGGCGTCACTGCACGGGCCGAGCCCCGCCAGCCTTTCCGGAAGGTCCTCCTGAAGGTTCTCCTCGTCCTGGTCTTCCTGTACCTGTTCCTCGGCGGGATGTGCATGATGGGGACCGGCCTGAAGGGGCTGGGCAAGAATCCCGGTTACGACACGGCCCAGCCGACCGGCCCTGGCAATCTGCCCTATCGCGACGTCGTCTACCGGGTGTTCGAGCAGGCCCGGCACCCCTTGGTGGGTCTGTTCGTGGGGATCCTGGCCACCAGCATCTTCCAGAGCTCCTCGTTCACCACCTCGTTCACCGTTTCGTTGGTCGTCACCACGCCGCTGACGCTCCCCCAGGCGATCCCCATCATCATGGGGGCCAACATCGGGACCAGCGTCACGAACACGGGCGTCTCGTTCGCCCACGTCCGGCGGCGAGAAGAATTCGAACGGGCCTACGGATCGGCCATCGTCCACGACTTCTTCAACACCCTTTCGGTCCTGACGTTGTTTCCGCTGGAATGGGCCGTTGCCGCCTGGACCGGCAAGGGGCCCCTCCAGCGGCTTTCCGAATGGATGGCCCAAGGCTTTTACACCGGCGGCCCTACGGCCGAAAAACCGACCAACCTCCTGAAGGACGCCGTCCGGCCGCTGGTGGACGCCGCCGAATGGCTGCTGGAGGATTGGCTGTGGCTGGGCCACGGCGTCGCCGAGATCGTCTTGGCGGTCCTGGGCGTCGTGCTCATCTTCGTGACGCTGGTGATGCTGACCAAGACGCTTCGCAGCCTGGTCCTGAAGCGTGTCGAGCGGTTCTTCGACCGGGTCCTCTTCCGCAACGCCATTACGGCGTACCTCGTCGGGCTGGTCCTGACGGTGACGGTCCAGTCCTCGAGCATCACCACGTCGCTGGCGGTTCCGCTGGTGGGGGCGGGCCTGCTGACGATTCTCCAGGTCTACCCGTACACGTTGGGGGCAAACCTCGGCACGACGGTGACCGCCCTGATCGCCAGTTTCGCCACCAGCGCCGACACCCCCGAGGAGGCCCGTGTCGGCGTCGCCCTGGCCTTCAGCCACTGCCTGTTCAACACCTTCGGTACGGCGGTCTGGTACCCCTTGCGTCGGGTTCCGGTCGGTCTGGCCCGGTGGCATGCCCGTCATGCCTCGCGGTCGAAGCGCTGGGCCGTGCTGCACGTGGCGTTCTTCTTTTTCGCGATCCCGTTGCTCGTTATCGCTTTATACTGGTTACTTGGTTAGCGCCCCGGCGCGAGGATGGAGCCATGTTGCGCGAACTGCTGGCCGCTTGGCGGAAACGCGATTCCCTCGTCCAGATGTTCGAGGAATTCGACCAGATGCTCGAGCACACCCACTGGATGTTCGACCAGGCGGTGGGCGTCTTCTTCAGCCGCATCGACTGGCAGGCCGTCCAGGAACCCCTGTATCAGCGGGACCAGGAGGTCAATCGCCTGGAACAGTCGATTCGGGCCGAGATCGTCAAGCACCTGGCCTTCCGCCGCGATGCGAACCTGTCCGCTTGCCTCGTCCTGATGAGCGTCGTCAAGGATGCCGAACGCATCGGCGACTACTGCAAGAACGTCTTCGAGGTGGGCAAGTTCTACGAGCGGGAATTCACCTCCCGCCGGTACCTGGAGCCTTTGGAGCAGGTCCGCGCCGAGACCGAGCAGCTCTTCCGGACCACCCAGAAGGCCTTCGGCCAGAGCGACGTCGACCAGGCCCGCGAGGTCCAGGCCGCCTTCGGCCGGCTCGGCAAAAAGTGCGACCACCTGGTCCGCGACCTCCTGCGGGAACGCAACAGCCTGCCCACCGACGAGGCGGTCGCTTACGGGCTGCTGGCCCGGCACCTGAAGCGCATCGGGGCCCACCTGTCGAACATCGCCACGGCCGTCGTGGCCCCCGTCCACCGGCTCGACTACATGGACGAGCCGGGGCCCGGCCCCGGCGACACGTCTTGACCCGCCCCCATCCGCAGCAAAACGGCAGCGGCTTTCCGCAGATGACGCAGGTGTCGCAGATAAAGGCACCCGAAGAGACAGAGAGAGGGAAAGGCTGAAAGGCGGAACAGGCTGTCCCTCCATCGCGGCCTTCTTTTTTGCTTTTTCCCTCTCTGACTGTTTTCTTTGGCTGCTGTCATCTACATCATGTGTGACACCTGCGGAAGGCCGTTGCCGGTGGATGACCGTCGTCACTCGGGTCGGCCCTTGATTCCTCTCCCGGCCGGACGCAGAATAGCGTCTCGACCCTGGAGCAGCGAACGTGGACACCGAGCGCCTGAAACGTCTTCTCGAAGCCGTCCGCGACGGCACGCTCGACCCGGGCTTGGCCCTCGAGCGGCTCCGTCACATGCCGTTCGAGGACCTCGGGTTCGCCAAGATCGACCATCACCGGGCCCTCCGATGCGGGTTCGCCGAGGTCGTCCTCTGCCAAGGCAAGACGGTCGCCCAGGTGGTCGGCATCGTCGGTCGGATGCTCGAGCGGGGCAACTCGGTCCTCGCGACGCGGGCC
This sequence comes from uncultured Anaerolineales bacterium, assembly GCA_964526295.1. GTDB lineage: Bacteria > Planctomycetota > Phycisphaerae > FEN-1346 > FEN-1346 > CAZGKW01. The sequence goes on from CAZGKW010000009.1 coordinate 41,186, forward strand.
GGGCCCGAGGTCTACGAGGCCGTCCGGGCCGCCCACCCGGAGGCCGTCTACCACGAGGCCGCCCGGGCCATCGTCCTGAAGGGCGACGAGGCACCGCCATCGGTGCCCGGCACGGTGGTGGTCGTCTCGGCCGGCACCAGCGACCAGCCCGTCGCCGAGGAGGCCCGTGTCACCGCTGAGGTCATGGGCTGCACCGTCCGGACGTTCTATGATGTGGGCGTGGCGGGGCTGCATCGGCTGCTGGTACACGCCGAGGCCCTGGCCCAGGCGTCGGTCATCATCGTCGTGGCGGGCATGGAAGGCGCCCTGGCGAGCGTCGTGGGCGGCCTGGTCGAGGCCCCCGTCGTCGCCGTCCCGACGAGCATCGGCTACGGGGCCAGCTTCGGCGGCATCGCGCCGCTCCTGACGATGCTGAACTCCTGCGCGGCGGGCGTCGGCGTTGTGAACATCGACAACGGTTTCGGCGCCGGGTACCTGGCGGCCCTGATTGCCCGCGTGGCCTGCCGCACTACTTCCTCACCTCCCTCTCCCGTGGCGGGAGCGGGGCGGGGGGAGGCGGCCCCGGCCACCTGACGCCGCTTCCTGGCCGCTCGCGGCTTGGCCGTCCGGCGCGCACGCAAAGGACCACCAGACCATGCAACGCATCACCGATATCCCGAAGCCCCCGACCCGTCCCGACGACGCCCACAAGGGCACGGCGGGCCTCGTCCTGGTCGTGGCGGGGAGCCGGGGCATGGCCGGCGCCGCCGCCCTGGTCGGGAACGCCGCCCTCCGCGGCGGGGCGGGCCTCGTCAAGATCGCCACGCCGGACGACTGCCTCGACACGGTGGCGGGCCTGGCGCCGTGCTGCACGTCGGCCCCGTTGGCCCTCAGCGCCGACTCTCCCGAGGCGGCCGGCGAAGGGCCTGCCCGCACCGTCCTCGACCTGGCCGAGGGCCAGCACGCCCTGGCGATGGGCCCCGGCATGGGCCGGTCGGCGGCGGTCGGGCGGCTGGTGCGCGACGTCCTGGCCCGGACGCCCGCCCCGGTCGTCCTCGACGCCGACGGCCTGAACGTGATTGCCGACGACGCGGCCGAGGCCCTGGGCGCCGCCGGGGAGCCGGTCATCATCACGCCGCACCCGGGCGAGGCGGCCCGCCTCCTCGATTCGAGCGCGGGGGACGTTCAGGCGGACCGCGAGGCCGCCGCCGCGCGGCTCGCCGACCTCGCCCCCGTCGCCGTCCTCAAGGGCGCGGGGACGATCGTAACCGACGGCGACCGCGTGTACGTGAACGAGACGGGTAACCCGGGGATGGCCACGGCCGGGGCGGGGGACGTCATGACGGGCCTCATGACGGCCCTGGTGGCGGCCCGGATGGAACCGTTCGAGGCGGCGGTGCTGGCCGTGTGGGCCCACGGTCGGGCGGGGGACCTGGCCGTCGAGCGGTTGGGCACCCTCGGCGTCACCGCCTGGGACATCCTGGGTTGCGTCCCGGAGGCTTTGCGGCTATAATCTTCGGGCTTTTGCCACAGTGGAAGCGCGGGCCGAGGTTGGAGGACCGATGGGCAAGACCAAGGAAGCGAAAAAGCAGGCGGAGAAGCCGGCGGCCAAGGGCGAGGAGCTCTCCAAGGACCTCAAGGTCCACCTCCTTCGCCGCATGATGGAGATCCGCGCCTTCGAGGACAAGGTCTTCGAACTCCTTTCCCGTGACGTCCTGAAGGGGGCCAGCCACGTCTACGCCGGCCAGGAAGCCGTCGCCGTCGGCGCCTGCTCGGCCATCGGCGAGAAGGACTACATCACCAGCACCCACCGGGGCCACGGCCACTCGGTCGCCATGGGATGCGACCTGAAGCTCATGATGGCCGAGCTGTGCGGCAAGGCCACCGGCTACTGCAAGGGCCGCGGCGGGTCGATGCACATCGCCGACGTCCGGAACCGGAACCTCGGGGCCACCGGCATCGTCGGGGGGAACCTCCCCGTGGCCACCGGGGCCGCCCTGGCCGCCAAGATGAAGGGCGAGGACTCGGTCGTCCTCTGCTTCTTCGGCGACGGCGCCGCCAACGAGGGGTCCTTCCACGAGTCGCTCAACATGGCCGGCCGGTGGAAACTGCCCGTCATCTTCATCTGCGAGAACAACCTCTACGGCATGAGCGTCTCGGTCAAGGTGGCCTGTGCCGTCGAGGACATCGGCGGCCGGGCCCGAGGCTACTCCATGCCCGGCGCCATCGTCGACGGCCAGAACGTCCTGGAGATGCGGGCCGCCGTCCAGGAGGCCATCGAGCGGGCCCGAAAGGGCGAAGGACCCACCCTCATCGAGGCCAAGACCTACCGCTACCGCGGCCACAGCCGCAGCGACGGCCGCAAGTACCGCACCCGTGAGGAGGAGGAGTATTGGCACGGGCGGGACCCGATCGACCTGTTTGCCGAGGGGCTCGTCGATGAGGGCACGATGACCGAAGACGAGGTCGAGGCCCTCCGCAGCGAGGTCGAGCAGTCCCTGGAGGAGGCCGAGCGGTTCGCCGTCGAGGAGAGCCCGTACCCCGACGCCTCCGAGCTCTACAACGACGTCTACGCGGGCTGGATCGAAGGACAGCGCGGGCTGGTCCGCCTGTAGCGCCGCTCCGGAAGCGTCGTGGCCATCCGGGCCGGCCACCCGGGGGGCCGTGTCCCGTCAGTCCGTGCCCTGGCGCCACACCGCACCCGACGAAAGGAAGCCTTCAGCCATGCCGGAGATTACGTTTCGCGAGGCCATTCGCGATGCCATGCGGGAGGAGATGCTCCGCGACGAGCGCGTCTTCCTGATGGGCGAGGACATCGGCATCTACGGCGGCGCCTATCAGGCATCGAAGGGCCTGTGGGAGGAGTTCGGCGACGAGCGGGTCCGCGACACCGCCATCAGCGAGGAGGCCATAGCCGGGGCCGCCACCGGCGCCGCCATGGCCGGCATGCGGCCCGTCGCCGAGATCATGTACGTCGACTTCATGACCCTGGCGATGGACCAGTTCGTCAACCAGGCCGCGAAAAACCGGTACATGTTCGGCGGCAAGACGACCGTCCCGATGGTGCTGCGGACCGAGGGGGGGGCGGGCCGGTGCATCGCCGCCCACCATTCCCAGAGTCTGGAGGCCTGGTTCGTCCACGCGCCGGGCGTGTTCGTCGTCATGCCCTCGACGCCCTACGATGCGAAGGGACTTCTAAAGACCTGCATACGCGACGATAACCCCATCCTTTTCATCGAGCACAAGATGCTCTACGGCGAGAAGGGCGAGGTGCCCGAGCAGGAGTACCTCATCGCCCTCGGCGAGGCCGTCGTCCGGCGCGAAGGCGGCGACGTGACGATCGCCGGCTACTCCCGGATGGCCCTGCGGGCCGTCGAGGCGGGCGAGCAGCTCGCCGACGAGGGCATCGACGCCGAGGTCATCGACCTTCGCAGCCTCAAACCGCTCGACATGGACTGCCTGGTCGAGTCGGTGAAGAAGACGGGACGGCTGGTCCTCGCGTCGGAGGGCTACAAGAACGTCAACTTCGTGTGCGAGGTGGCCATGCGGATCCAGGAGCACGCCTTCGACTGGCTCGACGCGCCCGTCGAGCGGGTTTGTGCGGCCAATTGTCCGGTGCCGATGAGCCCCGTCCTGGAGGACGAGGCGATCCCGTCGGCGGAGAAGATCGTCGCGGCGGCGAAGCGCACGCTGGGGAAGGCGTCGTGACCGCTTATCGGAGGTTTCGTTGTCTCCCTCTCCCCTGGCGGGAGAGGGGCGGGGTGAGGGGATAGTCGTACCGAGCACGGTAACGGGCGCCGTCGGGTGCCCGCGACGCCTTGGGGCACGCATGATCAAGAAGGTCACACTCCCGAAGCTCGGCCAGACGGTCGAATCCGCCACCATCGAGCGGTGGGTCAAGGCCGAGGGCGACCCGGTCAGCAAGGGCGAGGTGATCTGCGAGATCACCACCGACAAGGCCACCCTGGAGGTCGAGAGCTTCCACAAGGGGACGCTCCTGAAGGTCCTGGCGCCCCAGGGGGTCGAGCTCAAGGTCGGCGACCTCATCGCCGTCGTCGGCGACCCCGGCGAGGCGGTGCCCGAAGAGATCGTCGAGGAAGCCCGCGCCCAGCAGGGCGCGGCGGCCGGTTCGACCGAAGCGCAGCCCCCCGCCGCGGCGCCCCCCGCCGAGAAGAAGCCCTCCGCGGAAGAGAAACCGGCCGCTCCGAAGAAGCCGGCCGCTGCGAAGAAGCCGCAGCGCAAGCCGCCCGCCGCCGCCTCGTCCGACGTCAAGATCATGACCCTCCCGAAGCTCGGGCAGACCGTCGAGTCGGCCCGGATCGAACGGTGGGTCAAGGCCGAGGGCGACCCGGTCAGCAAGGGCGAGGTGATCTGCGAGATCACCACCGACAAGGCCACGCTGGAGGTGGAGAGCTTCTACCGCGGGACGCTGCTGAAGGTCCTCGCCCCGGAGGGCGACGAAGAGCTGGACGTCGGCGCGCCGATCGCCGCCATCGGCCCCGAGGGGGCCGAGGTGCCCGCCGAGTTGCTCTCCGGCGCGGCCGCTCTGGCCGGTGCGGAAGAAGCCGAGGCTCCCGCTGAATCGCCCGCCCAGGAGGCCGTGGCGACCGCCGACCCAGCGCCGGCCGCCGTGCGGCACGAGGCCGGGCGGACCTTCGCCTCGCCGCGGGCACGGATGCGGGCACGCGAGCACGGCATCGATCTGGCGACGGTCACCGGGTCGGGCCCGAACGGGCGGATCGTCGAGTCGGACGTCCTGGCGGTCGCCGAAGCCGCGCCCGCAGCACCCGCCGCCGTCCAGGCGACGCCCGTCGCGCAGCGGCTGGCCGAGGCCCGCGGCGTGGACCTGGCGGCCGTCCGCGGGACGGGCGTCGGCGGCAAGATCACCAAGGAGGACGTGCTGAGCGCGGCGGCGCCCGGGCCGGCCCCCGCGGCCGCGCCGGGCGAGATCGTTCCCCTGACGCCCATGCGGCGGATCGTCGCCGAGCGCATGACGCTCTCCAAGCAGACCACCCCGTGCTATTATCTCGATATCGACGCCGACGTCACCGACATGGTCGCCCTCCGCAACAAGCTCAACACCCGGACGGGCCGCGAGAACGGCGTCAAGATCAGCTTCAATGACTTCATCATCCGGGCGTGCGGGCGGGCCCTGGCGGCGTTCCCGCCGGTCAACAGCCGGTGGGTCGAGGCTGGCATCGAGCGGCGGATCGAGGCCAACGTCGGCTTCGCCGTCGCCCTCGACGAGGGCCTGGTCGTCCCGGTGGTCCGCCGCGCCGACGAGAAGTCCCTGCAACAGCTCAGCCGCGAGACGGCCGACTTGGCCGAGCGGGCCCGCTCGAAGAAGCTCCTCCCCGAGGAGTACCAGGACGGGTGCATGACGGTGACGAACCTGGGGATGTTCGGCATCCAGCGGTTCGTCGCCGTCGTCAACCCGGGCGAGAGCACCATCCTGGCCCTCGGGGCCATCGAGGACCGCGTCGTGTACAGGCAGGGCGGCATCCAGGTCCGAAAGATGATGACGCTGACCCTGTCGGTGGACCACCGGCTGGTGGACGGGGCGGTGGGGGCCCAGTTCCTGGCGGCGATCCGCGACGCCCTCGAAGCCCCCCGGATGCTGGTCGACTGAGGGGCCGGTCGGAGGTGGCGCCGTGCCGCTCTACTGCCCCGAGTGTGACGCCGATATCGACGCCGACGACGTCAACGTCCAGGCGAACATCGCGAAGTGTCGACGGTGCGGCAACGTGTTCCGGCCCGGCGCCGTTCTGGGCCGTGCCTCCGCGCCGCCGGATGAGCCGGCGTTCTCGTTCTCCCCGTCGGAGCGTCCGCCCGAAGGCAGTAAGGTTCGGGTGGAGCAGTTTGGCGACGACGTCCACGTGCGGTTTCCGCCGGCGGGGTTCAGCGTCGGCCTGGTGTTCCTGATGGCGTTCGCCGTGGCCTGGTGGAGCTTCCTGTCCGTGTTCGTGGGCTTCGGCGTCGGCGGCCTCAGGGCCGGGGAGGGACCCCCCGCGTCGGACCCGGCAGGCGAAGCCGCTGAGGAGGCGGCCCCCGGCGACGCCGCGCCCAAGGAGGCCGGGCCAGCGGAGGTCCCGCCGCATGAGGCCGACGAGGGTCCGCCGGCCGAGTCACCCCCCCAACCCGGCGGCGAACCGGAAGGCGGACAGGATCTCTTCGCTGCCGTCCCGTGGTTCCTGGCGCTCTTCATGACGCCCTTTTTCCTGGCCGGGTTCGGCATGGTCTTCGCGATTCTGTGGCAACTGTTCGGCCGGACACAGGTGCGATTCGAGTCGATGGCGTGCACGTGTCGAAGTGCCCTGTTCGGCCTGGGCCGCACCCACCGCGCAACGCCCGACGAGACCCGCGTCCGCTGGTCCGACCAGCCCCTCGCGTCGCCGACAAACCCGATGCAGGCCATGCGGACGATGCAGGGCAACCACGGACGAATCCTCCTGACGCTCGGCTCCTGGGAGAAGGCGATCGGCGAGACGGCGACCCGGCGGGAGCAGGAATGGGTCTACGGCCTGCTCACCAGGTCGCTCCGTCGCCTCCAGGGCGGACGGCGAATCGATGGCCCTTCACCGCCCACGATGTGACGCCACGGTCCACGCCGACGCCGCCGACGTGCCCGCCGACTGGGCGCGGTGCACGTCCTGCGGCGAGGGGTTCAAGGCATCGGCCGCCTTCGAGGCGTTCGGTCAGGCTGGCTTGATCGAAACCGCCGCCCCGTCCCCTCACGTCATCGGTGTCGACCCGCTGCCGGGCGGCGGCGTGGAGGTGTTCCTGCCGAGGCGCGGCCTGCACGGCAAGGCGATCTTCTGCTTCGTGTTCGGGGCGTTCTGGAACGTGATTGTGCTGGTCGTCATCGTGGGGTTCGGGATGGGGGTCGCCAAGGGCGAGACCCCGCCGCTGCTTATGCTGTTCTTCGTCCCGTTCGTCCTGGTGGGCGTGGGGATGCCCCTCTGGGGGTGCTGGCTGGCGTGGGGGACGACGCGGCTCCGCCTCGACCGCTACGAAGCGGCGATCGTGCGGCAGTTGTTCGGCTGGCGCCGCCGCAAGACGTTCCGGCTGGAGGATGTCGAGCCGTTCGAGCGGCGCGCCGGCGGCCCTAATCCTCGAGGCCCGTGATCAGCTCGTCGGCCGGCGTTTCGTTATGCGGGCCGAAGTCGACGTGCTGCCAGGCCCGGGCGTCGGAGGGGCGGGCCAACTGGATGCCGCCCCGGCGGAAGTAGTCGAATCGCGCGCCCCGGACCTTCAGCGGACCTTTCGCCAGCAGCTCGATCTTCTGAGGCAGGCTCAGGTACCATCTCTTCATGTCCGGCTTGTCGCCGACCTCCTCCATGATGTTCGACACGTAGTCGACGGGGGCGCGGGTGACGATCAGCCGGGCGTCGGTCCCCTCCGCGGGATAGCTGGCGAGCACGCAGTCGCCCTCGAGCAGCAGCCCCGGCACGTGTCGAACGTTTTCGTCGCCCCTCGGCGGCCGGCTCCGGGTGTAGTTCTTCGGATGCAGGAGCAGGCGGGCGTCGCGCGTCAGCGGCCGGTCCGGCGAGCCGGCCAGGATGCGGCTGTCGCGGGCCTCCAGCGAGGGCGAGCCGAAGTTGTTCGACCAGCCGGCGAAGGTCGCCCCGTCCATGAGCCGCAGCGTGCTGTTCCTCATCACCGGATGGGCGTTGCGCCCCGGCTGGACCCAGGTGTCGGGTCCGACGACATACGTGCAGTCGAAGATGCGAAACTCGTCCGTGACGGCGAACCATCCCAGCAGCGTCAAGCTCGACGCGCCGGTCTTGGCGGCCGTCATGTACTGCGCGACGTGGACGTGGCGGGTCTCGGGCGGTCGGCGGCCCTCCATCCAGGTCCGCCCCTCGCCCTCCGGCATGGCGTGATCGTTCCGGGCGAAGCCGCAGCCGGGCCCGGCGAAGGTCAGCGACCCGTGGTTCCCGAACCGCCCCCCGTGCTTGACCCACAGGTTGCCGCAGACGGTCAGGCCGGCGCTGTTCCAGCCGGCGTTCCGGTCGACGGTGAGGTGCCGCACGGTCAGGGGTTGATGCTCGCCCCCGCCGGGTCGGCGCATGTTCACGGTGTAGCGCTCGGCGGCAGGAGGCAGGTAGACGTCGACGGCGGCGCCCAGCTCGAACGTTCGGAGTGGCTCGCCGGTGCGGGCGTCGATCCAGTTGGCGGCGTCGAAGGCGCTGCGCGTGGCGCGCCGGCCGCCGGCGCTCCGGCCGGGCCTGGCCCAGACGTAGAGCTTGCCTCTGTCCCACGATTGGCCGACGAAAGGCTCGTCGCCGCGGAGGCCGGGCCAGACCTGGCGGTCGCCGAACCGCGGGGCGTGGGCCCGGGCCGCGGCGTAGCCCTTGGCCTCGGACGTCTTGACCCAGTCGATGACCGGCGAGGGCGTCGCCCCGGCAGGCGATCCGCCGTCCGCCCGCGCCGGCCCGACGAGGACCAGCGTCAGACCGGCGGCGAGGGCCAGGAGCCGCAGGCCGTCGATTGGCGGAAAAAACAGGGGCATCTTCCGGTCGGGCTGGATGGGCGGGGCGTTCACGTCGGGTTTCAGGGCGCGACGTGGCCCAGATAGATGAGCCAGCCCACGGCGGCGAGGGCCGCAAGCGACAGGCCCACGGCGAACAGGGCGAACCGCCCCAGCCGCCGGTGGGCTCGGAGCAGCGTCGACTGGTACACGTCGAGCACCTGGCGGTGGGTCGTCTCGAGCTGGGCGATGCACGCCAGGTGCCGCCGCGAGCTTTCCTCCACGCTGCGGAACGCCGCCCGCAGGCCCGCCAGCCCGTCGATCATCGACTCGGTCAGGCGGTTCTGGTGCTCGAGCAGCTCGTTGGTGCGTCGGACGAGGGCGGCCTGGCGCTCGGCCGTCTCGGGCAGGGCGGCCATCGCTTCGGCGGCGGTGCGGTCGACGTCGCGGCGGGTCTCGAGCTCGGCGGCGACGCGGGCCAGGGCTTCGGCCGAGGCGGCGCTTCCCGCCAGGGCGCCCGCAATCCGGTCGGGCAGGGCGTCGAGGCCCTCGGCCCACGCCGGGCGGCCCGGGGGCGATTCGACGGCGACGGCCGCTTCGGTCCGCGAGGTCTCGGCCTTCGGCAGGGCCGCGTCGCGGCGCGGTGAGGCTTCGTCGCGGCCGGGGGCCCGGACGAGGGTCCCTTTGGGCGGGGCACCGTCGGCGTCGACGAGCCCCTCGTCGTGAATAGCGTCGCCGTTGCCGCCGCCGGCGACCGCCGTGGCCAGGGCCAGCTCGCGGGGGGCCGGCGACAGCGACCACCGATTCGTCTCGTGTCCCGGTGACTCGCGGCGCCGCCCGGAGGCGAACCAGAGCCGGATCCGATCCATCCACGCCAATCGCGACATCGCGGCACCCTCTCCATCCTGCGGGGCGCGCGCGGCCGATGACCGGCCGGGCGACGGACGGCGCCCCTCGCTCTGCTCCCGATAGGGGTTATCGGACGTCAGGCGGCGGCCGGTCCAGCAAAACCGTCGCCCGGCGCGACGCGAAAGGACTTCCGCAGATGAAAACGACCGACAGAGACGCGGGCGAGAGAAGAAGAAAATGCCATGCGAGGCCGCCGGGGGCCTGGCGGCGGCTGCTTTTCTTTTCCCTAATTCTTTTCTGTACTTATTGTTATCTGTGTACTCTGCATAATGTGCGCCAGGCCGTTCTGCCGTTGCCGCTTCCCTCTCTGCACCCCGTCTGCGGCGAGGGCTAGACTTCGAGGACCTCGTCGGTCTTGTGCTTGAGGGCCTCGTCGACCTGTTTCTCATACTGGTGGACGAGGTCGGTGACCTCGTCGCGTGCGTCGCGGGCGTCGTCCTCGCCGAGTTGCTTCTCCTTCTCCTCGGCGTCGATGCTTTTGATGGCGTCGCGGCGGATGTTGCGGAGCGAGATCTTCGTCTCCTCGGCCTGCTCCTTGACCTGCCCGACGAGCTGCTTCCGGCGCTCCTCCGACAGGGGTGGGATCGAGAGGCGGATGATCCGTCCGTCGACGGCCGGCGTCACCCCCAGGTCCGACGCCTGGATGCCCTTCGCGATGTCGCCCACCGACCCGGGGTCGAACGGCTTGATGACGATCAGCAGCGGGTCGGGCACCGTGATGGTGGCGAGCTGCCTCAGGGGCGTCGGGCTCCCGTAGTAGTCGACCCGGATGTGCTCGACGAGGCCGGCCGAGGCCCGGCCGGTCCGCACCGTCCGGTACTGCTCGCGGAGGTGCTCGACGGATTTCTGCATCTTCATTTCGGCTTCGAGCAGGATTTCGTCGACGGGCACGGCTAGTGGTCTCCAATGAAGGTGCCCACGGACTCGCCGGAGACGACCTTGCGGATGTTCCCCTCCACCTTCAGGTCGAAGACGATGATGGGGATGCGGCCCTGCTTGCACAGGTCGACGGCGGCGACGTCCATGATCTTGAGGTCCTTGCGGACGACCTCGTCGTAGGAGATGCGGTCGTAGCGCCGGGCGTTGGGGTTCGTCTTCGGGTCGTCGGAGTAGACGCCGTCGACCTTCGTGGCCTTCAGGAGCACCTCGGCCCCGAGCTCGCTGGCCCGCAGGGCGGCGCAGGTGTCGGTGGTGAAGAACGGGTTGCCCGTGCCGCCGGCCAGGATGACGATGCGGCCCTTCTCCAGGTGGCGGATGGCCCGGCGTCGGATGAACGGCTCGGCGACGTCCTTCATTTCGATGGCCGACTGGACCCGGGTGTCGGCGCCGAGGGTCTCGATGGTGTCCTGGAGGGCGAGGGCGTTGAGGGCCGTGGCGACCATGCCCATGTAGTCGGCGGTGGCCCGGCGGACGTCGGCCTGGCGGGAGAACTGGACGCCGCGGAGGAAGTTGCCCCCGCCGACGACGATGGCCAGCTCGCACCCGTCGCCGGCCACCTCGTGGGCCTGGCGGGCGATGGTCCGGACCTCTTCCGGGTCGAGACCGAACTGACCGGGCTTACAGAACGCCTCGCCGCTGATTTTCAGGAGGACCCGTCTGTACGGCTTCTCGGCCATGGGCGCCCCTGTGTCGTCCTGCCCCGGCGGTCGGCCGGCGGCCGGACCGCGGCCGCGCTACTGCGGGTCCGTCTCGCCCACCTGGAACCGGGCAAACCGCTTGATGACGATGTTCTCGCCGGTCTTGGCGATCGTCTCGACCAGCACGTCCTGGACCGTCCGGTCGGGGTCGCGGACGAACGGCTGCTCCAGCAGGACGCGTTCGGCGTACCACTTGGAGAGCCGGCCCTCGACGATTTTCTCGACGATGTCCTCGGGCTTGCCTGACTCGGCCGCCTGCTCCCGGAGGAAGGCCCGTTCCTTTTCCACGACGGCCTCGGGGACGTCCTCACGGCTGACGGCCAGCGGCGAGCTGGCACAGATGTGGAGGCAGATGTCGTTCATGAACGCCTGGAACTGCTCGTTCTTGGCCACGAAGTCGGTCTCGCAGTTGATTTCGGCCAGGACGCCCACCTTGCCGTTGTGGTGGATGTAGGCGTGGACGCGTCCCTCGGCGGTGGAGCGGACGGCCTTCTTCTCGGCGGTGGCGAGGCCCTTCTTGCGGAGGACCTCGATGGCGGCGTCCATGTCGCCGCCGGCCTCCTCCAGGGCCCGCTTGCAGTCCATCATGCCCTGGCCGGTCCGGTCGCGGAGTTTCTTGACCTCGGATGCGGCGATGGCCATCGGCTTCGGCTCCTTGTCGGCTCTAGAGGCTTACGCGCTCGCCCGCCGGCGGCGGGAGCGCCGGGACCGGCAGGGCGGGGCGGCGGTTACGCGCCGGTCTTCGTCTCGTCGGCGTCGGCCTGGGGAGCCGGTTCGCCTTCGGCGGACGGCTCGCTTTCCTGCCCCGGGGTCGGCTCGGTCTCAGAGGACTCGGCCTTGGGCGTTTCCTCGGCGGCGGACTGGGCCTCGGCGGGCTTCGACTCGGTCGCTTGGGCCTGGGCCGGTTTCGACTCGGCCGTCTCGGCTTCGGGCGTCTCTTCGCCGCTCTCCTCTTCGGCGGCGGCCTCGGCCGGCTTCGGCTTCATGCCGGGATGCGGTTTCGGGAGCGGCATCTCGGGGACGGCCCGCTCGCCGCGTCGCTGGGGCGGGCGACGGCCTCCTCGCCGGCCGCCGCGGGCCTCCGGACGCGACGGCCCGCGCGTCAGGGCCGGGCCCTCACCCTCGGCGGCCGCATGGGCTGCCCGGTTGGCCTTGCCCTCGACGACGGCGTCGGCCAGGTGCTTGACGATGATCTCGACGGCCCGCATGGCGTCGTCATTGCCCGGGATCAGGACCGTGATGTCGTCGGGGTCGGCCTCGGTGTCGGCCAGGGCGACGACGGGGATATCGAGTCGATTGGCCTCGCGGATGGCGTTTTTCTCGCGGACCGGGTCGACGACGATCATGGCCCCGGGGAGCTTCTCCATGGTGCGGATGCCTTCGAGGTTCCGCTTGATCTTGCGGTGCTCCCGCTGGAGGCTGGCGATCATCTTCTTGGAATACTGGTTGATGTCGCCGCTGATCTGCATCTGCTCCAGCTCGTCGAGCCGCGACAGGCGGGAGCGGATGGTCCGGAAGTTCGTCAGGGTGCCGCCGAGCCAGCGGTAGCTGACGTAGGGCATGCCGCAGCGTTTGGCTTCCTGCTCGATGGCGCCGCGGGCCTGGCGTTTCGTGCCGACGAAGACGACGTCCTTGCCCTCGGCGACGACGCGGGTGAGGAACTTCCTGGCCCGCACGAGGCCCTTGACGGTCTCCTTGAGGTCGATGATGTGGATGAAGTTGCGTTTGCCGTAGATGTACGGCTCCATCTTCGGGTTCCACCGGCTGGCGGGGTGGCCGAAGTGGATGCCGGCACCGATCAGCTCTTCGATTTCGAGTGTGGCCAAGCAGCGTTCTCCTTCGCCTGATCGCGGGGCGCAGACGGTTCCCCGGTCCCGTACAGAGCATCGCACTCTAGGCCCCCGGCAGGCCCCTGTCAAGGCTTTTCCCGGTGCGGTCCGCGCCGCGACGGGCCTTGACCTCCCCGGGCCAGCCGCTACACTTCCCCGTGTATTCGCCCCTGCGGGGAGAGGTCATGGGCAAGCTGCCGGACGAGCGGGGCCGATTCGGGGCCTACGGGGGACGGTTCGTCCCCGAGACGCTCATGGCGGCCCTCGAGGGGCTCGATGCCGCCTACCGCGAGGCCCGCGACGATCCGGAGTTCCAGAAGGAACTGGAGTTCCTCCTCTCGCACTACGTGGGCCGCCCCTCGCCGCTCTACTTCGCCCGCCGGACCACCGAGACGTGGGGCGGGGCACGGATCTACCTGAAGCGGGAGGACCTCAACCACACCGGGGCCCACAAGATCAACAACACGGTCGGCCAGGCCCTCCTGGCCGTCCGCACGGGCAAGCGGCGGATGATCGCCGAGACCGGCGCCGGCCAGCACGGCGTGGCCACCGCCACCGGGGCCGCCCTCCAGGGCCTCGAGTGCGACATCTACATGGGCACCGAGGACATCCGCCGCCAGCGCCTGAACGTCTTCCGCATGCGGGCCCTCGGGGCGCGCGTGATCGGCGTCGAGACCGGGCAGCGGACCCTCAAGGACGCCATCAACGAGGCCATGCGCGACTGGATGGCCACCGTCGAGCACACCCATTACTGTTTCGGGACGACCGCCGGCCCGCACCCATTCCCCATGATGGTCCGCGACTTCCAGTCGGTGATCGGGCGGGAGGCCAGGCGGCAGATCCAGCGGCAGGAGGGCCGCCTGCCCGACGCCGTCGTCGCGTGCGTCGGGGGGGGGTCCAATGCCGCCGGGGCGTTCTACGCCTTCCTCGACGACGAGGACGTCGAGCTGGTGGGCGTGGAGGCGGGCGGGCGGGGCCTGGCCTCCGGCGAGCACGCCGCCCCGCTCTGCGCCGGCGAGCCCGGCGTCCTTCACGGCTCCTACTCCTACGTCATGCAGGACGAGGACGGCCAAACGCTTCCGGTCCACAGCGTCAGCGCGGGGCTCGATTACCCCGGCGTCGGGCCGGAGCATTCCTACTGGAAGGACCTCGGCCGGGTCCGCTACACCTCGGCGACCGACGAGGAGGCGCTGGCGGCGTTCACGGAGCTGGCGCGTCTGGAGGGGATCATCCCGGCCCTGGAGTCGGCCCACGCCCTGGTCGAGGCGAAGAAGATGGCCACCCGGATGGCGCCGAACGAAGTCATCATCGTGAACCTCTCGGGCCGGGGCGACAAGGACGTCGAGGAGGCCGCCCGCCTCCTGGGCGAGGAACTCAAATGAGCCCGGTGCGGAAGCACCGGGCGACGCTCACCTGGGCTCTACGTTCCGCAAGCTGGGCCGCGGTAAGGGCGAGTCGTGGACCGTATAGACGCCACCTTCGAACGGCTGCGAAAGGCCAGGCGGGCCGCCTTCATGCCTTTCATCGCCGCCGGCGACCCCGACCTCCAGACGACTGCCGCTATCCTCCGGGCGCTGGCCGAGCGCGGCGTGGCCGACCTGGTGGAGCTGGGCCTCCCATACTCCGACCCCATCGCCGACGGGCCGACCATCCAGGCGAGCTACCAGCGGGCCCTCGCCGGCGGCGCCAGGCCCGGGGCCATCCTCGACATGCTGGCCGGCCTGCGGGCCGGCGGCTTCGAGGTGCCCGTCTGCCTGATGACCTCCTACTCGCTGGTGTACCGTCCGGGCCCCGCGGCGTTCGTCGAGCGGGCCGCCGAAGCGGGGGCCGATGGCCTGATCGTGCCCGACCTGCCCGCCGACGAGGCTGAGCCCCTGGGTTACGAGCTGGCCGACCGCGGCCTGTCGCACGTGCTGCTCGTGGCGCCGACCACACCGCCCGAGCGGCGGCGGGCCATTTTCGAGCACGTCACGGGTTTCCTCTACTGCGTCAGCGTGGTGGGCATCACGGGGGAGCGGAACGAGTTGCCCCCCGACCTGGCCGACTACGTCCGGGGCGTTCGGAAGGAGGCCCGCGTGCCGGTCTGCGTGGGGTTCGGCCTGTCGGAGCCGCGGCACGTGGCGGCGGTGGCGAAGGTGGCCGACGGGGCGATCGTCGGCAGCGCGATCGTCCGCCGCGTCGCCGACCACGGCGGCGAGCCGCCCGAGGCGATCGCCTCGGCCGTGGCGGAGCTGTGCGCGGACCTCGCCGCGCCGCTGCGGTAGACCCGCCCGGCGCAAACCGCTTGAGGTGTGCCCGGCGGATCGCGGCCCGTCCTGAGGCCCGGCGCCGGAACCGAAGGGCACCCACCACGTCGCAGGCCGTCCCGGACCTTCCATTCCCGCTGTGGCGCTCGACGGCGCGTCTACGGCACCTCCCAGTCGGGCTTGCCCTTGGCGTTGTAGAAGCCGATGTGCGGCTTGTTCTCCAGCAGCAGCACGCGGACCTGGGGCACGCCGGTCTCGCCGTAGATGTCGAGGCCCGAGGCCGCGCCGCTCGTCGAGAGGGACGTGCGGAGCTTGCCGCCGGAGTCGGAGAATTCGAGCGACGGCACGCCCTCGCGGAGGCGGAGGTTCGACCGGGCGGTGCCCTGGGCGTCGAGCATCTCCATCTGCGGCCCGCCAGGCGTCAGAGTCAGGCTCATCTGCTTCACCCCACGCGTGTCGGAGAAGGTGAGGCCCGGCCCGGCGTCCTCGAGTGCCAGCCCGGCGCGAGGCTTCCCGTTGGTGTTCCACAACTGGACCGCCGGTCCATCCTGTGTCGTCGTAGCGTTCAGACGCGCGTGGCCGGATGCGTCGAACGCCACAAGCCCTGGCCCCTTGTCCGTCGCGCCCACGACCGTTTGCAGAGGGCCCTGCGAGCTCTTGAAGCTCAGCGTGGCGTCCGTGAGGTCCACGAGAGGATACTGCGTGGCGTCCATGAGCTGGAGGGACGGTCCGCCGTCGGCGACGCGCAGGCCGGCCCGCTGCTTGCCCTCGGCGTCGTGAAGCGTCAGAGATGGCGAGCCGCCCGTGAGGCCCAGCCGGGCCCGGCGGGACCGGTTTTCATCATTGATCTGGAGACTCGGCCCGTCCTGAAGGACGTCCATCGAGATCGCCGCCTTCTCGGCAGGGCCCATCAGGTGGAGCATCGGCCCGTCATCCGGGACGGAGAGGGCGGCCCGCGTCGTGCCCTGGCCGTCGCGCATGCTGAGCAGTGGGGCGAACTCGCCCACGTCGAGGTCCACCCGTGGTTTGCCCTCGGCGTCGTGGAGCGCCAGTCCGCATCCCTTGCTCGTCGCGTTCAGGGACGCCCGCTCCTTGCCCTCGGGGCCGCTCAGGCTGAGGGCGGGGTACCCATCGCTGCTCAGCGACAGTCTGGCCCGCTGACCGCCCTCGCCGTCTGTGAAACTGAGGGCCGGCCCGCCGTCCAGGACCGACAGACGCACGCGCTCCGTGGCGGCCTTGTCGTAGATGCTCAGGGCAGGCGTGCCGTCGATCATCCCCAGCGCGGCCCGGACCTTCGTCTCGGTACCGTGGAGGCGGAACCTCCATTGGCTGCCGCTTGCGACCAGGGACGCCCGCTCGGCGCCCGTCGAGTCGAAGAACGCCAGGCCCTTGTCCGAGTCGTCGGCGATCAGCCCGCCGACGACCTCCCCCTCGGCGTCCAGGAACGCCAGGGCGGGCCGGCCGTCGCGCATGTCCAGCAGCGCCCGGACACGGCCCTCGTCGTCGACCAGCTTGAAGCCGTGGGCCCCGGTCGGCGGACGCAGGACGAAGTACAGCGCCACCCCCGCGGCGGCCAGGACCACCACGACGACCCCCACCCACTTCAGGATGGCGACCTGTTTCGTGACCCGCTGAAGGTTGATGGCGAGTGTGGCAACATTCGTCGTCGGCGCGGCCATAGGCTCCCCTTTCGATTGGCGACGGCCGAAACGCTCCCGCTACGCCTCCGCGTCCGGCTGGTCGGTCGTTCCCTTTCCTCCGTCGGCCTCGGCGGCTTCGCGCCTCCGGCGGAGCTCGTCGAGGCGCTGCCTGATCCGGGCCTCTCGCCCGTGGTCGGTCGGTTCGTAGTACGTCGCGTCCACGCCGAGGTACTCCTGCGGCACGAACCCGCCCTCGTAGTCGTGGGCGTACTTGTAGCCTTCGCCGTGCCCCAGGGGCTTCGCCCCGCGGTAGTGGCTGTCGCGGAGGTGCCTCGGCACGGGTACGGTCCGGTTCTCCCGCACGTCCTCTCGGGCCGCCGCGATCGCCTTGTACGAGGCGTTCGACTTCGGGGCGGCGGCGATGTAGGTGACCGCCTGGGCCAGGGGTATCTGGCACTCGGGCAGGCCCACGAACTCGGTCGCCTGCATCGCCGAGACCGCCACCATCAGGGCCGCCGGGTCGGCGTTGCCGACATCCTCGGCCGCGCAGATGACGATCCGCCGGGCGATGAACCGCGGGTCCTCGCCCGCCTCCAGCATCCGGGCCAGCCAGTACACCGCCGCGTCGGGGTCGCTGCCGCGCATCGACTTGATGAACGCGCTGGCCACATCGTAGTGCTCGTCGCCGGTGGCGTCGTAGCGGATGGCCTTCTGCTGGATCGATTCCTCGGCGACGGCCAGGTCGATCTCGATTCGGCCGGCCTCCTCGGGCGGCGCGGCCGGGTCGGGCGCCTGGCTGAGGACCGCCACTTCCAGGGCCGACAGGGCCCGCCGCGCGTCGCCGTCGGAGATCGTCGCCCAGTGTTCGATCGCTTCCTCGCTCACGTGAAGGTCGTACCGGCCCAGGCCCCGGTCGGCGTCCTCGATGGCACGCCGCAAGATGATACGAATCTCGTCCTCGGATAGCGGCTCGAAGCGGAAGACCTGGCTCCGCGACACCAGCGGGGCGTTCAGGGCGAAGAACGGGTTCTCCGTGGTCGCCCCGATCAGGATGATGACGCCGTTCTCCACGTCGGGCAGGAGAACGTCCTGCTGGGCCCGGTTGAAGCGGTGGACCTCATCGAGAAAGAGGACCGTCCGCCGCTTCGTCGTGACGAGGCGGCCCCGGGCCCTGTCGAGGACCTCGCGGACTTCCTTGACGCCGGCGTTGGCGGCGTTGAGCGTCTCGAAATGGGCGGAGAGGCGGCCGGCGATCACCTCGGCCAGGCTCGTCTTGCCCGTGCCGGGCGGGCCGTAGAAGACGGCCGACTGGAGCCGGTCGGCGTCGAGCATGCGGCGGAGGAGCTTGCCCGGGCCGAAGAAATGGCCCTGGCCGACGAACTCCTCCGGCGTCCGAGGCCGCATCCGGACCGCCAGCGGGGCGTGCTCCGTCAGCGCCCGCCTCTCGCTTTCGTCGAAGAGCTCCATGGGCGGGCATTATAGCCGCCGGGGGGCCGTCATGTCACGAAACGCCTGCGCGCGTGCCCATAGCATTCGCGCGGTGGGTCGCCGCACCCACCGCGCCCCCGCGGCAGGCATGGCCGCAGCGACCAGCGAAACGCGCAACGCCTCGTGGGCAGACAGGAGGACCAGAAGAACTGGCGATCAGAGTCAGTAACGCTCTTCGTTGCGCATGTCGATGACCGTCCAGGAGAGCGGCTTACCCTTGACCTTGATCGATGCGCGGAATTCTGAGAGGTCCGGCAGGCCGCGCGCGGTCGCTCTCTCGACGGGCACCAGGCGAGCCACGGGCTTGCCGCGGCGGGTGCTCCAGACCCGCCTCGCAAGTCGGAAGCGCCTCTTCTCCGTTCTCTCCGCGGTCTCGGCGCCCTCGGCGTTGAGAAACACGGCGTCGGAAAGCTAATCGGCCGCCGGGAGGGGCCCGACGAAGAAGTCCGGGTGTTCCGCCCGGATAGTGCCGAGCGTGGCGCACTTGCCCGACGGCACGTGCACCAGGCCGACGGCCTTCTTCTTGTCGCACCGGAAGACGATGAAATCGTCGGAGTTGACGGCGAACCGCTGGTTGTCCCACTTGAGGCCGCGGGCCTTGAGCTTCTTGTAGACCCCGCCTTCCCACTTGAAGAGGACCATCTCCTGGTGCCCGTTCAGGTTCCGCGTCAGCCACCGGCCGTTGGGCGAGATGCTCGACGAGCAGCGGTCCGCATACTTCGAGGTCCTGCCGCCGACCTCGATCTTGTAGAGGCCGTCGCCGGAGCGGGCGGCCAGCCGCTTGCCGTCGCGGCTGATGGCGATCTCGCCGGCGTAGTCCCGCCGGTCCTCGTGGATGAGCGTCCGCTCGCCGTCGGCGGCGCGGATGCGATAGAAGCGGTTGCCCTCCAGGTACAGGACGCAGCCGGGGTCGGGCCGGTAGGCGGCGATGGGACATCGATTGAGGTTCTTGCCTTTGGCAATGCGGCGGGCGTTCGAACCGTCGTTGGCCATGTGCCAGATCTGGCCGCTCTTCTCGATGAAGAAGATGCTCCGACCATCCGCCGACCAGCACGCGTGGGTCGCGTCGCCGTCGTAAAGCTTCTCGGGCTTCCCGCCGACCGCGCAGCGGTAGACCCCGCCGCCGGCGGCGTAGACGGCCCAGCCTGCGGGCCGGTCGTCCGGCGCCGCCGGGGCACGGGCTGGGCTGCCGAACAAAGCGATCGAACAGGCCAGGGCGGAGACGGCGATGAGGGAGGGCCCCTTCGGGCGGGACTTCTTCATGGGTGATCTCCTTCCACGCCGGCGGCCGTCCGGGACGGCAGGTGCCCGTTGTCCGGTCCTGTGAACGCACGAGCGGGCCCGCGGTTCCGGTGCCTCGGGTCGCGCTTGCCCGGTACAAGCCGCCGGCGTAGAGTGAAGCGGATGCCCGACAGGAGGGGGAGGAGGAGCACCGCTCGTGGCGAAGCGACCGCCCAATCGCCCGGATGAGGAGGCGCCGCTGCCGATCCGGCCCGCCTTCAAGCGGGAGTTCCTCGACTTCGAGCGCGGCATCCGGATGGCGGGGCTCGAGCCGAACGAACGGATCACCCAGATCGTCAAGGCCCACCTCGTGGCCGAGCACGGCCGGCCGTTCCTGATCGACAAGTGGGGCCGCGGCCGGTACTGGCGGTGGATCTGCTGGCTCCCGCGGGCCAACCGCGACGCGAAACCCCTTTCCTCGGGCCACAGCTTCGCCTCGGCCAAGCTCTTCGTCAGCCTGTTCCCCGGCGACCGGGAGCTGAAAGCCGGGTTCCAGGTCGAGCGGGCGAGCGTGCATCGCGGCCACGGCCCGGCCGAGGGCGTGCTCCTCCGGGAGGACTGGGACTGGCACCGGTTCGTCCGGGGCCTGCGGAAGGACTCGCCTCTCGCGGCCGAACTCGACCGCCTGATCCGCGTTGAGGAGTTCCTGGCCCGGGTGGGGGCGTTCTCCGACATGACGGTCTTCCGCGGCCCCGACTGGGGCGGCGTCCGCGCGATGCGGCAGGCCGTCCGGGCGATGCCCGACGAGGAATGGGGCGGCGTCCAGGTCTACTACCCGTTCCCGCAGGCCGACCTGGCCGGAATGAGCGGTCCGGACATCGTGGGTGCGGTGCTCGCCGTCTTCGACGAAGTGGGCGCCGCGATGAACCGGGTGATGAGCGAGCCGGTGCTCGCCGAAAGAAGCTCGCCGTGAAAGGACGGACGGCCCCGGCGGTCCTGGCGTCGGCACTGGTTCTGCCACCGGCGACAGGCGCAGGGGCCGCCGATGGCCGCCGGATCGACGCCGCGAGCATCCGGTTCGACACCCCCGAGAAGTGAGCGTCGCTCGTCTGCGAAGCCGGATCGCCCTGTGTCACGCCGCACCGCGCCCCTCTCGAGGGAGGGCCGAATAGACGCCCGTCAACCGGCGTATCACCAGAAGGAGGGGCGCGCCGCGAAACCAGGCCGCGGATGCCGGCGGCCGGGGCCAAGATTCAGTTGCGGCACAACGGGCGACGTCGATAATCGGTCCGAGCAAGCGGCGTCCCGGCACCCGCGCGAGGGAGAATGCCATGGACTGGACCAGCAACCGGATGATCGCCGTCTACATCGTCGTCGGTTTCGTCGCCGCGTGCGTCATCACGTGGCTGGTGATGCGGCGGACGGTCCGGACCCGCATCCGCACCGAGCGCGAGGTCCGGGACGATCCCGACATCCACGACTGGCTGGTCATTTTCGACTGGACCCGCAAGGTCCTTTACGTGCCGACGATCGTGGTGTCGGTCGTCGCGGCGATCCTGATGGTTCTGTACGAGTCGGACCTGATCGGCGGCGAGGGCACCCCCCGGATCATCGGCGGCCTGTGGTTCGTCGTGTTCCTTCTGAACTTCGTCGTGGAGGAGTTCGCCGTCAACGTGAAGGTGGTCCTGATCGGGGCCCTGTGTCTCTTGGCGCTGTTCCTCTGGTTGCACCTGCTGGGGTGGGTCCGGCCCTTCGTCACGGTCCTGCTGGGCCTTGATATCCGCATCGGGCCGGTGGCGTATCTGGCCGTCACGGTCCTGGGCGCAACCGCCATTTTCGTGGCGTGGATCCGGGGCCTGTTCTACTACGTCGTCTTCACGCCCAACTTCATGAACATCCAGTGGGGGCCGACCGAGTCCGGCGACCACATCGCCCGCGAGGATTTTAACACGCACATCGATACGTCCGACATCCTGGAGCGGCTGATGGGCTTCGGCCGCATCATCATCATCTTCAAGGACCAGAAGCATCCGCCCCTGACGTTCCTCGTCTGGCGGGTCGGCAAGCGGGCCAAGAAGCTCGAAGCGGTCCGCGGCAAGTTCGCCATCGACATGAATTCCCAGCTCACCGCCAGCGACATCCCCAAGCAGTAGAGGGGCGATCCGCCGCGCCTGGCGCCGCATGAGGTCCCGACGTGCCGCGACTCCGACGCCTTCTCCTCATCGTCCTGACGGAGCACGTCGCGACGATCCTCATCGAGCGGGGCATCTACTTCTACACCGACGAGCGGCTCGGCTTCACGCCCACCGAGAACCTGTGGCTGGCGTTCGGGTTCGGGGTGGCCTACGTGCTCGGGGCCCTGTCGAGCCATCGCCTGGCGGTCCGATGGGGCGAGAAGCGGCTCTTTGTCGGCATTGTCGTCGCCGAGCTGGCCCTCCACGGGCTGCTCGTCGGGCTGGCGGCCCCGCCCGTCCTCGTCGCCGGGGTCCTCCTGGTGGGGGTCCTCACAGGTCTCAAATGGCCCGTGGTCGAGAGCTACGTCAGCGCCGGCCGCACGCCGACCGAGACGGCCCGCAGCGTCGGGGCGTTCAATCTGACGTGGTCGCTCAGCGTGCCCCTGACGCTGCTCGTGGCCGGGCCGCTCATCGAACTCTGGTCGCCGGGCCTGTTCGCGCTGGCCGCGGCGATGAACGTCGTGAGCCTGGCCCTGATGGCGCCGCTTCCGGGTCGGCCGACGCACCTGCCCCACGACCATCCGGAGCGCCTGTCGGCGGTGCGGCTCCGACGCTGCGCGGGCCTTCTCATCTCGAGCCGGTGGTCGCTCCTGGCCAGCTACTCGATGATGTGGGTCCTGGCGGCTCTGATGCCGCGGATTCTGGGGGGCCTTGGCTTCAGCGTGGCCGCCGCGACGGCCCTGGCGGCGGTGCTCGACATGAGCCGCGGCGCGACCTTCGGCGTCCTCCACCGAGGATCGTGGTGGCACCATCGGAGGCGGCCCCTCGTCCTGGTGGTCTTCGGGCTGCCGCTCGGGTTCTTCGCCGTCCTGTTCGGGCGGCATCTGGCGGTCGTCCTGGCCGGCGAGGTCGTTTTCGGCATCTCGATGGGGATTACCTATTATGCGGCCCTGTACTATGCGATGATCGTGAAGGACGCATCGGTCGAGGCGGGCGGGGGGCACGAGGGGCTCATCGGGACGGGCTTCGCCGTCGGTCCGGCGGCGGGGCTCGTCGGGCGGGCCTTGGAGCCGGTCCTCGGGAGCCTGATGCTCGGACGCCTGCTCGGCCTGGGGTCTTTGGTGCTGATCTGCGCAGTCGGGGCCCTGCGGGCCCTGCTGCGCATCGGCCCGCCCGGCGAGGAGGACGGCGCCGAGCCGCCTGCCGCAGCGGACGTCGAGCCGGCCAACCCACTCGACGGCGAGCGAGACGAAGAGGCGAACCTGTGATGAACATCGAAACCGAAGCTCGAACCAAGCACGATCGCGTCGCTGCGTTCCTCGACCGGCACGGCCTCGACGCCGCGATCCTCTCGCGCCGGTGCAACGTGAGCTGGTACACCTGCGGGCGGGTCCGCAACTACGTCGGCACCGCCGAGGACGCCGGCAACTCGACGCTCCTCGTCGACCCAGGCGGCGCCCGCATCCTGACTTCCAACATCGAGGTGACGCGACTGGAGGCCGAGGACCTGCCCGGCACCGGCATCGAGCCGGTCGCATACCCGTGGCACGACGCCTCGGCGCGGGCCCAGGCGGTGGAGAAGGCCATCGGCGGGCGCCACGTCGCCGCCGACGTGCCCGTGGCGGGCGTCGACTCCGAGCCGCTGCCGGCCGCGTTCAATCGCCTCCGCTGGTCGCTCGAGGCGTCGGAGGTCGAGCGGTACCGGGCCGTGGCGAGCGACGTCGTCGCGGCCGTCGAAGCGACCGCCCGCGCCGCCGAACCCGGCCGAACCGAGGACGAGTTGGCGGGGGCCTTGGCGGGCGCGTTGCGGTCGCGGGGACTGTTGCCGTGGGTTCTCCTGGTGGCGGTCGACGGGCGGATCGACCGGTTCCGCCATCCGCTGCCGACGTCCGCGCGGCTCGAGAGGCGGCTCATGCTGGTCACGTGCTCGGAGCGGGGCGGCCTGATCGCCGCCTGCACCCGGCTCGTCTCGTTCGGGCCGTTGCCTGCCGACTTGGCCGCCCGGCACGAGGCCGTCGCGACGGTCGATGCGGCCCTCGTCTCGGCCACGCGGCCGGGCGCGACGCTCGGCGAATGCTTCGACGCCGCCCGCGAAGCCTACGCCGCCACCGGTCACGCCGACGAATGGCGGAACCACCACCAGGGCGGCTCGATCGGCTATCTGCCCCGCGAGGCCAAGGCCGGGCCCGGCGATGCGACGCCCGTCCTCGCGAACCAGGCCTTCGCGTGGAACCCGTCGATCTCCGGCACAAAGTCGGAGGACACGGTCCTGTGCACGGCCGAGGGCACGGCGCCGCTGGCCGGGCCGACCGGCTGGCCGACCGTGGAAGTCGAGTGGCAGGGCGCGACGATGGAACGGCCGGCGATCCTGGTCCGCTGAGATGCCGCAGATGACCACCCTCTCTCCTTCGCGGGAGAGGGGCGGGGTGAAGGGGCGGCCGACGCTCCTTGCCCTCGCGCGCGTGGTGCCGCATCACGCACCCCCGCACTTCATGTCCCACGCCCGGTCCGCCAGAGCGGCGAGGTCCGCAAGGCCCCAGATGCCCTGGTCCGTCAGCCGCTTCGCCCACACCGCGGGGACGGCGTCCACGCCGAGCCGGGCCCCGGAGACGGCCCCGGCCATCGCCCCGGTCGTGTCGACGTCGCCGCCGACGGCGATGGCCGTCGCGACCGTCGCCACGTACTCGTCCGGTGTGCGGAGGAACGCGTACAAGCTCCACAGGACGCTGCTCGTGACGAACGGCGAGATGCCGGGCCACCCGTCGTCCAGCTCCGGGTCGACTCCCTCGCGGGCGATGGGGCCGGCCGCTTCCTCGGGCTCCAGCTCGAGCCAGCCGGGGAGCCGCCGGAGACCCGCGGCGGTCCGCTCGTCGAGCTTCCCCGCCCAGTCCGCCAGCGTCCCGACGAACCGGCCGGGGTCGACCGGGCCCGACTCCATCGCCAAAGCCACTGCCCCGGCGACGACCACCGCGCCCCCGCTGCACCGGGCGTCAAGATGGGTGATGCGGCTCTGGTCGTGGGAGGCGGCCAGAAGCGTCTCGGGATCGTCGAAGCACATCAGGCCGACCGGCCCGGCCCGCATGGCCGTGCCGTTGCCCGCCGAGGGAGGCGGCTCGCCGGCCTCGTTCCAGGCCGTTCCGGCGGCGAGGCGCCGGGCCGCCGCGTCCGTCGCCAGCCCCCGCCCGACCACCCGGTCCTCGGCAAAGAGCCGGGCGATCCGCCCGGCGTAGTCCGCCGGGTCGAACCCGCCCCGCTCGACCCAGGAGAGCAGCAGCTCCCGCGCGAGCTGCGAGTCGTCCGTGTACTGGCCGAACGGGAACCGGCCACGCCCTCGCTCGGGCACTCGTACCGGACGCACCACCTCGTCCACGTACGGCCCGCAGACCGTCGGCGGCTCGCCCTCGACCAGGGACCCCAGGGCGTCGGCGACGCACTGGCCGACGACGCACCCGCGGAACTGATCGCGCCGTGGTCGCGTCATGGCCGTCCTCCCGGGCCGTCGGAAGAGAGGCGCCGCAGGGCCGCCGACAGGTCCGCCGTCGCGGGCAGCAGCGGCGCGTAAACCTCCTTGTAGAGGCGGTCATAGAAACCGGCCCGGCCCCGGTCGGGTCGAAGCGGCTCCTCCATGCGGACCATCGCCCGGCACGCCGCCCGGACGCTCCTGAAGACTCCCTCGCCGACGCCGGCCAGGACCGCCGCCCCCAGCGACGTCGCTTCCCGCTCCCGGCCGCGGACGACGGGCCGGTCCAGCGCGTCCGCCAGGAGCTGCGGCCAGACGGGGCCCTCGGCCCCGCCGCCGCCGAGGCGAAGCGTCCGGCCGATCCGCCCCGCTTCGAGCCGCCGGCGGAGCTGCCGGTCGAACCGGCGGACCTCCATCGTCGCCCCCTCCAGCAGCGACCGGTAGAAGTGGGCCCGCGTGTGATGGTTCGACCAGCCGAGCGTCACGCCGCGGGCGTCCGGCAACGGCTCGGGGAACCGCACCCCCCACCAGTGCGGCAGCGTGACGAGCCCCTCGGCGCCCGGGGGAATCCGGGCCGCCTCCCGGTCCCAGTACGCTTCGCCCTGCCGGCCCCGCCCGGCGAACCGGTCCGCGAACCACCGCAGCAGGTACGTGCCCGACTGGAGGACGCACTCCAGCAGGTACCCGCCGCCGGGGGCGATCAGCGTTCGGAAGAGCGGCGAGAGGTGCGCCTCCCGCGACTTCAGGCCCAGGACGATGCTCGTCCCGAGCGTGAGCGTCTCCTCGCCCGGCCGGGTCGCGCCCATGCCGAGGGAGAAGACATGGCCGTCGCCTCCCGCCGCCACGACCGGCAGGCCCTCCGGCAGGCCCGTCTCGCGGGCCGCCTTCCGGGACACGCGGCCGACGACCTCGCCGGCCTCCACGAGGTCCGGTAGCTGATTCGGCGCGAGGCCCGCCCGCTCCAGGTACGGCTCGACCCATCGCCGCCGCTTCAGGCTCACAAGGCCGCACGTGTCCGCGCCGGCCGAGCAGGTGGCGTATCGGCCGGTCAGGCGGTAGGCCAGCTCGCCGCCGACGTCGACCCATCGGGCGGCCCGCTCCAGGGCGCCCGGTTCGTGTTGCTTGAGCCACACGAGCCGCGCCAGGGCAGACGTCACGTCGAGCGGCTTGCCTGTCTCCTGGTGGTAGGCATCGCGGCCGATCTCCCGTTCGAGCTGCCTCACTTCCTGGTCGGCCCGGACGTCGAGCCAGAGGATGGCGGGACGGACGAACCGGCCCCGCTCGTCGGCCAAGGCGAACGTCTCTCGCTGCCACGCCAGACCGAGCGCCGCGATTCTCCTCGGGTTGACGTCGGCCAGGGCCTTGCGGAGGGCGGCCCGGGTCGACCGCCACCACAGCCGCGGGTCTTGCTCGGCCCAGCCCGGCCGAGGACTGTCGACCCGCTGGGGCGAAGCCCCCTCGGTCACCCGCCGACCTTCGGTCGTCCAGGCGCAGGCCTTCGTCGACTGGGTGCTCGAATCGATGCCGATCAGCAGTTCGGGCGCTCGATTCATGGCCGTCCGCCTCGAAGCCGGCCGCCGCCGTGCCGGCCTCCTCATACGGTCGGGGTTTACGTCGCGGCCTGCAAGCGTATTCGCCGGAATGACCTTGCCGGGGGGCGGTGGGGAAGGGCATAATGCGTCCGTGTCATTGCGCGGCGGGGGCGGAGACCCGCCGCGCAAGTGTGTTGAGGGAGCCGCGCCGCGGCGGGGCTGACGGGCGCTTACGCGGAAGGAGACCGGCCGATGAAACGCATGCTCTGGCTGTCGGCGCTGGCCGCCTTGGTGGGCGGGGCCTGCTGGGCCGCCGAGGGAACGGCGACGAGGCGTCGCGAAGGCACGGCCTCGAAGCCGCACGAGGGGACCGCCGCCAAGCCCGACGAGGAGGGCTGGGTCAGCCTGTTCGACGGCAAGTCGCTCGACGGGTGGAAGGCCAGTGAGAACACCGGCACCTTCAAGGTCGAGGACGGGGCCATCGTCTGCGACGGCAAGCGGTCGCACCTGTTCTACGTCGGCCCGGTCCAGGACCACGACTTCAGGAACTTCGAGTGGAAGGTCGAGGTGAAGACCGCCCCGAAGGCCAACTCGGGCCTCTACTTCCACACCGAGTACCAGGAGAAGGGCTGGCCTGCCAAGGGCTACGAGGCCCAGATCAATAACACCCACGGCGACCCGCGGAAGACCGGCAGCCTGTACGCCGTCGAGGACGTGGCGAAGTCGCCCGTCGAGGACGAGGTCTGGTTCACCTACCACATCATCGTCAAGGGCAAGCGGATCGTCCTCAAGGTGAACGACCAGGTGACGGTGGATTACACCGAGCCGGGCGACCTGAATCGCGACAAGCGGAAAGGGCGGGTCCTCTCGAGCGGCACCTTCGCCCTCCAGGGGCACGATCCGGGCAGCAAGGTGTGGTTCCGCAACATTCGCGTCAAGCCCTTGCCGGACGACGTGAAGTAGGCC
Organism: uncultured Anaerolineales bacterium; assembly: GCA_964526295.1. Taxonomy (GTDB): domain Bacteria; phylum Planctomycetota; class Phycisphaerae; order FEN-1346; family FEN-1346; genus CAZGKW01. Next base: position 68,737 of record CAZGKW010000009.1, read on the forward strand.
AGGAGCCCCGAGCGGTGCGAAGACGCGCCAGGCGAGCCCGGCGGCGAAACGCGGCCCTCGGGCGCTTGGCGACCTCACCGACACGACTGTTTCGCCGGCCCGCTTGCGAGCCGCGTCAGGGCGGCGCTCTACCGCGTCCGCGGGTCGAACGCGTCCCGGAGGCCGTCGCCGACGAAGTTCAGCGCCAAGAGCGTCGCCCCCAGCATCGCGCACGGAAACAGCGGCAGCCACCAGTACGTCCGGATCGGGTTCAGCGCCTCGATCGCATCCGAGGCCAGCGTGCCCCAGGACGCCAGCGGCGGTGGCACGCCCAGCCCGAGGAACGAGAGGAACGATTCCTGGAGGATCGCCAGCGGGACCGTCAGCGTCGCCGTCACCAGGATCGGCCCCGTCAGGTTGGGCAGCATGTCCCGCAGGATGATCCGCTCCGGGCCGGCTCCGAGGGCCCGCGCCGCCTGGACGAACTCCGACTCCCTGAGCGCCAGCACCTGCCCCCGGACGATCCGCGACATCGTCAGCCACGACACCGCCCCGATCGCCAGGAAAAGCGCCACCACCTTCATCGAGGTCGTCCGCTCCGCCAGCAGCACCAGCAGCAGGATCACCAGGAGGATGTACGGCAGGCCGTAGAGCACGTCGACGACCCGCATCATCACCGTGTCGACCCCGCGTCCGAGGTACCCCGCCGTCACCCCCCAGACGGTGCCGATGCAGACGCTCACGAGGGCGGCAGCGAGGCCCACCGCCAGCGAGACGCACCCCCCGACGAGCGTCCGGGCCAGCATGTCGCGGCCCAGCGGATCGGTGCCGAAAGGATGCTCCCGGGAGGGCGGCCAGGGATGCGGCGGGCCGCCCCGGTCTTCCAGCGACTCAAGGTACGGCGCGAGCTCTCCCTCCGGCACGGCGGCCGTGTTCGCCACGAGCCCGACGGCGCACGCCGCCCCCATCGCCGCCAGCATCACCAGGCCCGCCAGGGCGAGCCGGTTCCGCCGGAATCGCCGCATCGCCAGCCCGACCGGCGACATCGCCGGCCGCAGACCCGCGGCGGGGGTCTCTATCGCGGCCGGCGGACGACGGGCCTCACTCATACCGGATCCTCGGATCGAGCCACGCGTACCCGATGTCCACCACCAGGTTGAACGCCACCAGCAGCACGGCGTAGAGGAGCACCGTGGCCAGGATCAGCGGGTGGTCGCGGTGCAGGGCGGAGTCGACGAAGTACTTCCCCACGCCGGGGATCGCGAAGACCTTCTCCACAACGAACGAGCCGGTGAAGATGCCCGCCGCCGCCGGACCGACGTACCCCAGGACCGGGAGCCAGGCGTTGCGGAGAGCGTGTCCCAGAAGGATCGTCCGCTCCCGGAGGCCCTTGGCACGGGCGGTGCGGATGTAGTCGGCCGAGAGGACCTCGATCATGCCCGTCCGCACCAGCCGCGCGATGTACGCCGCCGGAAGGGCCGCCAGCGCCACCGCCGGCAGCACGAGCTGGCTGGGCCGACCCCATCCGCCCACGGGAAGCCATCCGAGCCAGAACGTGAAGACGGCCAGCAGCAGGCTCGCGATGACGAACGACGGCTGGCTGATGCCGACCAGGGCCCCGGTCATGGCGGCATAGTCGGCCAGCGACCGGGGGCGGGCGGCGCTTGCCACCCCCGCCCCCGTTCCGACGATCACCGCCAGCGACAGGGCGAAAAAGCCCAGCGTGAAGCTCACCGGGACCGCCGGCAGCAGGATGTCGTGGATGACGTTTCGGCCCTCGTAGCGGAACGACTCGGCCCCTCGGAGCGTCACGAGGTCCCACCCCAGGCGGAAGTACTGATAGACGGGCCGGTCGACGAAGTACTTGGCTTCGAGTTCGGCCCGGACCTCGTCGGGCATCTGGCGCTCCCCGCTGAACGGGCTGCCCGGGGCGGCCCGCATCATCAGGAACGCCGCTGTGTAGATAATGACGAGTGTCGGAATGAAGTAGAGCAGGCGGCGGAGGATGTACGTGGCCATCGGCCGCACGTCCGACTAAAGGTCCAGGGGGACGCCCGCCGAGGATAGCCGTCCCCGCGGCAGATGGCAAGCCAATCGCCGGCGCGGGTCCTCGCACGGCCCGGTCCGGGCCCTCAGCCGTTCCCGCCCGGGGGCTTCACTCCGCCCCGGTGGCGGCCGATTCGACGACGTCGCGGAGGAGTTTCCGGGAGGCGGCCTGGAGGTCGGCCATCGCCTCGCGCGGCGTCTCGCGGGCCAGCTTGTCCCGCTGGATCCGGCCGTAGGCCGCCGGGCGGGTCCGCTTTTTGTGGCAGTCACCCGCAGCCGTCCCGAGGACGACGCCCGTCCGACTGTCGACGAGGATCGCCTGGTAGACCGTCCGGTGCTCGTACTCGTTGCCCGGAACGAGCCAGAGGCCGACGAGCGTCCAGTAGAGCGCCGCGGCGTCGTTGTAGTTGTCCACCCAATCGTCGGATTCCAGGTACACCAGGAGCATCTCGCAGTTCATGTTGGCGGCGGCGGCCCGGAGCCCGTGGAGCGAGACGTCCGTCCGATCCGTCGTGAGCACCGACACCGGGTGGACGCCGCGAATGAAGGACTGGTCCTCGGCGACGGCTTCCCAGGCGGCCAGCTCGTCTCCCGCGATGGTCTTCAGGCCCTGGAAGTTCGTGCACCGGTCGCTGAACCCGGCGACGGCCAGGGCGGTGGGCAGCTTGGGCCGCACGTTCGCATCGAGCACCCGGGCGATGTCCTTGTCGGTCATGGACCGTTCGATGGCCGTGACGGCCTCGCGTTCCTGCACGAGGCCGCTGGCGGCCAGCGTCCGAGGGGCGGCCATGCGGTAATGGGTCGCGCAGCCCGGCGCTGCGGCGCCCAGGAGCAGCAGAAGCATCAGTCGCTCTCGCATCCGGGTCCTCCCTTCGAGGGGCTCGTGCGTTTCCAGTTCGTATCCCGGCCGCCGCGGCGTGCGCTGAGAAATCTCGGCGCGTTGACACGCGCCCCCGGCGCCGCGAGAATGCCGGCCGAGGGCGGGGCCGGACATGACCGATCGCGACAGAGACCGGGTGGCGAGGTGCCTGCGGGGCGACGAGGACGCCTTCGCGGCCCTCTACCGGACCCACGTGGGGCCGGTGGCGGCCTACTTCGGGCGGAGCGGCTTCGGGGCCGCCGACGTCGACGACCTCGTCCAGCGGACGTTCGTCCGGGCCTACCGGTCGCTCCGGACGTTCGACGCCTCGCGGGGAACGTTCGGCGTGTGGCTCGCGGCGATCGCCCGGAACGTCGCCCGCAAGCGGTGGCGCCGGCGGCGGGAGCCGGAGCACTTCGACCCGGAGCTGGCCGAGGCGGTCCTCCCGTCGCCGGACGACCCCGGCGCCGTGGCGGCCGACCGCGAAGCCGTGGCGGCGGTCCGGGCCTGCGTCGAAGCGCTGCCGCCGGACCTGGCGCGGATCGTCCGGCTGCGGTACGTCGAGGGCCGGACGACGCGCGGCATCGCCGCCGCCGAGGGGATGGCCGAGGCGACCGTCCGGGCCCGGCTGGGCGAGGCCAGGGACCTGGTGGCCCGGTGCCTGAAGGCCAAGGGCGTTCTGCCCTGAGCCGTGGCTGTTGATGATCGCCCTCTCCCCTTGCGGCGGGAGGGGGGCGGGGTGAGGGGGCTGATACGAGCACCCCGGCCTGTCGGCAGGATTCCTGCTGCGCGGCCGGACAGGCGGCGGATACAGGTACAGGAGGTGACAGTCGTGGACGAACGAGCGGGCGAGCACAACGACCGGGTGGAAGGTCTGCTCCGCGGGTGGGGAGCGGCCGAGGCGGCCGAGAACGCCGCCGCAAAGGCCGGGCCGGCGCCGACCATGGTGCGGACAAGGGTTGGCTGGCGGGCCTGGGTCCCGACGATGGCCGCGGCGGCGCTGCTGGCGGCCGCCGTCGGCCTTACGGCCCTCGGCGTGTTCCGTGGGGGCGACGAGCCGAGGCCTGCGGGTGGCGCGAACGCCGATGCCCTGGCGACGCAGCTCGGGGCCGCCCGCGAGGAGCTGGCCGAGGTTCGGCGGCAGCTCGCCCGGGCGGAGGCCGCCGCCGAGGACCGGCGGGAGGCGTTCAATGCCGAGGTCCGGCGGCTCGAGCGGGAGCTGGCCGAGCAGAAGGCGGCCATGGAAGCCGAGGCCGACCCGGAGCTCGCGGAACTTCGGCAGACGGTCGCCGAGCAGCGCGGGGCCATCGAGCGCCTGGCGGCCGATCTGCGGGTGGCCCGCCAGGAAGCGGACGAGCACCGCACGGCCTTGGCCGACGCCGGGGCGGAGGCCGAGCGGCTCCGCGCCAGGCTGGCGGAGCAGTCGGCGTCGATCGATCGCCTGGCGGCCGAGACGGCCGCCGTCGCGGGCGAGCTGCGCGACCTCCAGGCCGTGGGCCGCCGGTACGCCGACCTGGCGAAAGCGATGGAGCACGTCTACCTGGCGGCGTCGGTGCCGCACGATGCGGGTCTCGGGACCGTCAAGGCGGCGGCCCGGCGTGCGAGGCTGGCCCCGCGGGCGGCGGCGGTCCGCGACCGGGCCACGGGCGCCGCCGGGCGGGTCGTCGATGCGGTCGAGGTGGTCCTGACGCGGCTCGACCTGCTTGACACGCGGGACCCCGGCGAGGTCCAATCGTTCGCGTCCCTCGTTCGGCGCGGCCGGGTGATCGAGCGGATCGAGGCGGCCCTGGCGTCGGGCGAGGTCGGTCCCGAGGTCCGGGCGTGGCTGCTGGAGGCCCGGCTCCTTCTGGCGAGGCTGAACCATGTGGGCTAGGCGGTTCCGGGAAACGCGGCGGGCACGGAGACCCGCCGCGCCGAAAAGGAAGCAGGGCGGGCAGGCATCTGCCGCCGGGATGATGGCAGCGCTGCTCTGTGCCTTGGCCGTGGCGGGCTGCGCCTCGCCGGGCCAACACCGGTACCGCGAGGCCGAGCCCACCGGGCCGGAAGGGGCCCTCCGGCTGCGCGAAGCCGAAGATGCCCCGAGGGCCGAACGGGCGGCGCTCCTCGACGAGGCGGTCGCCCTGGCCCTCGAGGGCCGGTACGAGGAGGCCCGGAGCCGATTCGCCGTCCTTGCGGAGCGGGCCGAAGCGGCCGGCGACGCCGAGCACGCCTCCGAGTCCCTGTTCTGGCAGGGCTACTGCCTGGAGAAGGGGGGCCGGCCCGAGGAGGCCCGTCCGCTCTACGAGCGCGTGCTGCGGGACCATCCGGGGACGCCTGCCGCCCGCCAGGCCGGCCAGCGCCTCGAGCTGCTCGGGTCGCCTCCAATTCCGTAGTCAGCGGGAAAGTCCTTGCACTGGCCTCGGTGGACGGGGAAAGTCCTTTGCCTGCCCTGCGCTGGTGCGGGGCCGTCGACGCCGAAGGAGCTATCTCTCATGCCTGACCGGCCGCCGAACTTCCTGATCGTCTTCATGGATGACATGGGTTGGGGCGACATGGGCTGCTTCGGGTCCGACACGGCCATCCGGACGCCGCACATGGACGCGGTGGCCGCCCGCGGTGCGCAGTTGACCCAGATGTACTCGGCAGCGCCGATCTGCACGCCTTCGCGGGCGGCGCTGCTGACCGGCCGGTACGCCCAGCGGATGGGCCTCTCGCGGGTGCTCTTTCCGCGGGACACAGTCGGCCTCGTTTCGCGGGACCGGACCGTCGCGGCGATGCTCCGCGACGCCGGCTACGCCACCTGCGCGATCGGCAAGTGGCATGTCGGGTGTCTGCCAAAGCACTACCCGACGCGGCACGGATTCGACCACTTCTTCGGCCTGCCGTACTCGAACGACATGTCGCCGCTGCCTCTGCTGCGGGGCGAGGAGACCGTGGAGGAGGCCGCCGACCAGGCATCGCTGACGCGCCGGTACACCGACGAGGCGATCCGCTTCATCGCGGAGCACCGTGACGAGCCGTTCCTGGTGTACCTGGCCCACACGATGCCTCACATCCCGCTGCACGTGGAGGAGCAGTGGCGGGGCCGTTCGGCCGGGGGGCTCTACGGCGACACGATCGAGTGCATCGACTGGCACCTGGGGCGGCTGCTCGATCGGCTGGGCGAGCTGGAGCTGACGCAGGAGACGCTCGTCGTCGTGACGAGCGACAACGGCCCGTGGTTCGAGGGCAGTGCGGGTCCGTTCCGCGGCCGCAAGTTCGACGTCTACGAGGGCGGTGTGCGGGAGCCGTTCGTCGCCCAATGGCCGGGGCGCATCCCCGCCGGGCACGTCTGCGACGGGCCGGCCAGCCTGATGGACCTGATGCCGACTATGGCGGCCCTCGCCGGGGCCGAGATGCCGGCCGACCGGGTCATCGACGGGCTCGACATCTCGGCGGCGCTTTTCGGCGGGCCCGTGCCCGAGCGGGAGGCGTTCTACTACTACTTGCACGACACGCTCCAGGCCGTCCGGGTCGGCAGGTGGAAGCTCCACGTCGCGTTCGGCTTCGACGACAAGACCCACGAGATGCCGCAGCTTTTCGACATGGAGGCGGACCCGGGCGAGAACTACAACCTGGCCCGGAACCATCCGGACGTCGTGGAGCGACTCCAGGGCATGATCGAGACGTTCGACGCCGAGGTGAAGGCGGACCTTGCCGCCCGTCCGGCACCGTGATAGCGTAAGCGGCTCGTCGCCTGACCCGAAAGGACCGTTATGTACACCGACCTGCCGAACATCCTGCTGATCACCAGCGACCAGCAGCATTACTCGACGCTCGGCGCCGTCAACGACCGGATCCGCACGCCCGCCCTCGACCGCCTCTGCGCCGAGGGCACCCGCTTCGACCGGTGCTACTGCCCCAACCCGACGTGCACCCCGACGCGGGCCTCCATCGTCACGGGCATGTACCCGTCGCAGCACGGAGCGTGGTCGCTCGGGACGAAGCTCTTCGAGGACGTGCCGACCGTCGGCGACCTCTTGCAGGACGCCGGTTACGCGACGACTCTCGTCGGCAAGGCCCACTTCCAGCCGCTGGCGACCGAGCCGGGCTACGAGTCGCTGGAGTGCCAGCCGATCCTGCGGGACCTCGACTTCTGGCGGAGCTTCCACGGGCCGTGGTACGGGTTCGAGCACGTCGAAGTGGCCCGGATGCACGGCGACGAGTCGCACGCCGGCCAGCACTACGCCATCTGGATGGAGGAGCGGGGCCTGAAGGACTGGCGGGACTACTTCCAGGCCTGGCCGCCCGAGCCCGACCGCAAGGGCAAGCGGCAGCACTATTGGGAGGCCGAGGAGCGCGTCTGGCGGATCCCCGAGCAGATGCACTACACCCGCTGGACGGGCGAGCGGACCCGGGCGGCCATCGAGCGGGCCGCCGCCGCCGAGCGCCCGTTCTTCGCCTGGGCGTCGTTCCACGACCCGCACCCGCCGTACGTCGTCCCGGAGCCCTGGGCCACCATGTACCGGCCCGAAGACATGGTGCCGGGGTCGCTGACGCCCGGCGAGCACGAGAAGAACCCGCTGGCGTTTCGCCTGACGCAGGACCCGGACGCCTCGGCCAAGTTCCGCGACCATTTCTTCGAGGACCACGGCATTCACGGCGGCCACTGCCAGAAGCGCGACCCCGAAGAGATTAAAAAGGACATGGCCATCTATTACGGGATGACCTCGTTCATGGACGACGAGATCGGCCGGACGCTCGACACGCTCGAGGGCCTCGGTCTGGCCCAGAACACCCTCGTCGTCTTCACCACCGACCACGGCCACTTCCTGGGGCAGCACGGCCTGGTGGCCAAGGGGCCGTTCCACTACGAGGACATGCTGCGTCTGCCGATGATCGTCCGTTGGCCGGGGCGAGTCCCCGCGGGAAAGGTCAGCACGGCCATCCAGAACCTCATCGACTATCCCGTGACGTTCCTCGCCGCCGCCGACGTGCCCGTCCCCGGCGAGATGACCGGCCTCAACCAGCTCGAGACGTGGTCCGGCGGGGGAGCGGCACGCACGTGGAGCATCACGGAGAACCGCCACACCCTGACGAACGTCCACCTCCGGACCTACGTCAACGACCGCTACAAAATCACCGTGTGGCGAAAGGGCGAGGACGGCGAGCTGTTCGACCTCCGGGAGGACCCCGGCGAGGTGAACAACCTGTGGCACGAGCCGTCGGCCCAGGCCCTCAAGGGCCGGCTCCTCTACGAATTCATGCAGGCCACGCTGGCCTGTGAGAGTACCGCCATGCCGCGCATCGCCGGGGCGTAAACCCCGCCTGCCGTCGGGGCCGTGGTTTCGGCTTGCCTCGGGCCTGTTCCTCATTATCATCTACGTGGTCGGCCCCCAAATCTCCGGGCTCGGGTGAGGCGCAGCCGCCGCCATGCCGTACATTGAGGTGCTCCAGAGCGGGAAGCTGGTCCGGCGGCAGTACGTCCCGCCGGAGCGTGCCGCCCGCGGGTGCGTGCTGCGTCTGGCGAACATCGGCCGCCTGTGCCTGCGGGTGGGCGAGTCGAAGACGGTGGGGTCGTGCGAGATCCGCGTCGTGCCGGACGACGCGGTCCCCCAGACCGCCCCGGCCCCCGCCGTCGGAAGTCCTCCCGTTCGTACGGCCTCGACGGAAGCGCGTCTCGCTGCCGCGGCGGTCGCTGGCGAGGCAGCGCCGCCGCCCCGGGAGACGGCCGGCCCGGAAGCGGAGTCCTCCGACGCCGGCGCCGTCGGTCCGGCCGAGCGCCCGGACCGACGCCGCCCCTGGCTGGCGGTCCGCATCGGGGTCCTCGCCGCGGCGCTGGTCCTGCTGGCGTACGCGATCTACCGGATCGCCGTGCCCGGCGGGCCGCCCGTCGACGAAGGCCCCCTCACGCGGGACCGGTTCGTCGTCTATCTGATGATCGGCCACTCGAACATGGACGGCCGCTCCCGGGACCCCGACCTCGAGCCCCATCCTCGGGCCTGGCGGTACGCCTCGGGCCGGGAGGTCCCGTGGGTGCTCGCCGTGGACGGGAAGCGCGGCGGGCCGTTCATGCCCATGCTGAAGGGCCTCGCCGAGGTCTACCCGGACCGCTACTTCGCCGTCATCCATCGAGGCGTCAGCGGCGGAAGCATCGTTAAGCATTTCCGCCGGGGTGAGCGGCGCTACGACGAGCTGATCAAGGCGGCCCGCGAGATCCGGCCCCACGCGACGCTCGGCGGCGTCCTTTCGATGCTGGGACGGATCGAGTCGAAGAAGCAGGACATGGCCGAGCGTTTCGGCGACGACTACGCGGCCATGATCCGCGAGTTCCGGGAGGACCTGGACGACCCGACGCTGCCGTTCGTCGTGACGCAGATCGAGGCGGAGTCGCCGAGGCGCGAAAAGTACCAGGACCCGATCGAGGCCGGGATCGCCGCCCTCCCCGAGCGGCTGCCTCACGTCGCCGTCATCCCCACCGACGGCCTGCCGCTGACCGACGCGACGCACTTCAACACGGAGGGCTACCGCGGGTGGGCCGAACGGGTGGTCCGGACGGTCCGGCGGCGACGATGGGTCCCCCGCCGCCGCGACCCGACGCCGCTGCCGTACGAGCTGGCGTCGCTCCTCGAATCGGGCACGCTCCTCGCGACGGATGATCCCGGCGACCCTTGCCGCGTCGTCGCACGGGTGACGCGCACCTCGACGCCCCTTGCGCCGGCGGACATCGCGCCCTATCGCGAGGCGCTCATCTGCACGGAGTACGAGGTCGTCCGGCGGATCGAGGGGCGGCTTCGCGGGAAGCGGCTGCTGGCCCGCCAGCTCGCCCTGGAGGACGGCCGGCTGCTCCCGCCGGCCGAGTACGAGGTCGGCGACGTTCACGAGCTGACCGTGTGGCCGTGGGACAGCTTGGAGCGGTTCCACAGCCTGCCGGTGGCCGACGAGGTCTCGTCGCTGGAGGACGAGCTGTACTACGTGTTCGCCTCGCGTCCGGCGCCCCAGCCGGCCGAGTAGGCCCGCCCGCGATTTCATCCCTCGCTTGCCGCCGCGCCGCCGGTGTGTCTAGACTGGACGGAGGCGACCGGGGGACTCCTGAGGAGGCGACCGATGGAGATGCGAACGTTCGGCAGGACGGGCCTGGAGGTGACGCCGCTCGGGTTCGGCGGGGCGGAGGTCGGCGTTCGCGACCTCTCGGCGGAAGAGAAGGACCGGGTCCTGTGCGGCATCCTCGACGCCGGCATCAACGTCCTCGACACCGCCGCCTGCTACGGCGAATCGGAGGAGACGATCGGCCGGGCCGTTGGCGATCGCCGCGACGAGTTCGTCCTCGTCACGAAGTGCGGCCACTCCGTCGCCGCCGACGATCCGCCCGAGTGGACCGCCGAGGTCGTCGCGGCCAGCCTCGACCGGTCGCTCGGGCTTCTGAAGACCGACCGGGTCGACGTCCTGCTGCTGCACTCCTGCGGGGCGGAGCACTTCCAGGACGAGGGCCTCATGGGCGCTCTGGAGAAGGCGAAGTCGTCCGGCAAGGCCCGCTTCGTCGGCTACAGCGGCGACGCCGCCGACGCCGAAGAGGCCGTCGCGCTCGACGTCTTCGACGTCCTGGAGACGAGTGTCAGCATCTGTGACCAGCAGGGCATCGAGCGCTACCTGCCGGGCGCCCGGGAGGCGGGGCTGGGCGTCCTGGCGAAGCGGCCCATCGCCAACGCCGCCTGGCTCGGCCGCGAAGGACGCGAGGGGTTCTACCGGGACTACGTCACGCCGTACGTCGAGCGGCTGACGACGATGGGCTTTACACCCGAGTCGCTCGGCTTCGACGGGTCGTGGGTCGAGCTGGCCCTGCGGTTCACCGTGTTCCAGCCGGGCGTCCACACGGCCATCGTGGGGACCACGAACCTGGACCACGTCCGGGAGAACGTAAAGCTGGTCGAGAAAGGCCGGCTGCCTGAGGACGTCGTGACGAAGCTCCGCGACCTGTGGCGGTTGAGCGACGACGGCTCGTGGGTCGGCCAGGGCTAGGCCGTCTCGCGGAGGTAGCGGTCGACCGATTCGGCGGCCCGGCGGCCGTGGCTGATCGCGCGGACCACCAGCGACGCCCCGGTCGTCGCGTCGCCGGCGGCGAAGACGCTCTCGGCGCTCGTCCGGTAGGCTTCGTCCACGACGATGTGGCCCCGCGCGTCGCGGTCGAGGTCCATGTCCCGGACCAGCTTCCCGTGCTCGGTCCGGAGGAACCCCAAGGCCAGCAGGACGAGCTGGGCGGGCAGTTCGAACTGCGTGTCCGACACCTCCTCGAACGTTCGCCTTCCGTGCTCGTCGGGCTCGGACCACTCGATGTGAACGCACCGGACGGCCCGGACGTGGATGTCGAAGCCCAGGAACTCCTTCGTCACGACGCTCCACATCCGCTCGCAGCCCTCCTCGTGGGAGGTGCTGGTCCGCATGATGCTGGGCCAGGTGGGCCAGGGGTCCTCCACGGCCCGCTCCGGGGGCGGCTCGGGGAGGATTTCAATCTGGGTGATGCTCCCGGCGCCCTGCCGCCGGGCTGTCCCGACGCAGTCCGAGCCCGTGTCGCCCCCGCCGATGACGACCACGTCGAGGCCGGCGGCGTCGATCCGCTCACGGTGCGGGACCTCTTCGCCCGCGTTCACGCGGTTCTGCTGCACCAGGTAGGGCATGGCGAAGTGGATGCCTTCAAGGCCCCGCCCCGGGACCACGAGGTCGCGCGGCACGCCGGCCCCGGCGGTCAGGAGCACCGCGTCGAACGTCCGCCGCAGGTACCGGGCCGAGAGGTCGACGCCGACCTCGACCTGGGTCTCGAACGTGACTCCCTCGGCCCGCATCTGGTCGAGCCGCCGGTCGATGATCCACTTCTCAAGCTTGAAGTCCGGGATGCCGTAGCGGAGGATGCCGCCGACCCGGTCGCTCTTCTCGAAGACGACCACGTCGTGGCCGGCCCGGGCGAGCTGCTGGGCGGCGGCCAGGCCCGCCGGCCCGGAGCCGACGATGGCCACGCGCCGGCCCGTCTTCGTCTCGGGGGGTTCGGGCTGGATCCATCCCTCCTCGAAGCCCCGCTCCACGACCTGGAGCTCGACCTGCCGGATCGAGACCGGGCCGATGTTGATCGAGAGCGTGCAGGCCGCCTCGCACGGGGCCGGGCAGACGCGGCCCGTCACCTCGGGGAAATTGTTCGTGGCGTGCAGCAGCTCCAGCGCCCGCCGCCAGTGGCCCCGGTAGAGGGCATCGTTGAACTCCGGGACCCGGTTCGCCACGGGACAGCCGAAGATGTGGCAGTACGGGATGCCACAGTCCATGCACCGCGAGGCCTGGGTCCGGAGATCGTCCTCCGGGAGGCGCGCGGGGATCTCCCGCCAGTCGCGGACCCGCTCCTCGACGGGCCGCTTGGACGGTTCCCGCCGCTCGTGTTCGATGAAACCCGTCTCTTTACCCATGGAAGACCTCCTCGGTGGCCGAGAGGGTCTCCGCATCGCGGTCGGCGGGCAGGCGCATCCGCTCCAGGACGCGGCGATAGTCGATCGGCATGACCTTGACGAAAAGCGGCGCCCGGGCCTGCCAGTCGTCGAGGATCGCCCGGGCCTGGGGGCTGCCGGTCCACTCGGCGTGCCGCTCGATGAGGCCGCGGAGGCGGTCCTTGTCCTGGTCGGTCCAGACGCTCTCGAGGTCGACCATGTCGAGGTTGCACCGGCTGCCGAAGAGCTCTGCCTCGTCGTAGACGTAGGCGATGCCGCCGCTCATGCCGGCGGCGAAGTTGTAGCCCACCTGCCCCAGAACGACCACCACGCCGCCGGTCATGTACTCGCAGCCGTGGTCGCCGACGCCCTCGACGACGGCGGCGGTGCCGGAGTTGCGGATGGCGAACCGTTCGCCGGCGACGCCCGAGATGAACGCTTCACCGCCGGTGGCCCCGTAGAGGGCGACGTTGCCCGTGATGATGTTGTCCTGGGGCTGGAACCGGGCCCCCTCGGGCGGCACGACGACGATCCGCCCGCCGGACATGCCTTTGCCGAGGTAGTCGTTCGTGTCGCCGCGGACGCGGATCGTGACGCCCGGGGCGAGCCACGCCCCCAGGCTCTGGCCGGCCGACCCGCGGAAGTCCAGGCGGATCGTCCCGTCGGGCAGGCCCTCCGGGCCCCATCGGCGGACGATCTCGCCGCTCAGGGTCGCTCCGACCGTGCGGTGGATGTTGCGGATGGGCATCTCCAGGCGGACGGGCTCCCGCCGCTCGATCGCGGCCTCGGCCTTGTCGAGGACCTCGTAATCCAGGCGCGAGGCGATGTCGTGGTCCTGGCTGCGGACGCACCGCAGGCTCGTCTTGCCGTCCGTCTCGGGGGGGGCGAGGATCGCGCTGAAGTCCAGGCCGCGGGCCTTCCAGTGGTCGACGGCGGGCTCGACGTCGAGCCGGTCGGCCCGGCCGATCATCTCGTCGAGGGTCCGAAAGCCCAGCTCGGCCATGTACCCCCGCAGCTCGCGGGCGATGAATCGCATAAATCTTTCGACGTATTCCGGTTTGCCGGCGAACCGGGCCCGCAGCCGCGGGTCCTGTGTCGCGACGCCCACCGGGCAGGTGTTCAGGTGGCACTTGCGGACCATGACGCAGCCCAGGCACACGAGGGCCGTGGTGCCGAAGCCGAACTCCTCGGCCCCCAGGAGGGCGGCGACGGCGAGGTCGCGGCCGGTTTTGAGTTGGCCGTCGACCTGGACGCGGATGCGGTCCCGCAGGCGGTTCTCCACGAGCGTCTGCTGGGTCTCGGCCAGGCCCAGCTCCCACGGCAGGCCCACGTGCTTGATGCTCGTCAGGGGGCTCGCCCCCGTGCCGCCGTCGTGGCCCGAGATGAGGACCATGTCGGCCTTGCCCTTGGCGACGCCGGCGGCGACCGTCCCCACGCCGATCTCCGAGACGAGCTTCACCGAGACGCGGGCCCGGGGGTTCGTGGACTTCAGGTCGTAGATGAGCTGGGCCAGGTCCTCTATGGAGTAGATATCATGATGGGGTGGCGGCGAGATGAGCGTGACGCCCGGCGTGGTGTGCCGGACGCGGGCGATGTCCTCGCTGACCTTGTGGCCGGGGAGCTGGCCCCCCTCGCCGGGCTTGGCGCCCTGGGCCATCTTGATCTGGAGTTCGTCGGCGTTGACGAGGTACTCGGTCGTGACGCCGAACCGGCCGGAGGCGACCTGCTTGATGGCGCTTCGGCGGCTGTCGCCGGAGGGCAGAGGGGTATAGCGATCGGGATCCTCGCCGCCCTCGCCGGAGTTCGACTTGCCGCCGAGGCGGTTCATGGCGATGGCGAGGGCCTCGTGGGCCTCCTTCGAGATCGAGCCGAAGCTCATCGCCGCCGTGCAGAACCGCTTGACGATCGCCTCGACCGGCTCGACCTCTGCGAGCGGCACCGGCTCGCCCTTCCGGAACCGCAGCAGGCTGCGGAGTGTCACCCGGGCCCGCGACTGGTCGTCGATGCGCCGCGTGTACTCCTTGAAGGTGGCGTAATCGTCGGTGCGGGTGGCGTGCTGGAGCTTGTAGATCGCCTCCGGTGTCCAGAGGTGGTTCTGGCCGCCGCGGCGGACGTGGTAGTCGCCGCCGACGTCCAGCAGGGGCGACGGGCGGCCGTCGGCCGGGAAGGCTTCGCGATGGCGGGCCTCGGCCTCGGCGGCGACCTCCTCCAGGCCCACCCCCTCGACGCGGGAGGTCGTGCCGCAGAAGTACTTGTCCACCAGAACGCGGGCCAGGCCCACCGCCTCGAAAATCTGGGCCCCGAAGTAGCTCCGGATCGTGGAGATGCCCATGCGGCTGAAGGTCTTGAGGAGGCCCTTCTTGACGGCGGTGATGTAGGAGTCGGCGGCCTCTTCCGGGAGCTTCGGGTGGTCGAGCCGCCCCTCCTCGGCCATCCGCGTCACGGTGGCAAGCGCGACGTGCGGGCAGATCGCCCCCGCGCCGTACCCGACGAGCAGGGCGAAGTGCATGACCTCGCGGGCCTCGCCGGTCTCGACGACGATGCCCGCCCGCGTCCTCAGGCCCCGGCGAGTCAGGTGATGGTGCAGGCCGGCCGTCGCGAGCAGGACGGGGATGGCCGCACGGTCGGCGTCCATGTGGCGGTCCGTCAGGATGAGGACCGTGGCGCCGTCGGCGATGGCGGCCTCGGCCTGGCGGAAGATGCCCTCCAGGGCGGCCTCCAGGCCCGCCCTGCCGCTGCCCGCCCCGAACAGCATGTCGATGTCGCGGGCGACGACGTCCGGGTGGTGGGCGCTGCGGAGCCGGGCCACGTCTTCGCCCGTCAGGATCGGGTGGTGGAGCTTGAGGCGGCGGCAGTGCTCGGGCGTCTCGTCCAGCAGGTTCCGCTCCGGCCCGATGAACCGCATCAGCGACATCACCAGCTCTTCCCGCAGGGGGTCGATCGGCGGGTTCGTCACCTGGGCGAAGAGCTGCTTGAAGTAGGCGAACAGGAGCTGCGGCCGGTCCGACAGGACCGCCAGCGACGCGTCGTTGCCCATCGACCCGACGGGCTCCTGCCCCCGCGAGGCCATCGGGGCGACGATCATCCGCAGCTCTTCCTCGGTGTAGCCGAAGGCGTGGTGCTTGCGGAGCAGGGCCTCGGGCGTCTCGTGGGGGGCTTCGGGGGGGCCCAGGAGGCCCCGCAGCTCGATCCGGTGGTCGTTGACCCATCGCCGGTAGGGCCGCTGCCGCGAGATCTTCCCCTTGATCTCGTTGTCCGGGACGATCCGGTGCTGCTCCAGGTCCACCAGGAGCATCTTGCCCGGCTGAAGGCGGCCCAAGCGGAGGACCCGCTCGGGCTCGAACTCCAGAACGCCGGTCTCGGAGGCCAGGACGACGTAGCCGTCCCGCGTGACGGTGAAGCGGCACGGCCGCAGGCCGTTGCGGTCGAGCGTCGCCCCGATGTACCGACCGTCGGTGAACACCAGGGCGGCGGGCCCGTCCCAGGGCTCCATGATGGCGGCGTGGTACTCGTAGAAGGCCCGCTTGTCGGCCCCCATCTGGAACTTCGTCCCCCACGCCTCCGGCACCATCATCATGGCCGCGTGGGGCAGGCTCCGGCCCGCCATGACGAGCAGCTCCAGGGCGTTGTCGAACATGGCCGAGTCGCTGCCGCCCTCGACGATGATCGGCAGGAGCTTCCCGATATCGTCGCCGAAGACGGGCGAGGCGAGGTCCGCCTCCCGGGCCCGCATGTGGTTGACGTTGCCGCGGAGGGCGTTGATCTCGCCGTTATGGGCCAGCATCCGGAACGGCTGGGCCAGCGGCCACGTGGGGAACGTGTTCGTCGAGTACCGCTGGTGGATCACCGAGAACGCCGTCTCGAAGTCGCCATCCTCCAGGTCCGGGTAGAACTGCATGAGCTGCGACCCGCTCAGCATGCCCTTGTAGCACACCGTGCGGCTCGACAAGCTCGGGACGAAGAACCGGCTGGCGTCGACGTCGGTCCAGGAGGCGACCCGTTTCTCCACCGAGCGGCGGAGCACGTAGAGCCGCTGCTCGAAGGTCTCGAGGGGCGTCCGGCCGGGGCCGACGAACGCCTGGCGGACGACCGGCTGGGTCGCCCGGGCCAGCTCGCCCAGGTGGCCGCCGGTGGTGGGCACGTGGCGCCAGCCCAGCAGCTCGCCCCCGGCCTCGGCGACGGCCTTCCCGAAGGCGGCCGTGCACCGCTCGGCCGCCGCCGGGTCGGTCGGCAGGAACACCATGCCGACGGCGTACGCGCCGGGGTCGGGCAGGGCGAAGCCCAGCCCCCGGGCGGCCTTGCGGAAGAACGCGTGAGGAATGCCCAGCAGGAGCCCCGCGCCGTCGCCGGTGGCCTTGTCGCCGCCGACGGCCCCCCGGTGCTCCAGGTTGACGAGCACCCGGACGGCGTCTCGGACGACCTGGTGATGGGGCCGGGCGTCGAGGCGGGCGACGAATCCCACACCGCAGGCGTCCCGTTCGAAGGCGGGGTCGTACGCCCCCCGCGCCCGCCGGGCACCGGCGGCTGTCGGTCGTGTCCGTTGCGTGGTCATCGTGGTACGGCTTTCGTCTACGTCACCCCAGGCTCCATTCTTCGTGGTATCGGGCCATCGAGCAAGCGAATTGACCGGGCCCCCCGGGGCCCCTCAGGGCCGGTCCTCGCCGACGCCGAACCGCGGGGGCGCCCCACCGTGAGGCGCCCCCTTGGCCACGCAAGAGGGGACACGACCCTCTCGTCTCCTGTCGATGCCGATGTCGTGGCTCGCGCCAACGCTTCGACCGGCGCGTTTCGCCGGCCCGCTTGCGGGCCGCGCGCCGCTAGCTGTCGTAGTACAGGTGGAACTCGTAGGGGTGCGGCCGAAGGGCCAGCTCCTGAAGCTCGTTTTCCCGCTTCCACTCGATCCAGCCCTCGACCAGGTCGTCGGTGAACACGCTGCCCTTGGTGAGGAACGCGTGGTCGCCTTCGAGGGCGTCGATGGCCTCCTCCAGGGAGCCGGGCGTCTTGGGGTACTGGGCCAGCTCCTCGGGGGTCATCTCGTAGATGTCGCGGTCGAGGGTCTCGCCCGGCTCGATGGCGTTCTCGATGCCGTCCAGGGCGGCCATCAGCATCGCCGTCCACGCCAGGTACCCGTTGCACGTCGGGTCGGGGCAGCGGAACTCGAGCCGCTTGGCCTTGGGGCTGGGCGAATACATCGGGATGCGGATGCCGGCCGAGCGGTTCCGGGCCGACATGACCAGGTTGACCGGGGCTTCGAACCCGGGGACGAGGCGGCGATAGGAGTTCGTGGTCGGCGCGGCGAAGGCGAGGATCGCCGGGGCGTGCTTCAGGATGCCCCCGGCCGCGTGCAGTCCCAGCTCCGACAGCCCCCCGTAGCCCTCGCCGGCGAAGAGCGGCTTGCCGCCCTTCCACAGCGAGAAGTGCGTGTGCATGCCGCTGCCGTTGTCCTCGAAGACCGGCTTCGGCATGAACGTGACGGTCTTGCCGTGCTGCTTGGCGACGTTTTTGATAATGTACTTATACCACATAAACTGGTCGCCCATCTTCAGCAGCGGCGAGTACTCCATGTCGATCTCGGCCTGGCCGGCGGTGGCCACCTCGTGGTGGTGGGCCTCGACGCGGATGCCGATCTTGCGCATGGCGTAGACCATCTCGCCCCGCAGGTCGTGGAAGGTGTCGGTCGGGCTGACGGGGAAGTACCCCCCCTTGAAGCTGGGCTTGTAGCCAAGGTTCGGCTCCTCGAACCGGGCGCTGTTCCAAGCCCCCTCGACCGAGTCGATCTCGTACATCCCCGTGTGCTGGTTCTGCTGGAACCGGACCTGATCGAAAATGAAGAACTCCGGCTCGGGCCCGATGTGGCACGTGTCGGCGACGCCCGTCTTCCTCAGGTACGCCTCGCCCTTGCGGGCCACGTGCCGCGGGTCGCGGGTGTAGTCCTCCCGCGTGATCGGGTCGACGATGTTGGCGATGACGCTGACCGTCGGACGGGCGAAGAACGGGTCGATGCGGGCGGTGGCGGCGTCGGGGACGGCCATCATGTCCGAGACGTGAATGCCCTGCCAGCCCCGGATGCTGGACCCGTCGAACCCGACCCCCTCCTCGAACGTCCCCTCGTCCCACGTCTCGACGGGAAACGAGCAGTGCTGCCAGCTTCCCAACAGGTCCGTGAACTTCAGGTCCGCCATCTCGACGCCGTGCTTCTTGCAGGTGGCGAAGAACTGCTCCGGCGTCTCGACCTTCAGGAACGCCTTCTCGATGTCGCTTCGTTCGACGTCGCTCATCGTGTGCTCCTTCCGGGCCGTGCCCATTGCGTGGTCGGTGCGCCGTGTCCTTGGCCCCAATGGCGCAGGTTCGAGATTATGGCCCTTGGCGGGCCTGGCTTGCCACGCTATATAGCAAACCTGGTGCCAAACGCCGGGTCTGCCCGCCTCCCCTTCCTCGCTCCACCGCTGGAAAAGACACTAAGTGTCTTTTTTGCCGCCATAACCCCTTGTCCTACGATGACTTAGCGCTCAGAAAAAGACACTTAGTGTCTTTTCGGTGTCTCTTTGGTCTGCCGGGGACGCCCCCGGAGGGCAGTGAGCGGCGTGCTCGGGCCGATGCCGGGCGGCAACGGCCCTACATTTGCGTAGGCTGGGTCTGCCAAATCCTACGCGACTGTAGGGCCAGCTGGCTCAGCCGATCGCCAGGTTGCCCTTTTCGCCCGTCCGAATCCGGATGCACTCCGGCAGATCCAGGATGAAGATCTTGCCGTCGCCGATCTGGCCCGTCCGGGCCCCGGTGATGATACCGTCGATCGTCCGCTTGACGAAGTCTTCGTTGACGGCGATTTCCAGGCGGACCTTCTTCAAGAGGTTCACCTCCATCTCGACGCCGCGGTACGACTCGGTATAGCCCCGCTGCTGGCCGCAGCCCATGGCGTTCGTGACGGAGATCTTGTAGACCTCCCGCTCGTAAAGGGCCTGTTTGACGTCGCCCAGCTTCTCGGGCTGAATGTAAGCGATGACTAGTTTCACGGGTGCTCCCTCCTTCCCGGATCAGGTGGTGGTGAAGATCTGGAAGCCCGCGTAGGCCTCCATGCCGTGCTCCCCGATGTCGAGGCCCCGCAGCTCCTCCTGGCGGCTGACGCGCAGGCCGACCGTCCGCTTGATGGCGTAGAAGACCAGGCCCATCGTGCCCATGGCGAACGCGCTGACGCAAAGGACACCCAGGAGCTGGACGCCGAGCTGGGCGACGCCGCCTCCGAAGAACAACCCTTCCCGCGCCAGGCCTGTCTCGACGCCGTCGATCATCGTCCGGCCAAAAAGGCCCACCGCCAGTGTACCCCAGACGCCGTTCATCCCGTGGACCGGCACGGCCCCGACGGGGTCGTCGACGCCGATGCGGTCGAGCCACGTGACGCCGAAGGTAACCACGACGCCGCCGACCGCGCCGATGGCCAGGGCCGCCCCCGGGGCGACGCAGGCACACGGGGCGGTGATCGCCACCAGGCCCGCCAGGGCCCCGTTCATCGTCATCGACAGGTCGGGTTTGCCGAAGAGCATCCAGACCGAGACCATGGCCGAGACGGCGCCGGCGGCGGCGGCCAGGTTCGTGTTCATCGCCACCAGGGCCGCCAAGTCCGCCGCCCCTTCGCCACTGACGCCCAGCGTCGAGCCGGGGTTGAAGCCGAACCAGCCGAACCACAGGATGAACACGCCGAGGGCTGCCAGCGGGATGCTGTGGCCCGCGATGGCGTTGATCTTCCGGGCGTTCCCCTTGGTCATGTACTTGCCGATCCGGGGGCCGAGCAGGATCGTACCAACGAAGGCGATCCACCCGCCCGTGGCGTGGACGACTGTCGAGCCGGCGAAGTCGAAGAACCCCAGGCCATAGTCCTCGGCCACGAGCCAGCCGCCGCCCCAGACCCAATGGCCGATGACGGGGTAGACCACCGCGCTGACGACCACGGTATACATCAGGTAGGCGGGGAACTTCATGCGTCCGGCCATGCCGCCGGCGACGATCGTCGCCGCCGCCCCGCAGAACGCCGCCTGAAACAGCCAGTGGCTCCACAGGGGCACGTCCTGGGCGGGTGCCCCGAGCAGGGCGAAGCCGCTCGTCCCGATAAGGCCGTTGCCGGAGCCGAACATGAAGGCGTAGCCTACCAGAAAGAACATGACGCTGGCCACGCAGTAGTCGAGCCAGTTCTTCATCAGGATGTTGCATGTGTTTTTGGCCCGGATGAAACCGGCCTCGACCAGGCCGAACCCCGCCTGCATGAAGAAGACCAGGAACGCCGCCACCAGCACCCAGACGGTGTCGACGGCCCGCCCGACCCGGTCCAGGCCCGGCTCGGCGGCCGGCTCGGCGGCCCAGAGGGGCCCCCCGGCGGCCAGAACGACACCGAGCACGACGACGATGGCGGCGATGCGTTTCACAGGACGGTCTCCTTTCGCTTGGGTCCGCGGCTTCGCGTGGCGGGCGCCGTGCGGCTGCATGGGCCGCGTCAATAGGCACCTGCTTTCGCAAAGCGCGTGCCACAGGCGAACGGAACGGCGTAAGTCCTTACTGACTAAGTGCTTGCACGCAGACCCCGGGTCTAAGCCCCCCGGCGGATGCCTACCCGGATGTCGAAGCGGTTCCGTGTTCCGCCCTCCCGGAAGGCCGTGCCAGCCCCTTCTACAGTGCCATGGACTCCCCGCACCGGCCTAATACGACAACGCCAGTTCGCTACTTCATCCCGCCTGGCGGCCTTCCCAGGCCGCCAGAAACTCGCTTCAGGCCCGATCGCGGCGGCCTGGGAAGGCCGCCGCGCGGCAAGTGGCGTTGTAGTACTAAGTCGTCGTGAAGATCTGGAAGCCCCCGTAGGCCTCCATGCCGTGCTCCCCGATGTCCAGGCCCCGTAGCTCCTCGTCGCGGCTGACGCGAAGGCCGACCGTCTTGGAGATCGCGAAGAACAGCCCGAGGCCCAGACCGAACGCCCACACGAACGCCGTGCCCGCACCCAGTAGCTGCACCCCGAGCTGCCCCACACCCCCTCCGTAGAAGAGGCCGGACTCGGTGTTGAAAAGGCCCACGGCCAGCGTTCCCCAGGCACCGCAGACGCCGTGGACGCTGACCGCACCGACGGGGTCGTCGACCTTGAGGATGCGGTCGATGGCCAGTACCGAGAGGACCACCAGGACACCCGCCGCCAGGCCGATGGCCACCGCCCCGAGGGGCGAGACCCCGTCGCACCCGGCCGTGATCGCCACCAGGCCGGCCAGAGCCCCGTTCAGGGCCATCGAGGCGTCCGGTTTGCCCAGAACGAGCCACGCGGTCGCCATGGCCGTCACGGCACCGGCCGCTGCGGCCAGGTTCGTCGTGACGGCGATGTAGCCGATCGAGCCGTCGCCGACGGTGGTCGAGCCCGGATTGAAGCCGAACCAGCCGAACCACAGGATGAAGACGCCCAGGGCGGCCAGGGGCAGGTTGTGGCCCATGATGGCCCGGGGCCGCCGGTCGGGGCCGTACTTGCCGATGCGGGGGCCGAGGACGATGGCCCCGGCCAGCGCCAGCCACCCGCCCACGGAGTGGACGACCGTCGAGCCGGCGAAGTCGAGGAACCCCAGGTCCGCCAGCCACGCCCGGTTGCCCTCGATCAGCAGGTTCCCCCAGGCCCACCCGCCGAAGACGGGGTAGATCAGGAGCGTGATGGCAGCGCTGTAGAGGAGGTAGCCGACGAACCGGGTCCGCTCGGCCATGGCCCCGGAGACGATCGTCGCCGCCGTGGCCGCGAACACGGTCTGGAAGATGAGGAACGTGAACTCCCAGCCGCCGGCCTCCGCGCCCCGCAGGGCGAAGTGCGACGTGCCGAACAGACCGTTCGACGCCCCGAACATCAGGCCGAAGCCCACCAGAAAAAACGCGAGCGTCCCGACCGAGAAGTCCATCAGGTTCTTCATCAGGATGTTGACGGCGTTCTTGGCCCGCGTAAAGCCCGCCTCGACCATGGCGAATCCGGCCTGCATGAAGAAGACCAGGAACGCCGCCACGCACGTCCAGACGATGTTGACGTTGGTCTGGAGCTGGTCGGAGAGCGCTTCGGGGGTGAGGGGGCCCGTCTCCGCTCGCGCCGTTGAGGCTGTCAGCCCCAGCGCCGCCAAGCCTGCCAGGATGAGTCGCGCCGTTCTCATGGACCGTCCCTTCCTCGTGGGGTGCTTTCGGAGTCCTCTCCCGGATGCCGCGCGGGCCAGGGCTCAGAAGGCCACGCTCAATGTCAGGCCCGCCCAGAAGGCGTCCCGGTTGCCCACCGCGCCCAGGTCGTCGTCGAGGAACCAGGCGTAGCTGGCCGCCGGCGTCAGCGTCACCCGCTCTCCGATCTGGAAGGGCAGGCCGACCGAGACGGTGGCGTCGGCGAAGCCGGACCCGACGCCCGGGGCGTAGTAAAACTCGTTGTGCTTCCGCGAGCCCCACGCCGCGCTCGCCGCCAGGTCCACCGACATCGCCACGTCCTCGGCGGGCTTCCAGACCTCCTCGAAGGTGTGGCCCACCGAGAAGACGAGGTACGTGCCGTCGTGCTCGTCGAGGTCCTGGTAGACCGTCAGCGTCGGGGCGCAGGGGCAGTCGACGCCGACCGCGGCGTAGACCTCCGTCGTGTCGAAGACATGGGCCTGGGGGAACTGGTAGTGGATGCCGCCGATCGAGAAGTTCAGCATCTTGTAGCTGAACGAGTAGTCGAGGGTGTAGTCGATCTCGAGGGCCTGCCACTCGAAGTCGTTCGTGTCGGTCGTGTCGATGTTGGCCCAGACGTTCAGCGAGAGCCCCTCGTAGGCGACCGTGACGGCGGGCTGCACGACGGGGTCTTCGGTCACGTCGATGCCCCGCCAGACGTACTTCGAGTTGTAGGTGAGGTCGAAGCTGAGGGACCAGGGGCCCCCGTCGGGGGGTTCAAGGGCCCCTTCGGGGGGAACGCCCGCCAGGGCAGGGGCCGAGGCGGGGGACTCTCCATACTCGGCCGCCGCCGCGGGGGCGGGCAGGCCGAAGACCAGACAGGCGACCAGCGCCGTCAATGCGAATCGATCCATTGTTCGTTCCTCTCGCGCGATTGTGCAGGCGATTAACACAATTGTGCCACCCCGCTGGGGTGCCGACGGCCCTTTTCCGGACCCCCGGAGGGGGTCCACTGCCCCCATTTGCCAGCCCCCTGCGCCCCCCCACGGGGCAAGGGTCCGGGCCACTTTCTCGAGTCGGGGCCTTTTCCCTCGTCGTGCCGGCCGTCACAAAAACGGGTCCATCACAGAAACGGATCCAGCACCTTTTTCCGCGCGGTGTCCGGAAACGAACCCGGGCCCCCTTTTTGTGCCGGCGCACTTTTCGCGCGGCGTTCAGCGCCGGCGCGCCTCGCGTGCGGCGCCGGCTGCGGTGGCCGGAGCTACCCGGCGGGCACGGGCGCATTTCGGCGTGCCGGTATCCGCAGCACCTCAGGCGTCCGATGTCACAGAGCACGAACCGCCCCGGCACGGGCAGTCGGTGCCCTCAGGTGCAAGGGACGTGCCAATCGCGCCCGAGAAATCGGCGTCGCTCGCGTAAGGTTATGGGAGACAAAGAGTTACGGCAGACTGATGTCCACTTCACGGCAGGGGATCGCATGGCGGGAAGCCACAGAAATGTAGGACATGGCCGCCGCAACGACGCTCAGGTACGAAACCGCTTCAGCTCGATCCCGTATTTCTTCACCCGAAGGCCCATGATCCGCTCCGACACACCCAGCGATCGGGCCGCCTGGGCCATGTTCCCCCGCGAGCTCTTCAGGGCATCCAGCACCATTTCCCGCTCCACGGCGTTCAGGGCCGCCTCCAGGTTGCTCGTGGGCGTCGTGCCGCTGGCCTCGGCCGTCTGGAGCGTCGGGGGCAGGTGGTGGCCGTGGATGACGTCGTCCTCGGTCAGCAGGACGGCCCGCTCGATGCAGTTCTCCAGCTCCCGGACGTTGCCCGGCCAGTGATAGCTCATCAGCATGTCGATGGCGGGCGTCGAGATGCGGCGGACCCGCTTGCTGTGGGCCTTGTTGTACTTCTCCACGAAATGGTCCGCCAGCAGCGGGATGTCCGTCTTCCGCTCCCTCAGGGGCGGCACGTGGATCGGAAAGACGTTCAGCCGGTAGTACAGATCCTGGCGGAACTCGCCCCGCTCCACCAGGGCCTCCAGGTCGCGGTTCGTCGCCGTGATGACCCGGGCGTCGGTCCGCAAGGTCTGGCTGTTGCCCACGCGGCGGAACTCCTTCTCCTGGAGGACGCGCAGGAGCAGGATCTGCGTGTTCGCCGACAGGTCGCCGATCTCGTCCAGGAAGATCGTCCCCCCGTCGGCCACCTCGAAGTCCCCCTTCCGCTGGGTCACCGCCCCCGTAAAGGCCCCCTTCTCGTGGCCGAACAGCTCGCTCTCGACGATCGACTCGGGCAGGGCCCCGATGTTGACCCGGACGAACGGCTTCGACGCCCGGGGGCTGCTGTAGTGGATGGCGTGGGCCACCAGCTCCTTTCCCACGCCGCTCTCGCCCCTGAGGAGGACCGTCGCGCTGGACTTGGCGACCTGAACCACCAGGTCGTAGACCGTCTGCATGGCCTTGGAGCGGCCGATGATGTTGGCCGGGCGGAACCGCTCCTCCAACTCGTGCCGCAGGCGGGTCGTCTCGGCCAGCAACCGCTCCCGCTCCTCCTGCGCCTGCTGCCGCAGGCGCACGGCCTGGGCGATCATCGACGCGATGATCGAGAGCAGCCGCACGTCCTCCTCCAGCGAGATGCCGTCGGCGAACAGCCGGTCCGCGCTGAGCGTCCCGATGACCTGCCCCTCGAGCTTGATCGGGACGCAGATGAACGAGATGTCCCGCCGCTCCAGCCCGTCGCGGACGCCCGTCCGGTCCAGAAACAGGGGCTCCTCGCTGACGCGGGGGACGATGGCCGGCCGGCCCGTCTCGACGACCTTGCCTGTGACGCCTTCGCCGATCCGGTACCGGCCCCGCTCCTGCTGCTTCGACGAGAGGCCGATGCCGGCGGCCACCCGGACCTCGCCCGTCTGCCGGTTCACCAGCGACAGGGTCCCGTGGACCATGCCCATGTGGTTGGAGATGGCCTCCAGGACGGGCATGAAGACCTGCTCCAGCTCCAGGGTCCGGTCGAGGACCTGGCTGATCTCAAACAGCAGCGACAGCTCGCGGACCTTCCGTTCGACGTCGATCTCGTGGTTCCGCGTGGCTGAGTGCTCCGGAGTCACCCTCTCCCTCCGTCGGCGTGTCTGCGCCGCCGCACCCCCAGACCCCTGGAGGGCGGCCCCTTACCCCTGCTGCGGGAATTGTTAGCGTCTTATGATAAGGGTCGAACGGGCCCGTCCCAAGCGTTTTTCCGCCGCCCGGTCCGGCGGGGGAGTCGAACGGGCCGCTTTGGCTGCCTCTGTCGGTCTCCCCTGGCGGGAGAGAGGGTGCCTGCCCGCCCGCCGTAGCCTTGGCGAAGGCGGGGGTGAGGGGGAGGAGCTCAAGTCGGGCAAGGTTAAAGACTTCCGTTCTCTCGGCGCGTTGCTGTCCCGGCACGATTTCTTACTGGCTTGAGCTCGGATTTGAGGGCAATTCTGAGGGCAACGGCCGATTCCTTCGTGTCGGAGGGGCCGCTCGTCACGGCCACGACGTTGAAGTTCGCATCGTAGACGTAGCCGAGCGTCTCGCTGCCGCCCGCGTCCGTGCAGTCGCCGTCGGAGTCCGTGTCCTCGTCCCGCCGGACGGGCGCGTCGATGTAGTGGGCCCCCCAGACGTACTGGTACTTGACGCCCGTCGCGACGGGCGCGGCCGTGCCCTGGTCGTCCTCGAACCGCTCCTCGACCACCTGCCAGGAGGTCCTGTAATAGTAGTCCGTCCGGTCCCAGTTGGCCCCGTCCTTGACGGCCTTCGGGACGCCGCGCCGATTCATGCCGTCATAATAGTACTCGGCGACCGTGTTGCCGGAGCTTTTCACCTCGACGAGACGGTTGCGGCGTGATTACGGGTCTCGGCGAGAGGTCCGTTTCCGTCGGCTCCGCCAGCTGCAACGGCGTCCCTTCGAGAGGGCGAGTTGTTGTCTAAGCGACCCGACACGAGTCTTGCGCGGTGGTTCTCTGCAACCATCGCGCAAAGGAGCACTTGCACGCGGCGGGTGCTCCAGACCCGCCGCGCAGAGACTTTGCAGGACTCATGTCGGACCGCATAGCCACGAACTCGCGCCCGTGGCTACAGTCGAGCCGTGCCTGCGGCACTGACGACACACCGCGACCGGCACCCGTGTCGGAAGGACCCGTCGCCCCGGCCCGGCGACCGGGATTGACCC
Source organism: uncultured Anaerolineales bacterium (assembly GCA_964526295.1). Classification (GTDB taxonomy): domain Bacteria; phylum Planctomycetota; class Phycisphaerae; order FEN-1346; family FEN-1346; genus CAZGKW01. Next base: position 95,352 of record CAZGKW010000009.1, read on the forward strand.
CCGCCCGCGCCGCACCTAGGATACGTTGCACGCCGGGAGCGGGGAATTGCTGCCTACGGGGGGCCGGCCAGGGCATCGGCCGTCGTACCGTCCGCAACGCGCGGCACCTGCGCTTGCCGACCGCGTTGAACCCAAGAGGGGCCTGCACGAACCGCGAAGGAGAACCCCGCATGAGCGACCCGAGAGTGGCGGTACGTCGATGGGCACGCGCGGGCGCGACCGCACTGATCGCGGTCCTGGTCTTCGCCGAGGGCGCGCTCGACGCGCCCGCCGCCGACTGGCCCCAGTGGCGCGGGCCGAACCGAGACGGCGTCTCCACCGAGACCGGATGGACCACGAACTGGCCCGACGCCGGCCCGAAGCCGCTCTGGCGGACCTCCCTGGGCGTCGGCTTCTCCTCGGTCTCGATCGTTGAGGGCCGCCTCTACACCATGGGCAACCGGGACAACCAGGATATCGTCTGGTGCCTCGACGCCGCCTCCGGCCGCGTCCTCTGGCAGCACACCTACGACTGCAAGGCGGGCAGCTATCCCGGTCCGCGGATGACCCCCACCGTCCACGACGGCCGGGTCTACACCCTCAGCCGCGACGGACACCTGTTCTGCCTCGACGCCGCCTCCGGCGAGGTCCAGTGGCAGCACAACGTGAAGCGCGAGTTCGGCGTGACCCAGGCCAAGACCAACTGGGGGCTGGCCTGTTCGCCCCTGGTCCACGGGGACAACCTGATCCTCGACGTCGGCCGCGTCTTGGCCTTCGACCGAAAGAGCGGCGCCTTGGCCTGGGCGGCAGGCCAGGACAAGGCCAGCTACTCCTCGCCCGTCCTCATCGAGGCCGGCGGCCGGACCTACGTGACGGCCTTCGGCATCAACGGCCTGACGCTCGTCGACCTGGCGGCCAAGGCCCCGGCGATGGGCTTCGACTGGACCACGCGGTGGGACGTCAACGCCGCTACGCCGGTCGTCTCGGGCGATCGCGTTTTCATCTCGTCGGGCTACAACCGTGGGTGCTCCCTGCTTCAGGTTGACAACCGTCGGCTCCGCCCGGTTTACGAGCACCGTGACATGCGGAACCACTGCAACAACAGCGTCCTGTACGAGGGCCACTTGTATGGCTTCGATGGCCAGCAGGGGTCGGGCCGGTCGCGCCTCGTGTGCATGGAGTTCGCCACGGGGCGCGTGAAGTGGGCCGCCGACGACATGCCGTCGGGTGGCCTCATGATTGCCGACGGGAAGATCGTCGCGATGATCGACGGCGGCCGCCTGCTCGTCGCCGACGCCTCGCCGGACGGCTACCGGCCCGTCGCCCGGGCCAAGGTCCTCGACGGCCGGTGTTGGACGTACCCGGTCCTTCTGGACGGCCGGGTCTACTGCCGCAGCCACGAAGGCACGCTCGTCTGTCTCGACGTGAAGGGCGGACCATGACCGACGCGAAGCGAATCCTCTATTGCCACTGTTCGTACTACGACGACGTCCTGCCCGAGGAGGTCAAGTCGTCGGTCGTGCGGGTCCTGAGCTCCCTCGGCGTGCCGTTCGATCCGGTGCCGGACCTCTGCGGCCTGGCTGCCCGGCGGGACCCGACGCTGAAGGCGGTCGCCTCGGGGGGCCCGGCGGCAGTCCTGGCCTGCCATCCTCGGGCGGTCCGATGGCTGTTCGACTGCGCCGGGGCGCCGCTGCCGGAGACGGGCGTCGAGCTGCTGGATATGCGGTCGCAGCCGGCGTCGGAGATCACGGAGAAGCTGCTCGAGGGGGCGACGTGTGCCTCGGGGGGCTGTGCGTGCAACGCGTCGCTCGTCGAGTCGCTCCTCGTGCCCGAGCCGGGGAGCTGGGTCCCCTGGTTCCCGGTGATCGACTACGACCGGTGCATCGGCTGCCGGCAGTGCCTGGAGTTCTGTCTGTTCGGCGTCTTCGGGGTGGACGACTCCGGGCGGGTCGTCGTGGAGCACCCGGAGAAGTGCAAGACGAACTGCCCGGTGTGCGCCCGGGTCTGCCCGGAGGTGGCGATCATGTTCCCGAAGTACGCGTCGCCGCCGATCAACGGGGCGGAGGTGACGGCCGAGGACGCCGCCCGCGAGCCGGTGAAGGTCGACCTGGCGTCGATCCTGGCGGGCGACGTCCATGCGAAGCTCCGGGCCCGCAGCGGCGCCGGCGCCCCCGGCCGCTTCGCCGAGGGGCCCGACCGCGAGCAGGCCGAGCAAGAGCGCCGCCGGTGCTCCTGCATGGGCGACCTCCTCGAACGCCTCGGCGTCGAGCCCGACGTGGCCGCCAACGCCTTGCGCGAAAAACAGCAACCGCCGTCCGCAGATGACGCAGATTGCGCAGATGACAACAAGAACGAAAACTAGAGAGTACAACTGCACCGGCTTCCACGGTCTCTGGCCCTTTTCGTCTCTTGATCTGGGCCTGTTTTTTAATCTGCGAAATCCGCGAAATCTGCGAAATCTGTGGACGGCCGGTGTCGTGGCCGTTGTTTCTTCTGCGAAATGTGGCGGCCGTTGCCGTCTCTGCGGAAAGTCGTTGCCGTTCGTGATAGAAACGAGCTGACGCATGCTCCTTGACCTGGCCAAGCGGATGGTCCTCGAGACAGACCCCCGCCTGCTCGGGAAATTTGTCTGGAACTTCGGCCTGAAAGGCGTCCGGGCCAGCCGCCGGTTTTGCCGGCCGGGCGGCGACGCGTTCCCCGCGTTCCTCTTCATCTCCGTCACGACCCGGTGCAACCTCCGCTGCCAGGGCTGCTGGGTCGGCTGTAGCGGCCGCGGCGCCGACCTCGACGCCCCGACTCTCGACCGCATCCTTCGCGAGAGCAAGCGGCGGGGGAACTTCTTTTACGGCATCCTCGGCGGCGAGCCGCTCCTGCATCCCGACCTGTGGGCGGTCCTCGAGCGCCATCCCGACTGCTACTTCCAGGTCTTCACGAACGGGACGCTCCTGACCGACGAGGTGGCCCGGACGATGCGCCGCCTGGGTAACGTCACCCCCCTGGTGAGCATCGAAGGCGCCGAGGGCGTCAGCGACGAGCGCCGCGGCGGACGCGGCGTCCTTCGCCGCACCCTCGACGGTCTGGACGCCTGCCGCCGGCACCGCCTCATCACGGGGGTCGCCACCAGCGTCTGCCGGTCGAACATCGACGACCTGGTCACCGACCGCTTTCTCCGATCGCTGGTGGAGCGGGGCGTGCATTACCTCTGGTACTACATCTATCGGCCCGTGGGCCCGGACCCGCGGCCCGATCTTGCCCTCGAGCCCGACGAGATCGTGCGGCTGCGCCGCTTCATCGTCCGGCAGCGGAGCCGGTCCCCGCTCGCGATCGTCGATGCCTACTGGGACGCCGAGGGGCGGGCCGTCTGCCCGGCGGCGGCGGGCATCAGTTGCCACATCAACCCCATGAGCGACATCGAGCCCTGTCCGCCCATCCAGTTCGCCGCCGAGAACGTCCACGACAACGGCGACGTGTACGCGACGGTCGGCGGCTCGGCGTTCCTGCGGGGGTTCCGGCGGTTTGCCGCCGAGACGACGCCGGGCTGCGTACTCCTGGAGCGGCCCGACCTGCTGGAGCGGTTCGTCCGGGAGCAGGGGGCCCGCGACACGACCGGCCGGGGCACCGGCCGCGAAGAACTGATGGCGATGCGGTGCCGCACGAGCCATAATGTGCCCGGCGCGGCGATCCCCGAGACCCACTGGTTCTACCGGTTCGCCAAGAAGCACTGGTACTTCGGGTTCGGGGCGTACGCGTGACGGCCGGCGGCCGGGCTCCGCCCGGGGCGGGGCCGGGCATCGCGAGGTGAGCCTATGAGAAAGACGAGCCAGGGGACAGGCCGAGGCGCGACGACCCGGCGGGACCGGCCCACTCAGCCGGAGGTCCCCCCGACCAAGGCCGACCGGGACCGCCTACGCGACCTCGCCCGCCGTTACGTCGCGGCCGCCCGGCCCGTGCCGCCCCTTTCCTACAACGAGCTGTACGCCCACACGGGCCGCCTGCTGGAGGGGGCCGACGGCGACGGTGGCTTGCGCAAGTGGCTGGCGGTGGTCCTGAACAACGAGGCCTGGCGGGACCGGTTTGCGGCCGTGCCGATGGACCGCCGGCTGCTGCTCCTGCCGAAGTGCCTCCGCGAAGAGCGGGAGTGCCGCGGCATCATCGACGAGCTGGGCCTGGTGTGCAAGTCCTGCGGCCGGTGTCCCATCCACGACCTGAAGGAGGAGGCCGAGGCCCTCGGCTACGCCGTCCTCGTCTCCGAGGGCACGGCCGTGGTGTCGGCCCTGATCCAGTCGGGCCGCATCCAGGCCGTCATCGGCGTCTGCTGCCTGGACTCGCTGGAGCAGGTGTTCCCGCTGATGGAGGCGGCGGCGGTGCCGGCCCAGGCCGTGCCGCTGCTCTACGACAGATGCTCGAACACCACGGTCGACCTCGACTGGGTCCGCGACGCCATCGGTCTGACCGCCCCGGCGACCGAGGGGCGGCTCGACCTCGACGCCCTCCGCGAGGAAGTCGGCTCCTGGTTCACACCCGAGGCGCTGGAGGCGGAGCTGGGCCCCGCCCCGGATGCGACCGGTCGGATTGCACGCGACTGGCTCGCCCGCTCGGGCAAGCGGTGGCGGCCGTTCCTCGTGGCGGGCACCTGGCGGGCGCTCGCCGCCGAGGCCGGCGCGGAGGTGCCCCCGGCGGTCCGGCGGACGGCCCTCGCCGTCGAGTGCTTCCACAAGGCCAGCCTGGTCCACGACGACATCGAGGACGGCGACGCCCTCCGCTACGGCGAGAAGACCCTCCACCAGGCCCACGGCATCCCGATCGCCCTGAACGTGGGCGACTTCCTCATCGGCGAGGGGTACCGCCTGATCGCCGAGGCCGACGTCCGGGCCGAGGTGACGGCCGCGATGCTGGCGGCGGCCTCGGAGGCGCACCTGGAGCTCTGCCGCGGACAAGGGGCCGAGCTGGCCTGGGCCCGCGACCCGCGGCCGCTCGTGCCCGACGAAGTCATCAGCATCTTTCGCAAGAAGACCTCGCCCGCCTTCGCGGTGGCCCTCCGCCTCGGGGCCATCGCCGCCGGGGCCGACGACGAGACGCTCCGGGCCCTGGACCGGTTCAGCCAGGCCCTCGGCGTGGCCTACCAGATCCGCGACGACCTGCACGATTTCGACACCGGCCGCGCCGGCGGCGACGCCTGGGCCGCCCGGCCCTCGATCCTCCTGGCCCTGGCACACGAGCAGGCCACGGGCCCCGTGCGGGAGCGGCTCGCCGACCTCTGGTGTACCGCGTCGCGCCAGGGGGGCGGCGAGTCGCCCGAAGGCGACCTGGCGGGCGCCGTGGCCGGCCTTCACGTCCGACCGGACGCCGAGGCCCTGATGGCCCGGTATCGAAGTGCGGCCGTAGCGGCCCTGGAGCCGCTCGCCGGGGCCGACCTGAAGGGGCTCCTCCGGCGGGTCGTCGGACGCATCTTCGATTCCCACGGTGAAAGGACCTCCATCGGTGACCTTGAGGCTCGAGATGCTTCGGGCCGCCCGCTCGGCGCCGAGCCGGCTGCGTGACGCCGCACCCGCGGTCGTCGCCTTCCTGACCGACAAGGCCAACCCGGACGGAGGGTTCCGCGGCCGGGCCGACGCGAGCGACCTCTACTACACCGTCTTCGGCGCCGAGGCCCTGGCGATCCTGGGCCGGGACTTTCCCGAGAAGCTGCCCGGATGGCTCCGTGGCTTCGGCTCGGGCGAGGAGCTGGACTTCGTGCACCTGGCGTGCCTGGCTCGCCTGTGGGCCGATTGCCCGGAGGCCAGCCCGGCGGCGGGGGCGCAACGGGCGCTCACCGTCCGGCTCAACGGTTACCGGGCGGCTGATGGGGGCTTTTCGCACGTTGCCGGCGCCCCGCACGGGACGGCCTACGGGGCGTTCCTGGCGGCCGGGGCCTACGAGGACCTCGGCCGGGAGGTGCCCGACGCCGAGCGGCTCGTCGAGTCGCTCGATGCGCTTCGGACGGCCGACGGGGCGTTCGCCAACGAGCCTGGGCGACCGGCGGGCCTGATGCCCGCGACGACCGCTGCCGCGACGCTCCTCCGGCACCTCGGGCGGCCGGTCGAGGAGGGCGTCGGCCGGTGGCTCCTCGCGCGGCTCGCCCCTCGGGGCGGATTCGTTGCGGCCGAGGGGCTGCCCGTGCCGGACCTCCTCTCGACGGCGACGGCCCTGCATGCCCTGGCGGGGCTCGGCGTCGATCTCGGGCCGGTGCGGCGGCCGTGTCTTGAGTTCCTCGACACGGTCTGGAGCGAGGAAGCGGGCGGCTTCCGGGGCCACGCCTTCGACGATACGGCCGACTGCGAGTACACCTGGTACGGCCTGCTGGCGCTGGGACACCTGAGCGAGTGATATCATGTTCGCGCGGTTATGAAATGGGCGACCTGGAAGAAACGCGCGACCGGCTGCGGACCCGCCTGCTGGCCGAGCGCGACGCCGGCGGGTGGTGGATCGGCGGCCTCTCCGCCAGCGCCCTCGCCACGGCGACCGCCTGCACGGCCCTCGCCCTGACCGACCCGCGGGCCCACGCACGCCTCATCGCGGACGGCCTTGCCTGGCTCGCCGACCATGTCAACGCCGACGGCGGATGGGGCGACACCGTCCGGAGCGCCTCGAACCTGAGCACCACGGCCCTCGTGTGGGCGGCCTATGGCCCTGCCGGCGATGCCGGCGTCCATCGCGCGACGCGCGAGGCCGCCGAGGCATGGATCGAACGGCGCGTCGGCAGCCGCGAGCCGGCCGACCTCGCCGCAGCGGTCGTCGAGTCCTACGGCAAGGACAGCACGTTTTCCGCGCCGATCCTGACGATGCTGGCCCTGGCGGGGCGGCTTGGCCCGTCGGAGAAAGCCTGGCGGCTCGTGCCGGAGCTGCCGTTCGAGCTGGCCGCCCTGCCGCAGCGGCTCTTCCGGTGGCTCCGTCTGCCGGTCGTCAGCTACGCCCTGCCGGCCCTGGTGGCGATCGGGCAGGTGCGGCACCACCACCGGCCGCACTGGTGCCCCTTCAAGCGGGGCCTGCGGGAGCTGCTCCGCGGGCGGACGCTCGGGCTTGTCGAGCGGATGCAGCCGGCCGACGGGGGGTTCCTGGAGGCCGTGCCGCTGACGAGCTTCGTCGCGATGGGCCTGGCCGGGATGGGCCGGCGCGACCATACGGTCTGCCGCCGGGCCGTCGCGTTCCTCCGGAGCCGGGCCCGCGACGACGGGAGCTGGCCCATCGATACGAACCTCGCCACCTGGGTGACGACGCTGTCGGTCGGGGCCTTGGCGGCAGGCGGGGGGCTGGACGACTATCTCGGCGAAGACGACCGGGCGGCGATCCGCGACTGGCTCCTCGACCAGCAGCACACCGAGCGGCACCCCTACACGGCCGCCGACCCGGGCGGCTGGGCCTGGACGGACCTGCCGGGCGGCGTGCCGGACGCCGACGATACCGCCGGAGCGCTGGTCGCGCTCCGCCTCCTTGCGTCGAAGGACCCGAGGGTCCGCCGAGCGGCCGCCGAGGGCTGCCGCTGGCTGCTCGACCTCCAGAACGCCGACGGGGGCATCCCCACGTTCTGCCGCGGGTGGGGGAACCTGCCCTTCGACCGGAGCGCGGCGGACCTGACGGCCCACGCGCTGCGAGCGTGGTCGGCGTGGGAGGACACGCTGCCGGCCCGCCTCCGCCGCCGCGTCCGGACGGGCCTCCGCCGCGGCCTGGCGTTCCTGGCCCGGTCGCGGCGCGGCGATGGGGCGTGGCGGCCCCTCTGGTTCGGCAACGAGGCGGCCCCCGACGAGGCGAACCCGACCTACGGCACGGCGCGGGTCGTCTTGGCGTTGGCCGACCTGTCGGAGGCGCGCGAAGCAGGCATCCGGGAGATGCTCGCTGGCGGCGCGGCGTGGCTCGTCGCGGCCCAAGGCGCCGACGGCGGGTGGGGCGGCGACCGCGGCGTCGAGCCCTCGACCGAGGAGACCGCCGTGGCGGTCGAAGCACTGGCCGCGGTTGCCGGCCGCGCGAGGCCATCCGGCGGCGAAGGGCTTCTCGCCGAGGACGTCCGGTCGGCGGCGGGGCGCGGCCTGCGGTGGCTCATCGAGCGCGCGGCGGAGACCGAGACGCTCGACGCCGCGCCGATCGGCTTCTACTTCGCCCGCCTGTGGTACTTCGAGCGGCTCTATCCGCTCGTCTTCACCGTGGCGGCGATGGAGCGGGCCGCGGCCGCGGGCTTGTCCTCGTCCTAAGCGGCCCTTACGATAGAAGGGCTGTACGAAGGCGCACGGCGGCCTCAAGCGAAATGGGTATCGCATGACGAAAAGGGCAAGCTGGAGAGGTGCAGCGTTCGCGGCCGCCCTGGCGGCGCTTCTCGCGGGCGCATCCTGCGTCGAGGTCGACTCCGCCGGCGACGGTGACGGCGCCTCGCGTCCCCCGGTGAAGCGGGAGTGGCCGGAGTTCCGCGGCGGTCAGGCCCTCTCCGGCGTCGCCCCCGGCCGGCTGCCGAAAGACCTCACGCTGCTCTGGCGGTTCAAGGCCGAAGGCGGGATCGTCGCCTCGGCGGTCGTCGGCGACGGCCTCGTCTTCGTCGGGTCGACCCGGGGCCGGCTCTACGCGGTCAGGCTCGCCGACGGCGAGAAGGCTTGGTCCGCCCAGCTCGGCGGCGCCATCGAAGCTCCCGCCCTCCTTCTCGACCGGAACGTCTGCGTCGGCGCTACGGACGGCACGCTGTATGCGTTCGAGGCGGCGAGCGGCGAGACCCGGTGGGTCTTCGACGAGCGGTGGACCTTCAAGACGGGCGACAAGATCGTCGGGGCGGCCAACTGGGCCCGCTCGCCCGGGGGCGAGGCCAGACGCATCTTCGTCGGCAGCTACGACTTCCGGCTCTACTGCCTCGACGCCGAGACCGGCGAGAAGCTGTGGCACTATGAGGCGGATAACTACATCAACGGGGGGCCCGCCGTCGACGAGGGACGGGTTGTCTTCGGCGGCTGCGACGCGGTCCTCCGCGTCCTGTCGGTCGCCGACGGCGCCGAGAAGGCCGCCGTCGACGTAGGAAGCTATGTTGCCGCGTCGCCCGCCTTGCGGGACGGCTTCGCCTACGTCGGGACGATGGACGGGCCGTTCGTCGCGGCCGACCTCTCCTCCGGCCGCATCGCCTGGGAATACGCGGAGGCCGACGACGCCTTCTACGCCTCGGCGGCGGTCTCGGACGACCGCGTCGTCGTGGGCAGCCGCGACGGTTTCGTCCATGCCATGGACCGCCGGACCGGCCGGCCGCTCTGGACGTTCGAGACCGGGGGCGAGGTCGACTCCAGCCCCGTCATCTGCGGCGATGAGGTCGTCGTCGGGTCGGGCGACGGGTCCCTCTATGTCCTGGCGCTGGCCGACGGCACGAAGCGATGGTCGTTCGAGCTGGGGGGCGGGGTGACGGCGTCGCCGGCCGTGGCGGGCGACCGCCTCGTGATCGGGTCGACCAATGGCAACCTGTTCGCCTTCGGCCCGCCCGCCTCGGAGGGGGAGTGAGGGCCCGTGCGGATCGTCCAGCTCATCCCGGGCACCTGCGACGCGTTCTACTGCGAGAACTGTCTCCGCGACTTCCACCTCCTCGACGCCCTGAAGCGGCTCGGCCACGAGGTCCACATGGTGCCGCTCTACCTTCCGCTGACGGCCGACGACGCGGCCTCGCCGACCGATTCGCCGATCTTCTTCGGCGGCGTCAACGTGTACCTTCAGCAGAAGTCGGGCCTCTTCCGCCGCACGCCGCGATGGCTCGACCGGGCGTTCGATTCGCGCCGGCTCCTGCGGTGGGCGGCGAAGAAGAGCTCGATGACCAGCGCCGCGGACCTCGGCGAGACGACCCTCTCGATGCTCCGCGGCGAGCACGGACGCCAGGCCAAGGAGCTCGACCGGCTGGTCGCGTACCTGGCGGGGTACGAGGACCGGCCGGACATCGTCGCCCTCTCCAACGCGCTGCTGCTGGGCCTGGCGCGGCGGACCAAGGAGCGACTGGGCGTGTCCATCGCCTGTCTGCTCCAGGACGAGGACACGTTCCTCGACGGCCTGCCGGAGCCCTACGGTGAAGAGGCGTGGGCGGCGGTCCGGGAGAGGGCGGCCGACGTCGACCTGTTCGTTGCGTCGAGCCGCTACTACCGCCGCGTGATGATCGAGCGGCTGGGCCTGCCGCCCGAGCGGGTCCACGCGGTCCACGGGGGCATCGACCCGGCGGGGTACGAGGTGGCGGAGTCGCCGCCCGAGCCGCCGGTCGTCGGGTTCCTGTCGCCGGCGATCCCCGAGAAGGGGCTCGACCTGTTGGTCGACGCCTGGCACACGCTTCGTCAGGACGAGCGGCTGGCGAACTTGAAGCTCCGGGCCGCCGGGGGCGAGACGGTCGGCAGCCACCCGTTCTTGGAGGACCTCCGGGAGCGGATCGACGGGTGGGGTCTGGCTGATGAGGTCGAGATTCTGCCCAACCTCGGTCGCCCGGAACGCCTCGAATTCCTCCGCTCGCTCTCGGTGCTCGCCGTGCCGATCCGACAGGGCGAGGCCTTCGGGACGTACGTCCTGGAGGCGCTGGCCTCGGGCGTGCCGGTGGTCGAGCCGCGGCACGGGGCCGTGGCGGAGCTGGTGGAGGCGACCGGCGGGGGGCTGCTGGTCGAGCCGAACGACCCGGCGGCCCTGGCCGAGGGCCTGAAGGAGCTGCTGCTCGACCCCGATCGGGCCCGCCAGCTGGCCGCGCGCGGCCGGCAGGCCGTCCTGGAGCGATTCACGATGGACCGCGCCGCCGGCGAGCTGGTGGAGCTCTTCATGTCGGCTGGGCAGGCGGAGGAGGTAACGGATGGCTGAGGACGCGGTCCTGCTCGAAGCCGAGCACGTGGCGAAGCGGTACGGCCCGCCCGAGTCGGGCGCCCCGATGGTCCTCAAGGACGTCGAGCTGACCGTCCGGGAGGGCGAATCGGTCGCCGTCGTCGGCGTTTCCGGCACCGGCAAGAGCACGCTCCTCAACATCCTCGGCGCCCTGGATCGGTCGACCGACGGGACGGTCCGCCTGGAGGGGCGGGACCTCGCGGACCTCGACGACCAGGCCCTGGCCAGGCTCCGGAACCGGGCCATCGGCTTCGTCTTCCAGCTCCACCATCTCCTGCCGCAGTGCACGGCCCTGGAGAACGTGCTCGTGCCGACGCTGGCCGGCGGGGGCGGCGCGTCGGAAGAGACCGAAGCTCGGGCCCGGCAGCTTTTGGACCGGGTCGGCCTCGGCGACCACCTCGACCATCGCCCGGGCCGGCTCTCCGGGGGCCAGCGGCAGCGGGTCGCCGTCGCCCGGGCGCTCATCAACCGGCCCCGCCTCGTCCTGGCGGACGAACCCACCGGCTCGCTCGACCGGGAAACGGCCGACCGGCTGGCCGACCTCCTGGTGGAGCTGAACCGCGACGAGGGCGTGGCCATGGTCGTCGTCACACACGCACCGGACCTGGCGTCGCGGATGGGCCGGGTGCTCCGGCTCGAGGACGGCCGCCTCAGTCCCCTCGAAGGCTGACCGATGAATGTCCTGACCCTGGTCAAGCGGGGCCTCGCATTCTACTGGCGGACGCACCTCGGGGTGCTCCTGGGGGCGGCCGTCAGCACGACCGTCCTGGTCGGGGCCCTGGTGATCGGCGACTCCGTCCGGTACAGCCTGCGGCGGTTCGCCCTGGCCCGGCTGGGCGGAGTGCACCTGGCGCTCGAATCGGGAGACCGATTCTTCCGGGCCTCGACCGGCGACGGCGAGGACGGGCTGGCCGAGGAGATCGGCGAAGATCGCGGCGCGCCTTGGGCTGCGGTGCTCCATCTGGCGGGGTCGGCGGCGTCGGCCGGGGGCGAGGCGCGGATCAACCGCCTCCAGATGCTCGGTGTGGACGAACGATTCCTGGAGCTCTACGGCCGGGGCGAGGACGGCACACCGTCCAGCCTCGCGGGCCTCGACGGGCCGCCGGGCCCCGGCGAGGTGGACCTCAACGAACGTGCCGCAGACCGGCTCGGCGTCCGGCCCGGCGACCAGGTCCGCCTGAGCGTCGAGAAGCCCAGCGCCATGCCTCGCGACGCCGCCCTCGGCAGCGAGGAGGACGCCTCCGCCTCCCCCTGGGTGACCGTCCGGGCGGTGCTGCCGGACGATGGCGTCGGACGGTTCAGCCTGCGGGCCAACCAGGTCCCGCCGCACAACGCGTTCGTGGCCCTCGGCTGGCTCCAGGAGCAGGTGGACCTGCCGGGGGGAGCAAACGTCTTGCTGCTTGGCCCGGCGGAGGACGCCGCCGGGGCGCTCAAGCGAAACTTCCGCCTGGCCGACGCCGGCCTCCAGGTGCGCCGCGTGCCCGGCCGCGAGGCGATCGAGGTCCGCACCGACCGGGTGTTCCTGTCGCAAGCGGCCGTTGAGGCTGCCGCAGGGGCCCGCGAGGGCGCTGTCGGCGTCCTGACCTACTTCGTCAACGAGCTTCGCGTCGGGGACGAGACGCAGCATTACTCGATGGTCTCGGCCGTCGGTCCCCTTGGCGACGGCGACGTAAGCGAGGCGACCCGCCTCGGCCTGCCCCCCGACATGGCTGACGACGAGACCGTCATCAACGACTGGTTGGCCGAGGACGTCGGCGCCTCCGCCGGCGACACGCTCCATATCACCTACTACGTGATGGCGGCGGGGAACCGGCTGGAGACGGCCTCGGCCGAGTTTCGCATCCGCTCGGCGGTGCCGATCTCCGGCCCGATGTTCGACCGGACGCTCATGCCGGAGTTCCCCGGCATCTCCGGCCGCGAGCACTGCCGCGACTGGCGGAGCGACCTCGTCGACCTGTCGAAGGTCCGGGCCGCGAAGGACCCCGACGACCCCGAGAGCGACAAGGACCAGCGGTACTGGGAGACCTACCGCGGCACGCCGAAGGCCCTCATCACGCTGGCGGCGGGCCGGCGGCTGTGGGCCAACCGCTTCGGCGACCTGACGGCCGTGCGGTATCCCGGAGCGACGGACGCGGACGCGCTGGCGAAGGACATCGAGGCCCGGCTCGACCCGTCGTCGCTCGGCTTCGTGTTCCGGCCGGTGCGGGAGCAGGCCCTGCGGGCGAGTGCCGAGTCGATGCAGTTCGGGCCGCTGTTCCTGGGCCTCAGCATGTTTCTGCTCTTTGCGGCCCTGGTGCTGATGGCGCTGCTTTTCGTGTTCGGCGTGGAGCAGCGGAGCGAGGAGGTCGGGACGCTGCTGGCGGTGGGCCTGGTGCCGCGGCAGGTCCGGGGGCTGCTCCTGTCGGAGGGCGGGGCCCTGGCCGTCGGCGGGGCGGCGCTCGGCGTGGCAGGGGGCCTGGCGTACACCGTCGTCATGCTCCGGGCCCTGGAGACGGTCTGGAGCGGGGCGGTCGGCGGCATGACGCTCTACTTTCACGCTCCGTGGCCGACCGTGGGCCTGGGGTTCCTGCTGGGGGTCGGGGCGGCCGGCGCGGCGGTGTGGGTGACGCTGCTGCGGCAGGCCCGCCGGCCGGCCCGGGAGCTGCTTAGCGGGGCCGGCGAGTTGCCCGCCGAGCCGGAGGAAGGGGGCGGCCGGGGGCGGGGCAGGGCGGCCACGCTCCTCGGTGCGGTCGCGACGGTCGCCGCCGTGGCGGTCGTCGTGCTGCTCGGCCTGGGGGAGTCGAAGGCCGCCGTGGGAGCGTTCTTTGGGGCCGGGGCCTTGCTGCTGGTGGCTGGGCTGGCGTTCAGTTGGGCGCTCCTGGGGGGCGTGGGCCGGCTCGGCGGCCGGGCCGCCATGGGCCTGCCGGGCCTGGGGGTCCGAAGCGCGACCCGCCGCCGGGGGCGGAGCCTTGCGACGATCGCCCTATTGGCGTGCGGGAGCTTCATGGTTGTCGCCGTCGGCGCGAACCGACGCGACCCGCTGGCGAATGCCGGTGACCGCAAGTCCGGCACGGGCGGCTTCGCCCTTTACGGCGAGACGGCCCTGCCGGTCTATCGCGATCTGAACGACCCCGCGGTGCGGCGCGAGCGGCGGATGCGGTTCGACGAGGGCCGCGGCGTGAGCGTCGCCGCGATCCGCGTCCGTGAGGGCGACGAGGCGAGCTGTCTGAACCTGAACCGTCCGCAGCAGCCCCGCCTGGCGGGGGTGCCGGCCAACGACCCGACCGTGCGGCGAGAGCGGCGGATGGAGTTCGAGGACCTGGCGTCGCGGGACGCGTTCGCCTTCGCGACGGTCCTGGATGAGTCGGGCGACGTGTTCAAGGACCCGCGGCCCCTCGGGCCGGACGAGAGCCCCTGGACGCTCCTTCGGCGGGAGACGGTGGACGGGTCCGTGCCGGCCATCGCCGACACGGCGACCATCATCTGGTCGCTCGGCAAGAAGGTGGGCGACACGGTGACGTATGCCGATGAGCGGGGCCGGACGTTCGACGTTCGGTTCGTGGCCGCGCTAGCGCCGTCGATGCTCCAGGGAAGTGTCTTCATCTCGGAGGAGAAGCTGCTCGCGAAGTACCCGTCGACGAGCGGGTACCGGTTGTTCCTCATCGACGGGCCCACCGCCCCGGAGGCGAGGCGGTCGGTCGCGCGGGAGCTGGCGCGGTCGCTGCGGCGGGAAGGGCTGGACCTGGTGCCGGCGACGGAACGGCTGGCGGCGTTCTACGGCCTGGAGAACACGTACCTGGCGATCTTCCAGCTCCTGGGCGGCCTGGGGATGCTGCTCGGGAGTATCGGCCTGGGGCTGGTGGTCCTGAGGAACGTCCTGGAGCGGCGGGGCGAGCTGGCCCTGATGCGGGCCGTGGGCTACGGGCGGGGCGAACTGCGGCGGCTCGTCCTGTGGGAGCACTGGGGGCTCCTCGTGCTGGGCCTCGTGTGCGGCGTCGTGGCGGCTATCGTGGCGGTCATGCCGGCCCTCGGGGCCTCGGGCTATGACGTGCCGTACGGGTCGCTGGGGTTGACGCTGGCGGCGATCCTGGCCAGCGGAGGGCTGTGGACGTACCTGGCGTCGGTGGCCGCGCTTCGCGGGCCGCTGCTCGAAGCGCTGAGGAACGAGTGAAGCGGCCGGCGGTGCCGTTGTCTCTCCTGCCCCCGCTCCCCTGCTCTTCTGCTCTGCGGCGGGCGAAGCCGCCGCCAGGGGTGGTCTTTCGGGCCCGAATGCGTACAATAGTCCACCTCCATGTACGCGGTTGAGGCGGGGCGAGGGAGGTCTGTTTGCGCCGAGCGATACCCATTATCTTGGCGATCGGTGCGGCCACGCTACTGGCGGTCTGGCTGCGCACGAGTCCGGCGTTCGACCTGGCCCGGCGAGAGCCCGGTCCGCCGCGGCCGCCGCCGCCGCTTGTGGGCGGTGAGGGTAAACGGATCGTCTTCGAGCCGGAAGCGGCCGACCCGTCGCAGGATGCGTTGGCGTCCCTGCCGGGCGTCTGGCCGGGTTTTCGCGGGCCGGGCGGCGACAATATCAGCCGCGGGGGCCCGGCGCTGGCGCGGTCCTGGCCGGCGGGCGGCCCGCCCGTCCTGTGGGAGAAGCGGCTCGGCGAGGGCTACGCCGCCCCGGCCGTCCGCGACGGACGCGTCTACCTGCTCGATTACGACCCGCCGGGGACGTGGTACCTGGTCGCGGAGCGGGGCGACGTGAAGGACTGGCCGGCCTTGGCGCGGGACCTCGTGAGCGGGGCCGAGTCGGCCGCCCCGAGCCCGGCGGTCCGGGTGTGGGAGCGCCTCTCGGAGGAGGCCCGGGCGGCCGTCGAGAGGATCGCCGCCGGCGAGGCGTCCGAGGAGGACCGGCGGACCGCGGTCGACGGCCTCAATCGGCTGATCGATCAGCGCGACTTCTACGACGAGACGTACTTTGCGGAGCTGTCACGCCGGATGGGCGGCGAGGCACGGCGGCTCCTGAACAACATCCGCCTGCCCGGCGCCGAGGACGCCCGCGGCGCCAAGGACCGGGGCAACCCCCGCGAGGTCCGGCGGTTCAACCGCATCCTGTTCGACGCGACGTGGCAGGACATCCTCGAGCCGGCCCGCCACGGCGACGCCCTCCGGTGCTTCTCGCTCCGCGACGGGCGGGACCTGTGGTGGTACGCCTACCCGGTGAAGGTGAAGCGGTTTCACGGCATGAGCCGCACGGTGCCGGCCGTCACGGAGAAGCACGTCGTCTCGCTCGGCCCCAAGTGCCACGTCGTCTGCCTCGACGCGACGACCGGCGAGTTCCGCTGGACGATCGACCTGGTGGCCGAGTATGGCACGGAGGTGCCGCAGTGGTACGCGGGCCAGTGCCCGCTCGTGGAGGGCGGCCGGGTCATCCTGGCCGTCGGCGGCAACAACGAGCGAATCCCCGAGGTCTACCGGAAGCCCGGGGCCCGCTCGACGCCCGTGCCCGAGCGGGACGTCCTGATGATGGCGGTCGACCTGGAGACGGGCCGGCCCCTCTGGACGACGCCGAACCTGCCGGGGTGGGAGATGTCGCACGCGTCGGTCGTGCCGATGGAGGTGGCGGGCCGGCGGATGTACGTCTACAGCGCGGGCGTCGAGCCCCTGGGCGGCGTGGTCGGCGTCGACGCCGAGACCGGCGAAATCCTGTGGCAGACCGAGGCGTGGGAGGTGCCGTATGCGACCGTGCCCTCGCCCGTGCCGGTCGGCGACGGGCGAATCTTCCTCTCCGGCGGCTACGGGGCGGGGAGCATGATGCTCCAGGTCCGCGAGGCGGGCGGCCGGTTCACGGTCGAGACGGTCTTCGAGGCCGAGCCGAAGGTGGCCGACGCCGCCCAGCACACGCCGGTCCTCTATGGCGACCGGCTGCTGACGGTCCTGTCGAGCCGGGCCGGGCCGCTGCGGGGGCAGCTCCTGGCGATGGACCTGTCGGGCCGGCACATCTGGTCGAGCGGGTCGGACTACCGGTTCGGCCTGGGCCCGTTCATGGTGGCCGATTCGCTTATCCTGGCGCTTGATGACCACGGGAAGCTGGTGATGGTTGAGGCGGGGGCGGACGAGTTCCGGCCGCTGGCGAGCCACCAGATCTGGCCGGACGGGCACGAGGCCTGGGGCTGCCTGGCCCTGGTGGGCGGGCGGCTCCTGGCGAGGGACTACGAGCGGATGGTCTGCCTGGACCTTCGGGCCGACCGGAAGGGAGGCTGATCATGGCGGCGAACGGTCGGACATGGCTGCGGCCGATGTGCCTCGGCCTCGCGGCGCTCGCGGCGGCGGGGCTCGTCGCCTCCTGCGACGAGGGCGGTCAGGGCGGCAAGGGGCCCGGCGACCTGGGCGATGTCTTCAAGTACGACGATGCGTCGCTGCGCCGCGTCGACCCGGCCCTCGTCAAGTACGTCGAGTCCGCCCCCCTCGATTCGGGGTTTGACGAGGTGCGGGCCATCGCCGTCGACGCCGCCGACCGGGTCTACGTGGCCGGCGTCGCGGCCGGGGGCGGCGCGGCGGTCCGCGTCTTCGACGCCTCGGGCGCGAAAGCGGCCGAGTTCGCCGTCGAGGACGAGCCGCGGTGCCTCGCGGTCGCCCCGAACGGGACGATCTACGCCGCCCTCCGCCGTGAGGACGACGAGGGCCGGACCCGCGACCGCATCGAGGTCTTCGATGCGGTCGGCAAGCGCCTGGCGGCCTGGGAGGACCTCGGCCCGAAGGGGTACGCAACAAGTATCGCCGCGACGGACGACGACGTCTTCGTCGCGGACGCCGGCAACCGCGTCGTGGTGCACTACGACCCGTCGGGCAGCGTGATCAGTCGGATCAGCGGCAGCGCCCCCGGCGGCGACGGCGAGGGTGAGGGCTTCCTCATCCCGAGCCCGACGTTCGACGTGGCCCTCGACTCCGGCGGCCGGCTGTGGGTCGTGGACCCCGGCCGGGGGACCGTCGCGACGTACGCCTTCGACGGGTTCCGCGGGGTCTCCTGGGGCGGGGCGTCGCCGCGGATCGAGGACTTCTGGGGCTGCTGCAACCCGGCCCACATCGCGATGACGGCCGACAACCGGTTCGTCACGAGCGAGAAAGGCATGGTCCGGGTGAAGGTGTACGGCCCGCGGGGCGATCTGGAATCCGTCGTGGCGCCGCCGGGGGCGTTCCTGGAGGGCACTGGCCCGGTGGACGTGGCGGTCGATTCGGCCGGACGGGTGCTCCTTCTCGACCCGGCGAAGCGGCAGGTGCGCATCTTCGTCCACCGCGGCGAGGGAGAAGAGGCAGGGAGGACGGCCGATGCAAGCTGAGACGCAGGACGGCCGGCGGCGGCGGCGGTTCCTGACGGGCGCGGCGAGGCTGCTCGCGCTCGTCGGGCTCGGGGGCGTCGCGGCGCGGCTTGTCACCGGACGGACGAAGGGGCTCGCGAGCCAGACGTGCGACTATTCGGTCGGGTGCCGGGCGTGCCGGCGGCTCGATGCGTGCGGCCTGCCCCAGGCAATGTCGGCCCGGCGGCTCGAGGCGTCGCTTCGGCCCGGCCGGGAGGAGCGGTAACCATGGCGAACGCGGAAGGCGGTCTGCCGGAAGGCGTCGTGTCGCGGCGGCGGTTCATCCACCGGGGCCTGCTCGGGGCGGGGATTCTCGGTCTCGGCGGGGCGTCGGCGGCCCTGGCCACCCGAACCGATGACGAGGACCTCGTCTGGCAGCTCGACCCGGCCAAGTGCGTCAAGTGCGGCAAGTGCGCCACCGAGTGCGTCCTGCGGCCCAGCGCCGTCAAGTGCGTCCACGCCTACGACCTGTGCGGCAACTGCGACCTCTGCTTCGGCTATTTCGACCCGAAGCACGTGAATCGCGACACGGGGGCGGAGAACCAGCTCTGCCCGGTCGGGGCCATCCAGCGGACCTTCATCGAGGACCCCTACTTCGAGTACCGCATCGACGAGGAGCTGTGTATCGGGTGCGGAAAGTGTGTCGAAGGGTGTGAGAAGGGCGGGAACGGGTCGCTCTTTCTCCAGGTCCGGCACGACCGGTGCCTGAACTGCAACGAGTGCTCCATCGCGGTGGCGTGCCCGTCGGACGCGTACACCCGCGTGCCCGCGAGCCAGGCCTACATCCTGAAAGGCAAGGGGCTCGAAGGGTGAGGCGGGCCGTCGCGCTCATCACGGTGGTGTGCCTGGCGGCGGGGTCGGCCGGGGCGGCCGTCCGGTTCCCCCCACCCGAGTTCGACTCCGGCTACGTCAATCCGGAGACGACGACGCCCGGCCGTCACGTCGCGTGGTGGCAGGACGTTCCGGCGTGGGTCGACGTGGCCGTCCTGGCGGGCCTGCTCGTCCTGGCGACGTGGTTCGCCGTCAGGGTCCGGTCGCGCCTGGCGGTCTTCCTGACGATGCTCGGGGCGCTTCTCTATCTCGGCTTCCACCGCAAGGGGTGTGTGTGCCCGATCGGGGCGATCCAGAACGTCGCCGACGGCCTGTTCCATCCCGGGGTGGCCGTGCCGATCGGCGTCGTGATCTTCTTCCTCCTGCCGCTGGGGATGACGCTGCTTTTCGGGCGGACATTCTGCGGAGCGGTGTGCCCGCTGGGGGCGGTCCAGGACGCGACGCTCGTTAAGCCCGTCCGCGTGCCCCGGTGGCTGGAGCATTCGCTCGGCCTCGTGCCGTACCTCTACCTTGGGGCGGCGGTGCTGTTCGTCGCGACGGGGACGTCCTACATCATCTGCCGCTACGACCCGTTCGTGGCGATCTTCCGGCTGGTGGACCTGCCCCAGTTCGTGACGACGGGCGGCGTGCACCTGCTGGCCCTGGCGGGGGTGTTCCTGGCGGTGGGCCTGTTCGTCGGCCGGCCGTACTGCCGGTTCCTCTGCCCGTACGGGGCGATCCTGCGGGTCCTGTCGCGGGCGAGCTGGAAGCACGTGACGATCACGCCCGACGAGTGCGTCCACTGCACGCTGTGCGAGGACGCCTGCCCCTACGGGGCGATCCGCAAGCCGACGGCCGAACGCCCGGCATCGGCCCGGACGGAGGGGAAGGGCCGGCTGGCCGCGATGCTGGTCGCCGCGCCCGTGCTGATCGTCGCCGGCGGGGCCCTGGGACATTACGTCGGGCGTCCGATGGCCGGCCTCCACCGGACGGTGAACCTGGCCGAGCTGGTCCGACGCGAAGACGAGGGGCAGACCGAGAAGGCTTCCACCGACGAGACCGAGGCGTTCTGGGGCACGGGCCGCGAGCCGGAGGAGCTCTACGCCGAGGCCGAGGGCGTCCGCGAGATGTTCGCCGGCTCCTGGAAGCCGTTCAACGTGACCCTCTGGACGGGCGAGAAGTACCGCTTGGGCCTGCTCATGCCGGGCGCGGCGATGTGGTTCGGCGGCTTCGTCGGCTTCGTCATCGGGGCGAAGCTCGTCCACCTGTCGATTCGTCGCCGGCGCCTCGATTACGAGCCCGACAGGGCCACGTGCGTCTCCTGCGGCCGGTGCTTCCAGTACTGTCCCGTCCAGCGGCGAAAGGACAAGGAGGTCCGGCGGCGCAAGGGCGGCGCCAAGTGCGACCACGAGGGCCTGCCCGCCCTCGCCGCGGGCCGCGAAGTGACCCGGGAGGCGAAGGCGTAGCCCATGGCCACCGACCGCACAACCGGCGGCTGGTATCGCACGGCGATCTGGACGGCCGTCGTCTCGGGCGTCTTCACCGCCGTCGTGGCCGGGCTGCTCGTCCACAACTACTGGACCATCGGGTGGGGTGACCCGCTCGATTCGCCCGAGCTGGCCCGCATGAGGGACCAGCTCCTGGAGGACCCCAAGAACGAGGACCTCAAGGAGGCCTACCGCGAGCGGGACCTGGAGCTGCGGCGCCAGTACTTCCTGGGCCAGGCCTTCAGCCAGAGCGGCGTGTACCTGCTCTTCGGCGGATTCGTCGTCTTCCTCGTGGCCGTGCGGTACGCCGTCTATAGCCGGCGGACCGACCCGGTGCCGAAGGGCGAGCGGGAGACCGCCGAGGAGCAGGCGCGGGAGGCGGCCCGGGGACGGTGGGCCGTGGTCCTCCTCGCCCTGGCCATCGCGGGCATCGGCGTGGCGTGGGCGGCGCTGCCGCCGGGAGGTCTTTGGGCGAGTCTGACGGCGGGCGACGCCGTCGACGACCCCGACGGCGGCGGAAATGGCGGCGAGAATGACGCGTCGGGTGCGGGAGGCAAGGCCGACGTCGGCCCGCCGCCGTCGCTCGACGAGCTACGCAGGAACTGGCCCCGGTTCCGCGGACCGGACGGCCTCGGCATCGCCTACGCCAAGGCCGTTCCGGCGACGTGGGACGGCGAGGCGGGCCAGGGTGTCCTGTGGAAGACCGAGGTGCCTCTGTCGGGCCACAGCTCGCCCGTCGTGTGGGGGGAGCGGGTCTTCCTGACCGGCGCGACCGCGCAGGAGCGTGTCCTCTACGCCTTCGACGTCGACACCGGCGCGATCGGCTGGCAGGCGTCCGTCGCGACGCCCGATAGCGACCGTCCCGAGCCGCCCGACCCACTGGAGGACACCGGCTTCGCCGCACCGACGGTGGCCACGGATGGCCGCTACGTCGCCGCGGTCTTCGCCAACGGCGACGTCGCATGCTTGACCTGCGATGGGCGGCCCGTCTGGGCGAAGGGCCTGGGCGTGCCGGAAAACATGTACGGCCACGCGGCGTCGGTGGCCATCTGGCAAGACGTGCTCCTCGTGCCGCTCGATCAGGCCGCCGCCGGCGACGGGATGTCGAGCCTGGTGGCGCTCGATCTCGCGACGGGCCGTGAAGTCTGGCGGACCGGCCGGCCCGTAGGGGCGAGCTGGTCGACGCCCATCCTGGCCCGCACCGAGGGCGGCCCGCAGGTCGTCGCGGCGGGGGACCCGTTCGTGGCCGCCTACGACCCCGACTCGGGCGAGGCGCTCTGGCGGGCGAAGGTCCTCTCGGGCGACGTAGCGGCTTCGCCGGTCTTCGCCGGCGGCCGGGTCTACGCGGCGACGGCCTACGAGAAGCTCTCGGCCATCCGCCCGGACGGCCGCGGCGACGTCACCGGGACGCACGTCGTGTGGCAGGCCGAAGGCGAGATGCCCGACACGGTAAGCCCCCTCGCCGACGGGAAGCGGGTCTGGGTCTTCACGACGGACGGTCTGTTGACGTGCTTCGACGCGACGACCGGCGACGAGTTGTACATGCAGGAGTTCGACGCGGTGTTCAAGGGGTCGCCGACGCTGGCCGGCGGGCAGGTCTACGTCGTGACGGCCGACGGCGTGGCGGTCCGGTTCGCCCCCGCCGACGAGTACGAGGAGCTGGGCCGGGCCCCCCTTGGCGAGCGGTCCACCTGCTCGCCGGCCTTCGTGGACGGGCGGATCTACATCCGCGGCGTCCGGCACCTGTTTGCCATCGGAAGCAAGGATTCGTGACGCAGATGCTGACGCAACCCGAAGTCGACCTGTCGTTCGTCGACGAGACGGTCGAGCGCATCGGCCGCGGCCGCGACGTCACCATCGCCATCCTCCAGGCCCTCCAGGAGCACTACCGCTACCTGCCGAAGGAGGCCCTGCGGCGGGTCTGCGAGCTGACCGAGATCACGCCGGCCCAGATCGCCGGCGTCTCGACGTTCTACTCCCAGTTCCGCCACCGGCCGATGGGGCAGCACCTGGTCCGCGTCTGCGTCGGGACGGCCTGCCACGTCAAGGGCGCCGCGGGGGTGCACGAGGCGTTCCTGGAGCGGCTGAACGTGCCCGAGGGCGACGACACCGACCCGGACGGCCGGTTCACCGTGATGGAGGTGGCGTGCCTGGGCTGCTGCACGCTCGCCCCGGTGGTCCAGATCGAGGACGTGACGTACGGGCACATGACGGTGGCCCGCGTGCCGACGGCCATCGCGGACTTCCTGCGGATGAAGGAGCGGGGGGCCGTCGGCGGCGGGGCCGAGCGGGCCGCGCTGGCCGCGGGCGCTGGCGAGATCCGCATCGGCCGCGGTTCCTGCTGCACGGCACGGGGCAGCGACCACGTCTACGCCGCCTTGGAGCGGGCCGTCATCGAGAGCCGGGCCCCCGCCGCCGTCAAGCAGGTCGGGTGCGTCGGCATGTGCCACAACACGCCTCTGGTGGAGGTCTTCGTGCCGGATAGGGAGCCCGCCCTCTATGCCCAGGTCCGCTCGGAGGACGCCGAGGGGATCGTTCTGAAGCACTTCAAGCCGAAGGGGATCCTGAGGCGGGCCCGGAAGGCGGCCTCGAAGGCCCTCGGCTTCCTCCTGACGGACGAGACGTGGCTGCCCGTCAGCCGCTACGCCATCGAGACCCGCGACCCGCCGGTCGTGCGGTTCCTCGGCCGGCAGAAGCACATCGCCACCGAGTATTGCGGCCGCATCGATCCGATGGACCTCAACGAGTACCTGGAGCACGACGGGTTCAAGGCCCTGGAGCGGTGCCTGAAGGACCTGACGCCCGAGGCCATCATTGGCGAGGTCACCACGAGCGGCCTCCGCGGACGGGGCGGCGCGGGCTACCCGACCGGGCTGAAGTGGCAGCACGTCCGCGACGCCGCGGGGGAGGCGAAGTGGGTCGTCTGCAACGGCGACGAGGGCGACCCCGGGGCGTTCATGGACCGGATGATCCTGGAGTCCTACCCCTACCGGGTGCTCGAGGGGATGGCCATCGCCGCCCATGCCGTCGGGTCACGCCAGGGCTACCTCTACATCCGCCACGAGTATCCGCTGGCCGTGCGGCGAATCCGGGAGGCCATCGAGCGGCTCGAGGAGCGAGGCTTATTGGGTGAGCGTATCCTCGGGACGGACTTCAGCCTGCGACTCCGCATCATGGAGGGGGCCGGGGCGTTCGTCTGCGGCGAGGAGACGGCGCTGCTCGCCTCGATCGAGGGCCGCCGCGGCATGCCGCGTTTCCGCCCGCCGTACCCCGCCCAACAGGGCCTGTGGGGCAAGCCGACGCTCGTCAACAACGTCGAGACCTTTGCCACCGTCCCGTGGATCATCCGCAACGGCGGCCAGGCCTTGGCCGACCTCGGCATGGGGCGGAGCAAGGGTACCAAGGTCTTCGCCCTGGCCGGCAAGATCGAACGGGGCGGCCTCATCGAGGTGCCCATGGGCATCACCCTCGGCGAGATCGTCGAGGAGATCGGCGGCGGCATCGCCGAAGGCCGCCGCTTCAAGGCCGTTCAGATCGGCGGCCCGAGCGGCGGGTGCATCCCGGCCCGCCTTGGCGACACGCCCGTCGACTACGAGGCCCTCGAAGGGATGGGGGCCATGATGGGCTCGGGCGGCCTGGTGGTCCTCGACGAGACGGACTGCATGGTCGAGATCGCCCGGTACTTCCTCGACTTCACCCAGGACCAGTCGTGCGGGCGGTGCACGCCGTGCCGCATCGGCACGCGGCGGATGCTGGAGGTGCTGACCCGCCTGACGGACGGCCGCGGCCGGAAGGGCGACATCGAGGAACTCGAGCACCTCGCCCGCCAGATCAAGCAGGGGAGCCTCTGCGGCCTGGGCGGGACCGCGCCGAACCCGGTCCTGACGACCATCGAGTACTTCCGCGACGAGTACGAGGCCCACATCGAGGGGCGGTGCCCGGCGGCGAGCTGCAAGGCCCTCATCAAGTACACCATCACCGACGAGTGCATCGGCTGCACCATCTGCGCCCAGAAGTGCCCCGCCGACGCCATCCCGGCCGTGCCCTACGAGCAGCACGAAATCGACCAGGAGAAGTGCGTTCGCTGCGGCACGTGCAAGGCGGAATGCCCCGTGGACGCGGTGCACGTTGAATAGCCGCGCAAAATCATGCCCAAACTGACCATTGACGGCCGCGAAGTCGAAGTCCCCGAGGGCGCGACCATCCTCGAGGCCGCCCGAAAACTCGGGATGGACGTGCCGACGCTCTGCCACCGCGAGGGGGGCTCGCCGTCCACCTCGTGCATGGTGTGTGTCGTGAAGCTCCTCCCGAGCGGCCGGCTGGTGCCATCGTGCACCGCCCCGGCCGAGGACGGCCTGGTGGTCGAGAGCGAGGCCGACGAGGTCCGCCAGGCCCGTCAGACGGCCCTGGAGCTGCTCCTGGGGGACCACCTCGGCGACTGTGAGGCGCCGTGCCAGGCGATCTGCCCGGCGGGCCTTCGGATCCCGAAGCTGGCCCGTGCGATCGCGGCCGGCCGGACGGGTGAGGCGGCCGCCGTCGCACGGACCGACCTCGTCCTCCCGGCGACCTTGGGCCGCATCTGCCCGGCGCCGTGCGAGAAAGGTTGCCGCCGGGGACAGCACGATGCGGCCGTCTCGATCCGTCTGCTGCATCGCTTCGCTGCCGACACCGACCGGGCATCGCCCGCGCCGCGAATTCCGCCCCGCGAGCCGGATACCGGCAAGCGCATTGCGATCGTCGGGGCCGGCCCGACGGGCCTCGCCGCCGCGTTCGCCCTCCTTCGGCAGGGCCACGCCTGCACCGTCTACGACGACCACGACTGGCCCGGCGGCATGCTCCGCTACGGCGTCCCTCCCGAGGAGCTGCCCCGCGGTACGCTCGACGCCGAGATCGAGATCGTCCGGCAGCTCGGGGCCGAGTTCCGTCTCGGCACCCGCGTCGGCGAGGCCGTCGCCTTCGACGCCTTGCGGGACGAGTTCGACGCCGTCGTCGTCGCACGCGGCGAGATGAAGGGGGGCCAGGCGGAGCGCTTCGGCCTCGAAACCTCTAAGACCGGCATCCAGGTCGACCGGGCAAGCGGCGCGACAAGCCTCGACGGCGTCTTCGCCGGCGGCGATTCCGTCCGCAAAAGCCGCATGGCCGTCCGGGCGGTCGCCGACGGGAAGACCATGGCGGCGAGCATCGGCCAGTACCTGGTGGGCGAGACCGTCGCGGGACCCCCGCGGCGGCTGTCGGTCCACATCGGCCAGGTCGACGAAGACGAGATGGCGGGGTTCCTCGCGGAGGCGGACGCCCGGCCCCGGGTCGAGCCGGCCGGCGGGCCGGGCGCGGGCCTCACCGGTGAGGAGGCCCGGGCCGAAGCCGAGCGGTGCCTGCACTGCGACTGCCGGTGCCCGGAGTCGTGCAAGCTCCGCCTGTGGTCGGAGCGGCTCGGGGCGAAGACGACCCGCTACAAGGCCGAGGGCCGCCGCCGGTTCGTCCAGCGCCGCGGGAGGGGTATCCTTTACGAGCCGGGCAAGTGCATCGATTGCGGCATCTGCATCCAGATCGCCGAGGCGG
>CAZGKW010000010.1:0-118399 GCA_964526295.1 uncultured Anaerolineales bacterium
CCGACCAGGGCACCACGAACGTCTGTTCCGCCAATCCATCGCGGACCTTCGCTATTTGCTCCATCTCGGCATGGGCCCGCCGCAACAGCAACGGCTCGCGCGGGCGGGCGGCAGCCAGCGAGGCATTCACGACCCATGCCAACGGTTCAATCTGTGCCCGGCGCAGATCCTCCTGAAGGCGAGCAGCCTCGAGCACGGGCGTGGTCTCGGGCAGCGTGACGATCAACATCTTCGTCTGGGAACGATCCTGAAGCTGCATCATGGGGGTCGTGACCTTGAAGCCTTCCCCGGCGTGTCGCATGACATCGCGGTGATAGGACCCCGTCGCGTCCAGCAGCAGCAGTGTGTGTCCGGTCGGGGCGGTATCGAGCACCACGAACTTACGCCTCGCCTCCCGGATGATCTTCGAGAACGCCTGGAAGACGGCGACTTCTTCGGTGCAGGGCGAACGGAGGTCTTCCTCCAGCAGGGCCCGTCCCTGCTCGTCCAGGTCCTTGCCCTTGGTCTCCAGCACATTCCGGCGGTATCGTTCGGTCTCCACCTGCGGGTCGATCCTGCTGACCTCCAGGTGCTCCATTTCGCCGGCCACCGCGCCGGCCACATGAGCCGCCGGATCGGTCGTGGTGAGATGCACGTCGTGGCCACGCGACGCCAGTTCCACCGCCAGGGCGGCCGCAATCGTCGTCTTGCCGACGCCGCCCTTTCCCATCACCATCACCAGCCCGTGGCCGTCCGATTCGATTCCGTCCACAAGTTGGCCGAGATCGGCAACGTCAATCGGGGGCAGTGAAATCGACCCGTCGGCGGTCTCGGCATTGGAGTCGGACGACTTGCCCAGAGCGCGCAACGCCTCGATGCCGACAAGGTTGTGGGGCTGAAGAAGGACAACGCTGGTCGGCAGAGCCGCCAGAGCGGAGGGCAGGTGCTCCATTGCCCGGCGATCCCGCTCTGCCTGCGCTGCGGCCAACGGATCATCACTGGTTGTCTCCGGCATCAACCCGTTGACGATCAGCCGCTGGTTCCGCACGCCCAGCGACGCCAGTTCGCCGCTGGTGCGCGCCGCCTCGGCTAGCGCCGCCGTCTGAGGCCGGCTGACCAGCATCAAGGTCGTGCGCGACCCGTCGGCCAGGGCGTCCACGGCGGCCTTGTACTGCCTGTGCTGCTTTTCGAGGCCGGCCAACGGGCCGAGGCATGACGCGCCGCCCTGGTTGGTCTCCAGAAAACTTGACCACGCGCGGGGCAGCGTCAGCAGCCGCAACGTGTGGCCGGTCGGCGCGGTGTCAAAAACGATGTGGTCGTACCCACGGGTCTTCTGTTCGTCGGTAAGCAGGGCCGTGAACTCGTCGAAAGCGGCGATCTCCGTCGTGCATGCGCCCGAGAGCTGCTCTTCCATGCCGCGCAAGACATCGGGAGGCAGGGATTTCCGCACGGGGCCCACGATCCGCTGGCGATAGGCCCGCGCGGCCGCCTCGGGGTCGATGTCGAGGGCAAAGAGGTTCGTAACGCCCTGGATTTCGGTCGGCTCCTGATCACCGATGTCGGTTTCGAAGACGTGGGCGAGGTTGGAAGCGGGGTCCGTGCTCACCAGGAGCACCTTCTTGCCCTCGTCGGCCAGCCGTACCGCCGTGGCGCAGGCCAGCGATGTCTTGCCGACGCCGCCCTTGCCCGTGAAGAACAGGTAACGGGTCGCCTGAACTACAGATTCATTAAAAGGCACACTCATGCTTCCACCCCCATTCCCAACCAGCCCGCCAGCATTTCACGAGACGGATAGACGCCCTGGCTCACGAGGTTGGCGTCCGCCAGGATCAGGGGCAGGCACTTGCTGCCGCCTTCACGGAGCGCGTTCTTCACCACGGGGTTGTCCACGAAGGCGTGCGGCTGCTGGGAAAGGTTGTACCGTTCGACCGCCACACCGCGCTGCCTGATCCAGTCCAGGTCGGCGGCAAAGCGCACAATCGCCTCGTCAACCGACGGGCCGCACACGCCGGTCGAGCAGCACATCGGCGGGTCATAGACTGCCAGTTTTGTCATGTCATATCTCCTCGAATCGGGTCCTTGGCTCTACTGCGTTACTTCGCCACTCGACGAAGTATATCACGTGATACACCTACCGCAAGGCTTTGTTCAAAAAAAAATTGCGACTTTTCTGGCCCCCCCGGCCGACCCCCCGCCTGGCCCTTCGGAGACCAGACTACGTTGCTACGCCCCAGTAGTTGAAGGACGCGGGGCTTCCAGCCGGTCAAACGCGCGCAGCGGGCCCCTCGAGGCGTTGACGTCCATGTCTTCGCTCCTTCCAACAACGGTTCGGGTTGTTGGTGAGGCCTCACCGCATCATCTCCACCCACTGTAACACCGCGCACACGATCGCGCAACCCTAACACACACCAAACTCAACCAAATAGAGGCGCCCCCCCCCCCGGCCTTCATTAGATGCGATTGCCCTGGGCCGCGCCAGCCCCCAGCTTGACACGCCGCCGCCGTTCCGGTAGAAACCAAGGCGCTATGTCGAAAGGGAACGCTGTTCTGCGTGCGGGTGTGCTGGCCGTCTCCGCGGTTCTGGCGGCGGCGGGCGGTTGCCAGCCGCGGGCCGACCGCGCCGGGAACGGCCAGGGGGCCGACGGGCCCCAGATGGCGGCCAACGAGCGGTCGATGTACCGTCTTCGCGGCAAGGTCGTAGACGCCCAGACGCTCCGGGGACTGCCGCAGGCCCGGCTCAGCCTCGTTGTGCGGGTGGCCACGCCCGTGGGGATGCGGTCCGCCCGGGTTTACGGGGCGGCCGACTCGAAGGGCAACTACGAGCTGCGCGTGCCGCTCTCGCACGAGACGATGCGGCAGGCTGAGGAGATCGAGCTGTCGGCGGGGTTGCCGGGCTACGAAGCCAAGACGATCGAGGTCCCTCGTCCGCTGGTTCGAGCGTCGTTCCACCTGGCCCCGATCGTGGGCCTGAGGAAGTACACCGATGCCGACCTGCCGTGGCAGCCGGAGCGGGACACCCCCGTCACCGAGATCCGCCGATCCCAGTCCGAGCAGAAGGACTCCACGTGGGACTGGCTGTTCCCGTGGCAGAAGAAGAAGGACGAGGAGCCGGTCCGGGTGCCCGTCAGCCCGGACCGTTAGGTTTGATCCCGATCGGGGCTGAGGCGGCGAGGGCCTCCTCCAGGCCTCCCATGGCCTCGCGCTCGTCTCCCAGCATCTTCAGGAAGACCTCGACGCACCCCGGATCGAACTGCGCCGCGGCACAGCGTCGCAGCTCGGCGGCAGCCTCCTCGTGGGCCATCGCTCGACGGTACGGCCGGGCGCTGGTCATCGCATCGTAGGCGTCCACGACACACATGATCCGGGCTTCCAAGGGGATCTGCTCGTCGATCAGCCCGTCGGGATAGCCGCCTCCGCCGAATCGCTCGTGGTGATGACGGACCGCCGGGATCGCCGGGGCCAGGAACCGGAGGTGTTCGATCATCTGTACCCCCCGGACGGGGTGCTCCCGGACCAGAGACCATTCCCGGTCCGTGAGCGGTCGGGCACCCTTGAGGATCTCGTCCGGCACGGCGAGCTTGCCGATGTCGTGGAGTTCGGCGGCCGCCCCGAGCACGCGAAGACGCGTCTCGTCCAGGCCCATCTCGCGGCCCAAGCCGACCGACCAGGCCTGGACCCGGACCGAGTGGCCGTGGGTGTAGGGGTCTTTCGCTTCGACGGCCTGCGCCAGGGCCCGGATGGTGTCGTAGTTGGCCTGTTCGACCTCGTGCCGCGCCATCTGGGCCGCCAGACTGATCGCCGCTGCCTCGGCGGCGAACTCCAGCTCCTCGATGTCGGCGCCGGAGAAGCGTTCTCTGGGCAGATCGGTGGCGTTGATGCACCCGACCTTGCGTCCGCCGGACCGCATCGGTGCGGCGATAAGAGGCAGCGAGACGGCCGCTCCTCGGGCCGCCAGACCCAGCGCCAGCGCCGGCTCCTGCGCGGCCACGTCGTCGAACACCACGGCCCGCCCCGTCGCGAAGACCGTCCCGCAGATCCGCTCCGACGCCGGCACCGCCACCTGGCTGACGACCTCCGGACGGATGCCGCGAGATGCCACGATCCGAAGCACCTCGCCCTCGACCATCATGACACTGACGCGGCGGGCCCCGAGTTCCTGGCACACGTAGCGGACGGCCGTGTCGGCGGCCGACTCGATCGAGTCCGACAGGCTGAGCTCCGCCAGGTAGCCGCAGCGACGCTCCTGGAGGGCCCTCTTGTCGGCCGAGTCGTCCAGGGCCCGGATCAGGTCCACCGTCTGCCACTTGATCGTCAGGCCCAGGGCCACCACACCGACGATGCTCAGCGTCACCAGGAGCTTTGTCACCCACACCGCCAGGGCCGTATTCAGCAGGAACGCGATGATCAGCAGCGCCAGCAGCAGAAGCGACGTCTGGAGCCCGCAGCACCACCGAATGGTGTTCTGGCTGCACCACCGGCACCGCTCGTAGGGGGCCATGCCCAGCGTGCGGCACACGACGCAGTCGGGGTTGCCGACGTCGGTCGTGCAGGCGACCGCTTCAGACGGCTGCCCGACGATCCGCATCCACATCGACCGCGTATAAGAGTAGACCAGCAGCGTGACGGCGAAGCCGGTCGTGCCGTGCAGGATTGCCGTGGAGCCCACCGCCAGGATCGGCAGCCAGCCGATGGGGTGCTCGGAGGCCAGCAGTCCGATGCCCAGGACAAACAGCACCACGCGAGAAGCCTGGTCGAAGCGATAGGCGCCGATGCTCTGCGGGGGAGGAAGCGGTGTCCGGCCGTCTGTCCTGGGCGGGCGTCTCGACAGACCCGCCAGCCGGGGAACGGCCAGCAGCAGGGCCGACAGGGCCGTCGCACCCCAGACACACTGGACCCATCCGGTCAGGTAGGCCGCGACCACCAGAACGCCGAGCAGCAGGTCCAGGAAGTGACGTAGATGCAGACCGGTCCGGACGTCGTGTGGGGCCATCCCAGCATCTCCCATCCCAGCGTTTCACCGCCCGGCAGGACGCCGCGGCGGGGTGCCAGCGCTAATGTCAATATCGGGGATGGCGACGGACCCCCATTAGCAAATCCGCGCGCTCGTACGGCCCCTGGGGCGGGAGCGATGCCGGTTCGCCCGGAAGCCGACGGCCGTTCGGCCGAGGCAGGCGGGCCGGCGCTGCGTAGAACGCGGCTCGGGGGCGGCGACGGGGCAGGGCGGCGGGTCAGCCCAGGGCCTCGCGGGCCTTCTCGACCTCGGCCCGGAAGGCCCTGGCCCGTTCCGTGACCCGGCCCCAGTCGGCCGACGCGACGGCGTCCTTTTCCACCAGGGCCGACCCGGCCCCCAGGGCGACCGCCCCCGCTCGGATGAACGGCCCGGCCGTCTCCAGGTCCACCCCTCCGGTCGGCGTGAGCTTGAGCCAGGGCATCGGGGCCAGAACGGCCTTGAAGTACGGGGGCCCGCCGACGCTCGCCGGGAACACCTTCACCACGTCGGCCCCCATCTCCCAGGCCTCGTGGATCTCGGTCGGCGTGAACGCCCCGGGGATGACCACTTTCCTCAGCCGCCTGGCCGCCTCGACCACGGCCGGGACGGTCACCGGGCTGACGACGAACTCGGCGCCCGCCTCGACGGCCTCTTCGGCCTGCTCGGGCATGGTGACGCTGCCGACGCCCAGCAGGACGTCGTCGCCCATCTCGGCCTTGATGCGGCGAATGCCCTCGACCGCCCCGGGCACCGTCATGGTGACCTCGGTGATCGGTACGCCGCCGGCCGCCAGGGCCCGGGCGATGTCGACGAGGCCCGCCGCCGACTTGGCCCGCACCACCGGGATGACCCCCACGTCGCAGAGCTTCTCCAGGATCTCGTCGCGCGTCATGTGCCGACTCCTTCCGTCTCGGCGTTCACCGGCCCCAGCCGGGACCCCAAGCCGAGACTGTAATCCATGGGGGCCCAAACTGCAACCAACAGGGGGCAATCCGGGGGCTACTTCGTGATGCTTTCGAGCATGGCCCGGGCCTCCTTGGCCTGGGGCGAACCGGGGGCCTCGTCGAGAATCTTGCGGCAGTAGCCCTCGGCCAGGTCGGGGCGGCCCGCCCGGTAGTAGTTCGTCGCCAGGCTCATCCACTGGCGGGCCTTCTCCCGGAGGCGGAGGTTGCGGATGTGCTCGGCCAGCTCCTCGTCGGCCGCCAGGCGCTTCAGGGCCCGGGCCGACTCCTCGCCGAGCTTCGTGTCGCCGGCCTGGCGGACGATCCGCTCGTAAATGGCATGGGCCTGGGCCAACTTCCGGATGCGGGCTTCCCGGCGCTCTTTGGCCGTCATCATCGGGGGGCTGACGACGTCCTCGCCGTCCCCATCGGGGTCCTCCACGATGACGACCTCGGGGTCCTCCTTCTCGAACGGGGCGTTCAGGAGGGCCTCGGCCTCGGCTTCGAGGGCAACAGCCCGCTGAAAATCGTCTGCGAACCCCTGGACCCGCAGGATCTGCTGGAACTTCGGGTCCTGCTCCAGCTTGGCCATCAGGTGACCGGCGTCCTTGGCGACGCCGAGGCCCCTGTAGACCCGCTTGATGCGGGCCAGCTCCTTGAGTCCCTCGGCGGGCGCCTCGCCGTCAACGAGTTCGCGGGCCACCGCCAGCTCCACCTTCGCCTTCTGGGCGATCTGGGTCAGCTCGTCGAACGCCTTCTTGGGGTAGGGCGAGTCGATCCGCATTTTGGCCACCCAGAGGAGCAGCCGCACGGCCCGCGAGGTCCGCCCCTCGGCCAGGGCCCGCATGCCCGTCTTGTAGTACCGCTCCGCCTGCTCCTTCATGCGGGCGCGCTGGACCTCCGGGGGCTCGACGATCTCGCCCATCCCGAGGGCCGCGCATCGGCCGCAGGCAGCCCCCAGGATCGCGGCCAGGACCACCGCTCGGATCGTCGCTTGTCTCATCATCCCTCGGTCCGCTCGATCAGCGTCTGCGTCTTGAGGATCGTGTGCTCCGCCGGGAACCCGTGCCACGTATGCACCAGGAGGCCCCGCGCCCGAAGCTCGGGGATGGCATAGGAGAAGCCCCGCCGCGCGAGGTCCCGGGGCGTCTCGGAGTAGAGATCGCTCTGTCGGGCCCCGGCCAGCAGCTCCTCCGCCTCCCTTCTGTACGTCTCGGGAGGCTCGGCGTCTATCTGGTAAACGATCGTATAGAGCATCGGCCCGCGGGTCTCGAGGCGGTGCTCGCGGTCGCCCCCCAGGTCGACTTGCCGCACGACGCCGCGCCGCGGCAGCTCCACGCCCCGCGGGGCGATCACCTCCGTGACGGCGCTGTCGCCGCTCGTCAGCGTGATGACGTGCCCCGGGGCCAGGAGCCACACTTCGGCGCCGAAGCGGGCCCGGTGGAACTCCCGGCGGGCCCGGATGTCGAAAAACTCCGGGTGGATGGGCCTGAGATAGATGCTCAGCCTCAGGTCCGCCACGGCGGTTTGTCGCTCGTCCGCGTTCACGTCTCGCTCCCGCGCACCCCTGAATTATACGGACCCGTCGGTGCGACGCAAATCCGGCCGGCCGCCCCGCGTCCGGAAACCGCGGCGTCTTACACTTGACTTCGGCCGCGCGCGCCCTTCTTCTTAAGCCATGAACACCTCCGAGGGCCCATTGTGCCGCCGTTACCGGATGGCGGATGGGGCCATGACGGGATGGTTCCATAAAGGAGTCGAACTGTGAACCGCATCCACGTGGACCTCGACCGGCGCATCGGCAGCGTCGAGCGGGACCTCTTCGGCGGCTTCGCCGAGCACCTCGGCCGGTGTATCTACGGCGGCATCTACGATCCCGGCTCGCCGCGGGCCGACGAGGACGGCTTCCGCACGGACGTCCTGAAGGCCCTCCGCGAACTGCGGATGTCCGTCGTCCGGTACCCCGGGGGGAACTTCGTCTCCGGCTACCGGTGGCGGGACGGTGTCGGCCCGCGCGACAAGCGGCCGGCCCGACTCGACCTCGCCTGGAACACGGTCGAGCCGAACACGTTCGGCACGAACGAGTTCGTCACCTGGTGCCGACGGCTGGGCGCCGAGCCCTACATCGTCGTCAACTGCGGCGACGGCGACGCCCGCGAGGCCCGCGACTGGGTCGAGTACTGCAACGGCGACCGCGATACCCACCTGGTGGACCTGCGGCGGTCGCACGGCTATCCGGGGCCCCATCACGTCCGTTACTGGGGCATCGGCAACGAGGTCGAGGGCCGGTGGCAGATCGGCACGAAGACGCCCGAGGCGTACGCCCGGGCCTGCGCCGAATTCGCCAAGGTCATGCGGCGGGTGGACCGCGACATCCGCATCATCGCCGCCGGGACGTGCACCTGGGGCCGCGACTTCGTCGAGCACGGTCGGCTGGCCCTGGAGCACGCCGGCGACCTCATCGATTACCTCGCCGTCCACTGGTACGTGGGCAACCGGGAGGACGATTTCGCCGCCTACATGACGCTTTCGGAGTCGTTCGAGGAGCGGCTGAGTGCGTACGAAGGGCTGATCCGGGCCGCCCGCCTCGCCTCGAAGCTCGAGCGGCCCGTCCACATCGCCGTCGACGAGTGGAACGTCATGTACCGCAAGAAGGACGTGATGCACCACGAGATCTACAACCTGGAGGACGCGCTCGTCATCGCGATGCACTTCAACGCCTTTATCCGGCACGCCGCCTCCGTCCGCATGGCCAACCTGGCCCAGATCGTCAACTGCATCGCGCCGATCCTGACGCGGTCGGACGACCTCGTGCGGCAGACCATCTTTTACCCGTTCGAGCTCTACAGCCGCGTCAGTGGGCCCGAGGCGCTCGACGTCCACTGGGACGGCGATACGTTTGGCGGCGGCGGACGGACGGGCGTCCGCGTCCTCGACGTTTCCGCGACGCTGGATCCCACCGGCCGCGAGTTGGCCGTCTTCGCCGTGAACCGGAGCGAGACGGAGGCCGCCGAGGTCGAGATCCGTCTGGCCGACGGGCGGTTCGACGGGCCGGTCCGCATCGAGACGGTCACCGGCCCGGACATCAAGGCCGAGAACACGTTCGACGTGCCCGACCGCGTCGGAACGACTTCCCGGACGCTCGATGCTCCCGGGGCCGGCGAAGGGCAGGGCCGCCGGACGATCACGGTGACGCTCGAGCCGGCCAGCATCACGGCCGTCGTGGCTGGCGTTCAGTGAACTTGGCAGTTCGAGGGACTGGATTTGCGTAATGCACGGGGTCTGTTTGGGGTCGCCGCGTTAGCTTGCACGGGGCTGCTCGGCGGCGTCGCCGTCGCCGGCGGTGCGGAGGTCGAGGCCCCCGCGCCAGCGGTGCCGGAGCTCCTCTCGGCGACCCGCCTCGGCACGGCCGGCGGCGACACGCTCGAAGGCGTCGCCATCGCCGACGACGGGACGATCTACGTCGCGGGAAACACCGCATCACCGCTCGGGGACCTCCCGGATGGCATTGAGCCACGCGTCCTGGGCCGGTCCGCCGAGGGCTGGACCTACGGGTGCGGCCTGGTGGCCCGGTTCAGCCCGGACGGCCGGCGGCTCCTCGGCCTGCTCCAGTTTGCCCCCGGGGCCGTCAAGCTGACGACCGTGGCGGTCTGCCGCGGCGGCGTGTACGTCGGCGGATACGCAAGTCCCGGCCTGGGGCCGGTCGTCGCCCCCCTCGGGGGCCTCCTTCCGAAGCCCCACGGCTTCGCCCAGCGCGACCTCGACACGTATTGTCCCGGCGAGCACTACAGCGAGCCCCGGCGCGACCCGCGGAACGACCAGCGCGGCGTGCCGGTCGTCCTCCGCTTCTCCGCCGACCTTTCGCGGATCGAGGCCGGCACGTTCCTGGAGGGGTGGCAGAGTTGCTGGCACGTACCGTGGCCCCTCGGCGAGGACCACTGGCAGCCGGTCGGGCTTGGCGTGCTGGCCGGGGGCGACGTCGTCGTCAGCCACGACGGCGGATACAACCGCATGCCGGCCCCCGACGAGAAGGCCGGC
The DNA here is from genome assembly GCA_964526295.1 of uncultured Anaerolineales bacterium. Taxonomy (GTDB): domain Bacteria; phylum Planctomycetota; class Phycisphaerae; order FEN-1346; family FEN-1346; genus CAZGKW01. Next base: position 9,949 of record CAZGKW010000010.1, read on the forward strand.
TTCGAGCACTTCTACGGCGTCCCGGACTACGTCAGCCGCCTCTCGCCCGACCTCGCCCGCCGACGCTGGCGCATCGAGGTCTACACGCCGCCGGTGGACCCGGAGAAGGTCAACCGCTACCAGAATAACTTTGGCCGGAGCCGGTGGCGCGGCACGTGGACGCGGGATTCGCTGGGCAACACGCGGACCCTTCGCCTGGCGGTCGGTCCGGACGACGCCGTCGCCATCTCCGGCTGGTCGCCGACGCGGACCAGTGGCGAGCCCTGGTGGAGCTCGTTCCTGTGGAAGCTCGGTCCGGACGGCGCGGTCCGTTGGCGGGCGTACAATCCGGACCCGATGTCGGGCAAGGGCGACCGGATGGGCGGCCAGGTCTCCGATGCCTGCGTCCGGAGCGTGGCGTTCGACGCCCGCGGGCACGTCCTGGCGGCCCTTGCGGGGGACGGCGGCAACAACATCCTCAGGTGGGACCCGCGCGACTACACCCGCCCGGCGCCCAACCTGAGGGGCCGCGTCACCAGCTTCCATGGGCGGGTCTTGTTCTGGGGCGGCGTCGTCCGGCTGCACCGCGAGTCGCAGGAGGTCCTCGGGGGCAACCACATCGGGGGCTACGCGAGAGGCGAGGGACGACGCGGGGGGTTTCGGGCGGCCTGGGCCAAGGACATCGCCCCGCTGCCCGGCGGGCGGGTGCTCGCGATCGGACGCAATACCCGGGGCTTCGAGACGACACAGGACGCCTGGCACCGCGACACGGAGGGCGGATTCGTCCGCGCCTACTCGCCAAAGTTCGACCTCGAGTTCAGCACCAGCCTGCCAGACGTCGATCCGGCGACCGTGGCTGTCCGCGGGTCACGGGCGGCAATGGTGGGCACGGCAAGGGCCCTGCCGGCCCGGCATGGCCGACAGCGACCTCCGGCGGCCGGAGACGAGGAGAGCGAGAGGCTGCGAACGCCCGTCGAGAGCCCGGCGCTGCCGGCGCCGGACGATGCCCGGGACGGGTACCTGATGGTCCTGGACTTCGCTTCCCCCGCTCGATAGAGCCCGCGCCGAGAGGCCGAACGGGCGCAAACTGAGGGGAGGCACAGGCCGCGCACGCCTGAGAGCGCCGGCCGACTCCGGCCGTCCCTCAAACGCCGCCCCTGCGACAGACATGACACGGGGCGGACGATTCGCCGCGCAGCGCAACTCCGCGCGGGTGGTCGGGCGGCTTCGAAGCCGCCCGACCACCACCGGACCCTTGGGGCTCGACCGGCCCGCTACAGGTCGTGCGGCCGGATCGTGCCGCGCTTGTTGGCCTTCGCCCGTTTCGCCGCTTCCTTGATCATGCAGATGACGTGCTCGTTGACGGCATCGGCGAGCTGGCCGTCGGCTCGGAGATCCTGGTCCTTGACGATCTGCTTGACCCGACTGGCCACAACAACCATCGGTTCGTCTGCCATGTCTTTCTCCCTGAGGCCGCGCCCGGCCCACAAGCAGGTCCGTGAACAAAAGCTGCCCCGGAAACCGCTCCCGGAGCCTCCTTTTGCCGTATACCGGGCTGTGCGGGCCGTGTCAACACAATACATGGAAAGCGCCGCCGGACTTTCCGAGCGGGGCGGAGGCGCCGGGAACGTTCTCGGCGGTCTTGCACGAGTCGCCCCGGCCCCCTATACTGGCCCCCGCAGACGCACATCACCGGGAGAGATCAGGAAGGAGAACGCGATGGCTGCGGACGGCAAAGCGAAGCTCGACCTCCTTAAGAGGCGGCGGACCGAGATCCGCGACGGCATGCCCGAAGTGGCGAAAGGGTTTTTCACGGCCCTCCAGGCGGCCGAGGCGGACGGCGTGCTGCCCCACAAGATGAAGGAGCTCATCACGCTGGGCATCTCGGTCGCCATCCGGTGCGAACTGTGCATCGCCGCCCACCTCCAGGCCTGCCTCAAGGCCGGGGCGACGCGGGAGGAGATCATGGAGGTCCTGGGTGTGGCGATCGCCATGGGCGGCGGACCGGGGTACACCTACTCTGCCTACGTCCTCGAGATGCTCGACGAGTTCGAAGGCGGCGAGGAGTCCGAATAACCGCGACGACGGCGGATCGTCACCCCGGCTGATCAGGCGAGACGGGCGGGCCCGGTTCGTCCGCATCCGGGCCGACCCGCGGGTCGGGCGCCATGCGGCTGGCGGCGACGGCATAGATGACGCCGCCGGCCAGCAGCGCGGCGAAAAGGACGCCCATGCCCCAGTAGTAGGCCACCGCCACCGCCGCCAGCGGCAGCAGCGTCAGCGGACTGGTCACGGTGTTCAGGAAGCCGATGTAGGAGGGCCGCCGGTGGGGCGGGGCGCACGTCACCAGGAACCGGTTCCCGCCGATCATGCTCCCCTGAAGGGCCGCCCCGAAGAAGGCCAGCGACACCAGGTAGACCAGCAGCGGCAGGTCCAGGACGGCCTTCGTCCAGGGGATCCCCGCCTCAAATCCCGTCGGCAGGGCCGGCGCGACGAGGGCCGCCACCGGCGAGAGGAAGAAGCATACCCCGGAGCCGACCAGACAGGCCCGGTAGCCGTGCCGGTCCGCCACCGACGCCCACACGGCGCTCATGGCGACGCGGCTGAGCTTGAAGGTGGCGACCAGGATGCCCCCGAGGAGGGCCACGCCGACCGCCCCGCCGGCGTGGGCCAGCCGCTCCTCTCCGTACGGGATGAAGAAGGCCCACGTCAGGATGTTGATGCGAAACGCGATGCGGGTCCAGAGATAGGCCCGGTAGCTCCGGTCCAGGCGAAGCCACCGCAGGCCCCGCCTGAGCGACTCGCCCAGCGTCGTCCGCCGCTTGGCGCTGGGGCCGGTGCCCTCGCGGCACATGGCGAAAAGGGCGAGGTCGACGGCGATGAGGACCGACCCGATGACGGCCAGGAGGACGTATCCGCCCGGCTGGCCGATGAACGAGAGGATCGGCTGGATGACGAGCGTCCCGGCCACTACCGACACGGCCCCGCCCAGGAAGTTCCGCATCCCGAGGTAGAGACCGATCCGCCGGGACGGGATCATCCGGCCCACCATGTCGAGGAACGTGATGTGGAGCGACCCGCCGATCGCGTAGGAGAGGAACAGGACGACGTAGAACAGGGCATAGGTCGCGGGGCTGGCCTCTTTCGTCAGGAGCCAAAGCGACGCCACCATCGCGACGGTCGCCGCCACGCGGGCCACCGACAGGGCGATGAAGACGGGGCGTTTCCGGGGAAGGTGCTCGAAGCGGCTGCCCACCAGGAGCTGGGGGCCCAGGGCCGCCCCTTTCTCGACGACCGTCAGCATCGCCACGAGAAAGAGGTACCAGAATCGGTCGGCCCCCCCTACCAGGGCGACGAAGAACCCGGCCAGGATGAGCTGCGGCTGGATGAAGTCCCGGGCGGTCTCGCCGATCATTCCGGCCAGGACGCCCAGGGCGAAGTTGCGGCGGAGCCCTTTCGGGGTCTGGTTGGCGCTGGCGGCGTCGAGAGGCGGACCGACCGCCGAGCCCGAATCGGGATCGAGTGCGTCTTGGTCGGCGGCGGGGACGTCCGTACCCATAGGGGTGCACGGCAGGGGGTTGGGGGTCAGGGCTATGGCATAACGGGGGAACCGCTCCCCCATCGCACCCTAGCCGGGGGGGCGCGCAGCGTCCAGTCGAAAAGCGGAAAGCGCACCGAACGGGGCCCGCTGCCGGCCGCCTTTCGTCTTGGCGCCGCCGACGGGGCCGGTATGCTTGTGCCCCCCCAAAACCGGGGTGAAAGGACCTCACATGGCAGGCAACGGACGCGTGGAACCCCTGGGCCGGGACGAGGTGGCGGCCGCCATCGAACGTCGCGGCCCCCCGCGGATACCGCTCGTCATGGCCGTCTGGTGGGGCGAGGGCCTCCGCGAACACTACGGCGACAGGCTGAAGCCCCTTGAGCAGCGCTACCCCCCGGACGCCCTCTTCGCCCCGCTTCCCCGCACCACGCCCACCCGCGAGGACCTCCCCTGGTGCCGCGGTCAGAACGTCGGGCGGGTCGGCAAGGACGCGGTCTGCCTGCTGCCGGACTGGTCGCAGCTCGACGAGTACCTGGCGGCCATGCCGGACTTCTCGGCGGACGGGTTGTTCGACGAATACCGCCGGGCCGCCGAGGCCGCCCGGGCCGAGGGCCGCTACGTCCTGGCCCTCCAGTGGAACCTCTTCTTCGAACGTGTCTGGCAGGTCCGCGGGATGCAGAACCTCCTGATGGACTACTACCTCTACCCCGATGAGGTCCACCGCCTGCACCGGGCCCTGTGCGACCAGTACAAGGCCGTCCTGGAACGGGCCGCCGAGGTCTGCCGCCCCGACGGCTTCTGGACCAGCGATGACCTGGGGAACCAGCGGCAGCTCATGATGGGCCCGGGGCCCTTCCGCGAGTTCATCCAGCCTTACTACGCCGAGATCGGCGAGACCTGCCGCCGACTCGGGCTGCACTTCTGGCTCCATTCGTGCGGTGACAACACGGAGGCCCTGCCCGGCCTCATCGAGGCGGGTCTCGACGTCTTCCACCCCGTCCAGAAGCACACGATGGACGAGGCGGCCGTGGCACGCGAGTTCGGCGACCGGCTGACGTTCCTGGTGGGTCTCGACGTCCAGCACATCCTCCAGGAGCGGACACCGGACGGGGTCCGCGAAGAGGTCCGGCACCTGGTCGACACCTTCGACCGGCCCGGAGGGGGCATGATGATGGCCGCCGGCAACGGCATCGTCCCCGGGACGCCCCTGGAGAACATCGAGGCGTTCCTCGACGAGGCCGTCCGCTACGGCACGGCCCATCGGCAGGCGTGGTAGACTCCCCGAAGCGACCGCTCAGACGGCCGGGGGGCCTTCGCCCTCGGCGATGGCCGCGGCGATCGCCAGCTCCTCGGTGTGGGTGATGGTCACGTGCCAGCTCGTGACGCCCAGCTCGCGGGCCTTCTCGGCCGTGGTCCCGTGCAGGACGACGTAGGGCTTGCCGGACGGCTCGTTGAGGATTTCGATGCCGCGGAACTCGACGCCCTGCCGCCACCCCGTGCCGAGGGCTTTCATGACGGCTTCCTTGGCGGCGAAGCGGCCGGCGAGCGTCTCCTCGAAGCCCTTCTTGCGGCGGCGGGCGTAGGCCACCTCCGCCTCCGTGTACGTCCGCTCCAGGAAGTGGTCGCCGTGATGGTCGACCATCCGGCGGATGCGCTCGACGCCGCACAGGTCGATGCCGTGGCCGAGGACCATGGCGGTCAGGATACGTGGCCCCGGAGGCGCCTCAAGCGAAATCCGGTCGCCTGGCCGACCGGACCGCGGTACAGTCTGGAGTCGCTGATCCATCGGAGGGCGCCCGCGCCGAGGGGCACGCTCGGGTCCCGCCCATCGGGAGACCGCATGGTCGCCCTGAAGATCGTCCTCGCCTTCTACGCGGCCCTGAGCCTCGCCGCGTGGCTCTGGTTCGCGTACGCCGCGGCCCGGCTGCGATGGTCGATTCCGAGGCTGAGCGAGCGGCCGGCGCCCGAACCCGACCGGTGGCCGCGGCTGTCGGTCATCGTGCCCGCCCGGGACGAGGCCGACACCATCGAGCCCGCCCTGCGGTCGCTCCTCGGCCAGGACTACCCCGACCTGGAGATCGTCGTCGTGGACGACCGGTCGACGGACGGGACGGGCGAGATCGTCGATCGCCTGGCCGGCCAGGACCCTCGCGGGGTCGTCCTGCACCTGACGGAGCTGCCCGAGGGATGGCTCGGCAAGGTCAACGCGATGAACAAGGGCCTCGCGCGGGCGACCGGCGAGCTGGTCCTCTTCACCGACGCCGACGTCCGGTTCGAGCCGGGGGCCCTGCGGCGGGGCGTTGTCTGGTTCCTGGACGAGGGCCTGGACTTCATGGCGGCGTTCCCCCGGCTCCTGCCGGCCGGCGCCTGGGTCGACGCCGTCCTCGGGGCGACGCTCCGGCACGTCCTCGCCAGGACAAGGCCGTGGGCCGTCCGGGACCCGAAATCGCGAGCCTTCATGGGCGTCGGCGCGTTCAACCTCGTGCGGCGCTCGGCGCTCGAGCGGACCGAGGGGCTGGCGTGGCTCCGGCTGGACACGGCCGACGATGCGGCCCTGTGCCTCCTCCTGAAGCGGTCGGGGGCCCGATGCGCGGTCGTCGGCGCCGCCGATCTGATGAATCTGCACTGGCACCGCAGCATCCGCAGCGCGGCACGTGGGGCGGAGAAGGCCCTCGTGCCGATCGGCGGCGGCAGCTTCGCCAGGACGCTGCTGGGGGGGCTCGGGCTGCTCGTAGTCGAAGCGGCGCCGGTGCTGACGCTCGTGCCGCTCGCCTGGCCCGAGCTGCGGCCTATCGGGTTCGTGGGCGTCCCCGTCTTCGCGGCGTTTGTTTTCACGGCCTTCGTGACGACCGCAGCGAAGCGGTGGCACGTGGCGCCGCTGCTGGTGGGGCCGCTTGTCGCCCCGATTGTGGCGGCGCTCATCTGGCGGGCCGGGTACCTCGGGTGGCGCCGCGGCGGGGCGGTCTGGCGGGGCACGTTCTACTCGACCGACGAGCTGGTCCGCGGGGCCCGGGTCCGCCTCTGAGCGCTTTCAGACAGGACGCTGAAAGTCGGCCCCGCGGGTCTCCGTGCCCGCCGCGACAGGTGCTGACCGGGCTTACCTGAAAGCGCTCGGCACGAGGGTCGGTTGACGCCGGCCGTATCTCGGGTCACAATGCCCTCGCACCTCAAGCTGTGAGAACGCCGGAGACACCCGCGATGACGCCGCCCGACGGACCGCCCTTCTTCAGCCCGCCCCGGACCTACGTCCTGGAGGACGTCTGGGACGTGCCCGATGCGGCGGCCAGGGCCGAGCGGCTCATCGCCCTCTGGCCCGAGGCCCGCCTCTGCCGGTTCACCTACGACGACCTGCCGGACATCGTCGTCGAGGAAGGATGGGACCGGTTCCCGCGGATGGGCCGGCTGGACGTGGTGCCGCCGCCGATCCCTGTCCTCGGCCTCTTCCGATTCGACGAGGAAGCGGTCTGCCGTGATGCGGAGCGGATGGCCGAGGCCTACACGGGCGACGGATCGTTCCCGTGGGACGTGGCGGCGGGCGGCCGGCCGTTCGTCTTCTTCTGCTCCAGCCTCGAGGAGGTCCGGCCGAACCCGCACCACGTCTGCCGGGCCCAGTGGCGGCTCCACCAGGGCCGCGGATGCCCCCACCAGTGCCGATACTGCTCCCTCGGCGGCAGCCTCCTCATAAACCTGAACGTCGAGCAGTACGTGGAACGTCTGGGGGACCTGGTCCGCGAGAACCCCTGGCAGAAGACCTTTCTTATCGACGACACCATGGACGTCCTGACGCTGGAGCCGCAGCTCGACTGGATGGCCCCGCTCATGCGGTTCTTCGAGGCCACCGGCGACCGGTACCTCATCATCCACACCAAGAGCGACCGGGTGGAGGCGCTGCTCGATGCGGGCGCCCCGGCCCACACGATCATGGCGTGGAGCCTGGCCGGCCCGACGCAGTCGCGCCGGATCGAGCCGCTGACCGCCACGACCGAGGCCCGTATCGAGGCGGCCCGCCGGTGCCAGGACGCCGGCATGACCGTCCGCTACAAGTTCAAGCCGATCGTGCCGGTGCCCGGCTGGCGCGACGAGGCCGCCCGGACGATCGACCTGGCCCTGGCGCGGACGCGGCCCGACAACCTCTCGATGACGGTCCTCATGTGGATGGACGCCGAGGAGCTGGAGGCGGCCATCCCGCCGGACCTGATCGACCCGGACTTCCAGGCCGCGGCGCGCGAGGCGGCCGCCGACGCGGCCGATAGCTGGCGCGTCGGGCCGTTTCCCGATGCGTCGCGGGAGGCGGTCTATCGGCACTACCTGGCCGAGGTCCGCCGGCGCGACCCGGACGTGCCCGTCACGATCTCGACCGAGAGCCTTGAGATGTGGCGGCGCCTGGGGCCCGACCTCGGTTTCACGCCGGCGACGTACGTCTGCGGCTGCGGCGCCCAGGCCACGCCCGGCCGGCGCGTCCTGGACGCGAACCCATGGGACGAGGCCCGCCGGGCCCGGACGTGGGACGGCCGACCGGCGAGGCCGGCCCGGCAAGAGCGGCCATTCAGGCCGCACCAGGAGGGTTTGCCTTGAGCCATTCAATCACGCGACGCAGGTTCCTGGAGGCGTCGGCGGCACTTGCGGCCGCACCGATGTTCGCCCACCGGACCGAGGCCCAAGCCATGCCCGACCGGCCGAACCTTCTCTTTCTCTTCACGGACGACCAGCGAGCCGACACGATCGGCGCCCTCGGGAACCCGCACATCCACACGCCGAACCTCGACGGACTGGTCAGGCGGGGGTTCCACTTCACCAACGTCTACTGCATGGGCTCGATGGTCGGGGCGGTGTGCCTGCCGAGCCGGACGATGGTCATGACGGGCCGGTCGCTGTGGCGAATCCCCCAGGGCCGCCGGCCCGACGCCCCCGCCGGGACGCCCATGCTCCCCGTCGCCCTCGGGGCCGCAGGCTACGAGACGTACCGCACGGGCAAGAAGGGCAACGTGTGCCACTTCGCCAACCGCCGCTTTGACACGAACGTCTACGACGGCGACAAGCGGGAGCCCGACTCCTCGAAACGTCACGCCGACCGGGTGATCGAGTTCCTCCGCCGCCACGATCGGTCCAAGCCGTTCTTTGTCTGCGCGAGTTTCGACAAGCCGCACGATCCGCGTCGGGCCCGCCCCGAGTTCGTCAAGATCTACGACCCGGCGAAGGTCCCCCTGCCGCCCAACTTCATGCCGGAGCATCCGTTCGACAACGGGGAGCTTCGAATCCGCGACGAAAAGCTCGCCCCCTTCCCGCGGACGCCCGAGGTCATCCGCCGGCACATCGCCGACTACTGGGCCACCATCTCGGACCTCGACCACGAGGTGGGCCGCATCCTGAAGGCCCTCGACGAGGCGGGCCTTGCCGGGAACACGATCGTCGTCTTCTCCAGCGACCAGGGCCTCGCCATCGGCAGCCACGGCCTGATGGGCAAGCAGAACCTCTACGAGCACTTCAAGGGCCCGCTCGTGGTTGCCGGGCCGGGCATCCCGAAGGGCAAGGCCGACGACCTCGTGTATTTGTTCGACCTGTTCCCCACGTTCTGCGAGTGGGCCGGCGCCGACGTGCCCGAGGCGGTGGAGGGCCGGGGCCTCGTGCCGCTTATCCAGGGGCGGAAGCCCGCGTGGCGCGACACGCTCGGCGCGGCCTACAAGCGCTGTCAGCGGATGATTCGCGACGAACGGTTCAAGATGATGTGGTACCCGGAGGCGCAGAAGTTCCAGCTCTTCGACCTGGCCACCGACCCGTACGAGCTTCGGGACCTGGCCGACGATCGGGCCCACGCCGACCGCCTGGCGACGATGAAGAAGCTCCTGGCCGAGTGGCAGGAGAGGTTCGACGACCCGGTCCCCCGCATCCTGACGTAACTTCAGTGGCCGAGCGGATCTGGGTGCCGTCAGCCGGTCCCACGTCTTGTGCGTGTGGACTTCCCGCCGCCGTTCCGCTATGATGTCCCGACTCAGCCGGACCTGAAGCGACGCGAGGCGACCCCCGCCGATGGATATCCTCGACGGCCTGACCCCCGCCCAGCGCGAGGCGGTGACCCACATCGACGGCCCCCTGCTGGTCCTCGCCGGGGCCGGCAGCGGCAAGACCCGCGTCATCACCCGCCGCGTGGCCTACCTGATCGCCCAAGGCGTCCGGCCGCACCAGGTCCTGGCCATTACGTTCACGAACAAGGCGGCCGGCGAGATGCGCGACCGCGTCGACGCCCTGGTCGCGGGGTCGCGGCGGCCGATGGTCTCGACGTTCCACAGCTTCTGCGCCCGGATGCTCCGCGAGTACGCCGACCTCGTCGGCCTCGATCCGTCCTACAGCATCTACGACACGGCCGACCAGCGGACGGCCCTGAAGCAGGCCCTGGCCGAGCTGAACCTCGACTCGACCCACTTCAGCCCGGACCGGATCCTGCGGGAGATCGGCCGGGCGAAAAACCGCTTGGAGCGGGCCGCCGCCTACGCCCGCCGCACGGCCGGCGATTGGGCCGGCAAACGCATCGCCCGCGTCTTCGAGGTCTACGAGCGGATCCTCGCCGACAACCGGGCCCTCGACTTCGACGACCTCCTGCTGGAGATGGCACTCGGCCTTCGCGCGAGCGACGACCTCCGCCGCCGGCTCCAGGACCGCTTCCGCTACGTCCTGATCGACGAGTACCAGGACACAAACCACGCCCAGTACGTCCTGGCCCGCGACCTGGCCGGCCCGCGGCGGAACCTCTGCGCCACGGGCGACCCGGACCAGTCCATCTACGGCTGGCGGGGGGCCCAGCTCTCGAACATCCTCGATTTCGAGGACGACTTCCCCGACGCCAAGGTTGTCCGTCTGGAGCAGAACTACCGCAGCACGAAGACGATTCTGGCCGCCGCCTCCGGCCTCATCCGTCGCAACGTCGGCCGGAAGGAGAAGGAGCTCTACACCGACAACGCCGTCGGCGTGCCGGTCACCGTCGCCCAGACCGACGACGAGGAGGCCGAGGCCCGGTCCATCGTCCGGCGTATCGTCGAGCTCCACCAGGAGGGACGGGCCTACGGCGACGCCGCCGTCTTCGTCCGCACCGTCGCCCAGACGCGGGCCCTGGAGGACGCCTTGCGGTCCGCCCGGCCGGCCGTGCCTTACGAGGTGGTCCGCGGCTCCAGCTTCTACGACCGCAAGGAGGTCCGCGACGTCGTCGCCTACCTCCAGGTGCTCCACAACCCTCGCGACGAGGTCAACGTCCGGCGGATCATCAACGTGCCGACCCGCGGCATCGGCAAGAAGACCGTCGAGGCCCTGGCGGCGTGGGCCCGGCAGGAAGGCATCGGCCTCTTGGCGGCGGCGACGCACGCGGCGGACATCGAGGACCTCGGCTCGCGCGGCCGGGGGGCGGTCCACCGCTTCGCCGAGCTGATGCGGCGCCTGGCCGAGGCCCCGAGGGAGCGCGTCGCTCCGCTCGTCGAGCGCGTCATCGACCAGACCGGCTACCTGCGGACCTTCAAGGGCGACGACGATGCGGCCGAGAGGAAGGCGAACCTCGACGAGCTGATCACGCTGGCGGCCCGGTTCGACCAGCAGATGGCCGGGGCGCCGCCCGGGGAGGCCGACCGCCCGCCCCTGGAGGCGTTCCTCGAGACGGTCGACCTCTCCAGCGAGCAGGACGCCTACGACGAGCGGGCCGACCGGGTGCCCCTGATGACGCTCCATGCCGCCAAGGGGCTGGAATTCCCCGCCGTTTTCATCGCCGGGTGCGAGGACCACCTGCTGCCGCACGCCGGCCGGGCCGACGAGCCGGCCGAAGTGGAGGAGGAGCGGCGGCTCCTGTTCGTCGGCATGACCCGGGCCCAGGAGGTGCTGACGCTCACGTGGGCCCGGTATCGGCGGATCCGCGGGCGGCTCGAGCAGTGCATGCCGAGCCGGTTCCTCGCCGAGGTCCCCGCCGAGACGGTCCGGCCGGTGGACGAGCGGACGGGCACCCGGCCGGCGCGGTTCACCGGGCGACCGGGCTATCGCCAGCCGGGCGCCGACAGGCCGGTGAGACCCAAGCGGGACGAGGCGACGGGCCTTTCGACCGGCGAGCTGGTCCGCCATCGGACCTACGGCCTGGGCCGGGTCCGGCGGTTCGAGACCCAGGGCGGCCGGCGGATGGTCCGCGTGCGATTCAACCAGGTGGGTGAAAAGCTGCTCGATCCCGAGTACGCTAAGTTGGAGCGGGTGGCCACCGCGTGAGCTCGGCAACACCGCTTCCGACGCTCATGCCGCGCGACACGAGGAGGGCTGCAATGGCGAAGACCGACATCACGTTCGACGCCGCCGGCGCGATGGCCGACGCCGTCGGGCCCGAGCACGGCCTCACCGACGAGGAGTGGTCGGCCTTGGCGGAGGAGACGACGGCGATCGTCGAGCGGCTGAACGCCTCCCGCGGCGAGACGCCCTACCGCGACCTGCCGCACGACGAGGGGCTCTCGGAGCGGAGCCGCATCAAGGAGTCGGCCGAGGCGAAGCGGGCGAAGTTCGACGACCTTGTGGTCCTCGGCATCGGCGGGTCGGCCCTGGGCCTGACGGCCCTCAAGACGGCGCTCTGCCCACCCTATTGGAACCACCTTCCGGAGCGGCTCCGCGGCGGGCGGCCGAGGCTCTGGGTCATGGACAACGTCGACCCCGGCGAGGTCCGCACGATGCTCGACGTCGTCGAGGAGAAGCGGGCCCTGTTTAACGTCATCTCGAAGAGCGGCTCGACGGCCGAGACGATGGCCCAGTTCCTGATTGTCCGGGAGCTGCTCGAGGCCTGCCTGGGCGACGCGTGGCGGGAGCACGTCGTCGTGACGACCGACGCGAAGGGGGGCCTCTTGCGGCCGTTCGCCGACGCCGAGGCCCTGGAGAGCTTCGTCGTGCCGGACGGGGTGGGCGGGCGGTTCAGCGTCCTCTCGCCGGTCGGCCTTCTCGGGGCGGCCCTCATCGGCATCCCCATCGACGGGCTCCTCGAAGGCGCCGCCGCCATGGACCAGCGGTGCATGAGCGTCGACTTCGCGGCCAACCCCGCCGCCCGGAGCGCCGCCGTCCAGATCGGCCTCTATCGCAAGGGCAAGCCGATGAGCGTCATGATGCCCTACGCGGCCGCGCTGCGCGACGTCGCCGACTGGTACCGGCAGCTCTGGGCCGAGAGCCTCGGCAAGCAGACGCCCGACGGCCGCCACGTTGGCCCGACGCCGATCAAGGCCCTGGGCGTCACCGACCAGCACTCCCAGGTCCAGCTCTACCGCGAAGGGCCGAACGACAAGGTCATCACGATTCTGGCGGTGGGGGAGTTCGCCACGGACGTGGTCATCCCGGGGGCCCCGGCGGGGATGCAGGACATCGACTACCTGTCGGGCAAGACCCTCGCGGCCCTCTATCACGCCGAGCAGCGGGGTACCGAGTGGGCCCTGTGGCTGTCGAAGCGGCCGACCGTCCGCGTCGCCCTGCCCACCGTCGATGCCCACGCCGTCGGCGGCCTCCTGTACCTCCTGGAGGTCCAGACCTCGATCGCCGGCGAGATGCTTGGCATCAACACGTACAACCAGCCGGGCGTCGAGGCGGGCAAAGAGGCCACCCGGGCCCTGATGGGAAAGACCGGCCCGATGGACCCGGCCAAGGGCGGCCTGCCGGAGGAACTCGACACGTACGAGGCCCTCCGCAAGCGGATCGAGGCCGAGTGACCCCGTGGCCGCCGACCGCCCCACCGACCCGTACGTCCGCATCGTCGTGTTCACCGCGTGCATCCTCGTGGCGAGCGTCGGCGGCTACGTCCTCCGCCGCCTCGGGTGGGTGAAGGCCGAGTGGGCCCGGCGGATCATGAGCGCGGCGATCGTGTGCGTCGACGCCCCGATCGCCTGGCTCGCCGTCTGGCACCTGGACATTCTTGCGGGGGTGTGGAAGGTGCCGGTGGTGGGCGGCGCGGTGGCCGTGGCGGTCAGCCTGGCCGGACTGGGGCTGGCGCGGCGTCTCCGCCTGCCGCCGGGTGACGCGGCCCTTTTCGGCCTCCAGGGGGGCATGGGCAACGTCGGCTACTCGCTCGGTGGGTTCCTGTGCTTCGCCCTGTGGGGCCTCCAGGGGCTGGCCCTGGAGCAGATGTTCTGCATGATGTGGCCGTTCTACGCGTTCCTGTTCTGCTTCCCGCTGGCTCGGCATTACGGCCTGGCGGCCCGCGGGGCCCCCGAGCTTGAGGCCAAGGTCCCGCCTTGGCGGTACGCCTTGCGGGTGCTCGGGCGGAGCCTGCTGGACCTCAGGAGCCTGCCCCTCTATATGGTGGTCCTTGGCCTCACGCTCAACCTGCGGGGGGTCGCGCCGCCGGCCGCCGTCACCCGGTGGCACGTTATCGACGTGCTGATGGTCGCGGGCATCCTGATGCAGTTCGGCGGCGTGGGGATGACCGTGCGGGTGAGTCGGCTGCCGCGGTTCTGGCGGCTCAGCCTGGGGACGGCGGGCCTGAAGCTGCTGGTCCATCCGCTCCTGATGCTCGCGACGGCCCTGGCTTTCGGCATGTCCGGGATGCCGCTCTACGTCTGCGTCCTGCTGGGGGCGATGCCGTCGGCCCTCTACTCGGTGCTGATGGCGAACATCTTCGGCCTGAACCGCGACCTGGCGAACGCCACGTTCATTCTGACGCACGCGGTCTGCCTGACGACCGTCGTGCCGCTGGTGCTCCTCTGGCCGGTCTGAGCGGGAGAGGTCCGTGCCGACCGTCCGCCGCGGCTTACGCCAGATACGAGCGATGCAGCCTCCGTGCGGCCGAGCGGCTCTTCGGGGCGGGAGGCGAGTGACCGTCGCGCCCGGGAGGCCTCGCGGACTTGGAGCCCAGGGTTTCGTTGACGAGGCGCGTGAGTTTGTCGTAGAATCGGGTGGTTTCCGAGGGGGCAGGAGCGCGGTTCCGTCGAGAGCGAGCCGCCGGAGGGGGCCCTTAATGGCCGACGAGTCGAACGGCAAGCACAAGATCCTGGTCGTCGACGACGACGTCGACATCCTGAACACGATGCGGCTGGCCCTGACGGAGCTGGACCATCCGATCTTCACCGCCCACGACGGGCTGGAGGCGGTCCAGATTGCCGAGCGCGAAGACCCCGACATCGTGGTGCTCGACCTGATGCTGCCCCGCCGGGGGGGCTTCCAGATCCTCAACAACCTCAAGGGCAAGCCCGAGATGAAGGGCAAGCGGCCCCTGGTGTGCATGGTCACGGGCAACCAGGGAATGCTTCACCGCAAGCTGGCCGAGCGGCTCGGCATCGACGCCTACCTTCGAAAGCCGTTCGCCATGGGCCGGCTTCTCGACACGGTCCGCGATTTTCTCGAGCGCCTCGATGAGGGCATCGAGGACGCCAAGCCGAAGCGCTCATGAACCGTCGCGAATTTTTCCGCACTGCGGGCGCCTGGAGCGCCGGCGCCGCTGGTGCGCTGGCGGCCGGCGGCTGCGGCCCCCGGGCCGCGCAGCCCGGCGCGATGCTTCGCGTCCGCCCCCACCCGGCCGCCACTGAGTGGCGGGACCGCATCGGCCTCGCCGCGGGCGGCTCGGACCCGGCGCGCAACGTCCAGGCCGCCGTCGAGAAGCTCTGCGGCCCCGACGGCGTCCGCACGTTCGTCCGACCCGGCGACCGCGTCGCCGTCAAGCCGAACATCGGGTCCCCCATGCGGCCGGAGGAGGGGGGCAACGTCGCCCCGGCGGTGGTGGCCCGCGTGGTGGGCCTGTGCCTGGAGGCCGGCGCGGGGGCCGTCCAGGTCTTCGACAACAGCGTCGGCAACGACTCCCGCTGCTACGAGTTCAGCGGCATCGAACGGGCGGCCCGCGAGGCCGGGGCCGAGGTCGTCCTCTGTCGCCGCGAGGACTTCCGGGCGGTCGCTTTCGACGCGCCGGGTGTCGAGATGCTCGACGGGTGGCCGATCCACCGCGCGGCGATTGAGGCCGACGTCCTCATCAACATCGCGGTCGCCAAGACGCATGCCCTGACGGGGCTGACCCTGTGCATGAAGAACCTGATGGGCGTCCAGGGGGGCAACCGGGGGACGATGCACGCCGGCGTCCACCGGAAGCTCGCCGACCTCGCCCTCGTCGTCCGGCCGACGCTTAACGTGCTCGATGCGACCCGCGTGATGGTCCGCGGCGGCCCGACGGGCGGCCGGCGGGGCGACGTCGTCCGGGCCGACACGGTCGTCTGCGGGACGAGCGCGGTCACCGTGGACGCGTGGGCGTCGGCCCCGTCGAACCTGCCCTGGGCCATGGGCGGGGAAGGGCCGGGCGGGCCGGGCTTGCCGGAACACGTCGCTTTGGGCGCCGCGGCGGGCCTCGGCACGGCCGACCTTTCGGAGATCGACGTGTCGGCGTAGGTTCGGCTGAAGCGTGACCGAGGAGGGGCCGCCAAACGGAGAGGCCTTCGGGCGAGCGCGGTTACTCAGAGGGAGGTGCTTGCATGCCGACCAGCCGGCCGACCCCGGCGCCTGCTCGGACGGTCTCGGGGATGCGGTCGGCGCCGTCCAACCGATAGGTGTACGCCAAGCCCTTCTCGTCCACCTTTCCAGCGGTCTGCGGCGGTCCGGACCGAACGAAGCGGTTCGCACGCTCGACGAGCCGCCCGGGGTCGGGCGAATCGCCGTACCGCGTGAGGGTCGGTTGCCGCACGTCCTGGAAGTAGTTTCCTTCGACGATCACGCCCGCGTCCATGACGGAGGCCACACCGTAGTGGTTCCCCCGGAAATAGTTGTTGAACACGTGGACGGGGTTCCCGAACCTCACACGCGGGTGACGCGTCTGTGACCCGTCGAAAAAGTTGTGGTGGTACGTCACGCGCAGGTGCCCCGCATCGATTCGCCGGATGTCGGGCTTGTCGCTGTGACCGAGGAGGCACGTCTTACGGTGGTCGTGGAAGCGGTTCCAGGACACCGTGACGAAGTCGGAGCCGCGCTTGATGTCGAGGAGACCGTCGCGGCACTTGGCGAGGTCGCAGTGGTCGACCCAGACGTGGTGCGACCCCTCGATGCCGATCGCGTCGGTAGCGTCCGAGATGGCGAGATTGCGGACGATGACGTTGTGGACCTTGTGAAGGTGCAGCCCGCCTCCGGCCAGGCCGGCGTCCGCCCCCACGCCCAGAATTGACGTGTTCGAACCGACCCGCACGTCGTCCTTGAGACGGATCGTGCCCACGATGTAGATGCCGCGGGCTTCGGCGGTCGCCGCGACCTTCACCAACGTTTCGGCGTCGGAGACTTTGACGTTCCGTCCGTCGGCGCCGCCGGTCGTGCCTTCCCCGACCGACGCCCAGCCGACCGGCCCGGCCTCCTCCGGCCTTCTGGGGGCCTCCCCGGCGCGGACGAGGTTCCCGGCCAGGAAAGCCGTGAGGAGGGGTATCGCAAGCGGCAAGGAACGTCCTGCTGACATCGGGTGAGGTCCTGGCTGGACCACCAGACAAGCGGACGGGGCCGTCGCGCCCGCAGCTTCCCGAGCGCGGTCGGCACGGAGAGCAACCGCGCGGAACTCACGCAATTCCGTTCAGTCGATCACCTTCCCCTGGCCGGTCAGCATGCGGCCGCGGACGGCCCGGAAGTTGACGCCCGAGTTGTAGGCGAACAGGGCCGGGGCGTCCTTGTTCGGGATGTCGATGCCGGCCAGGAGCTGGCACTCGCTCGCCTTGCCCTGCCACTGGGTGAACTGGCGGCCGTTGAGCTCGATGTCGACCCGCACCGTGCCGCCGTCCATCCGGTTGACGCGGGCCGTGACGGTGTAGCCTCGGCCGTTGTCCAGCCAGTGCGGCGAGACGGTCGTCTCGTTCTCGTGGGCCTTCTTGCCGTTGATCATCTCCAGGCCGCTGGCCTTGTCGTTGCGGGCCAGTCGCAGCATGCACCGGTGTCCGCCGCCGAGGGGCAGGATGATGCCGACCGACTCGTTCCCGTCGGTGCGGACGAAGCTGACCTCCAGCTCGTAGCTGCCGTGCAGCTCGACGGGGAGCTGGAGCCGGCCGCCGTCGATCGGGTCGATCCGCAGGACCGACCCGCGAAGGTGCCAGTTGCCCTTCTGGCGGTGCTTCTGGGGGTCCAACACGGGCATGATGTCGACCCACCGGCCGGGCCCGAACGAGCCCGACCGCGGCGGGGCCGTGACGACGTCGGCGACGCGGGCCATCTCGGTGTCGACCGTCCGGATGCCCGTCTCGGCCCGGATCCGGAGATGGTCCTGGGCCGGGTGCCGTTCCAGGAACTGCGAGTAATAGGCCCGGGCGTGCTGGAGCATGTTGACCTTGGCCTTGTTGCTGACGTCCCCACGCGACAGGCCCAGGTACCAGTCGCCCAGCTCGAGCATGGTCTGCGGGTCGAGCTGGTCGATGGGCTTGCCGGCCTCGGAGACGTAGCGGAGGCTTCCGCCCTCGCCGGCGGCGTACTGGGCGGCTTTGATGGGGTCGTCGTATTCGGTCAGGAGCAGCCAGGCGAGCCGGCGCCGGGCGGCGGCGTTGGTGGGGGCTGCGGTCAGACGGTTCTCGAGCTGCTCGATCTCGCGGGCGACCTTCTGCATCCGCATCAGCCGGTCGGCCCGCTGGATGATCTGGTCCATCTGCGGCGGCCGGGTCTCGCGGGCCACCCGCTGGGCCAGGCGGCACAGGTCGTTGACGTCGGCCCCGATGCGGAACCGCCGCTCGGCCACCAGGAGCGTCATGTCGATCAGCCGCCGCCCGATGGCCATCCGCTCCTCGTGCGGCCGGCCGTCGTACAGGTACATCCATTCCAGAACCTGGCGGATCCGGGCCTGGGCCTGCTCGGTCTTCTCCGGCACGTTTCGGATGAGCAGGTTCATGGCCTCCAGGGCGACCTCGCGGCCCTCGCGGCGATGAGCGGCCAGCTCATAGGCCGCTTCGCACATCAGCGACAGCAGGGCGGGGTTGCCCTGGGCCTGGGTCTCGGCGGCGGCCAGCAGCCGGCGGCCCAGGGCGACGTCGTCGGCCCAGTGGCCCGTTTTCTCCACGCGGCGCATGTCGGACCCGTAGAGGACGTCAAACATCTGCTTGGCCTTGACGGCCTCCTCGGGCGTGATCGCCGCGCCGGCCACCGCCGGCACCAGAACCAGAACCAGGGCAAACGCGACAGGGAATGAAAACCGCATGACGGACCTCCTGAACAGGGCGGCTTCGGAAGCCGCGCAGACCGTATAGGACGCGAGGCCCGATTGTACAGGTCGCCGACCGTCCGTCAAGCAGAACCGGCGGAAAGCCCGTCCGCGGTTCGGGTGGGGTCTTGACACGCCGCTAGAAAACGAGGCCCGCGTAGCCGACCATCGCGCCCGGGTCGCCCCGGCCCGTCCGCCGCTCCATCACGTCGTAGCTCGTCGTGTACTCGACCAGCACGCCGCGCTCGGCCCCCAGCTCCCGCGCGGCGGCCAGCGTCGCCGCCACCGCCCCGGAGCCGCAGGCGTTTGCGTGGGCCGCCGACTCGGGCACGACGGCCTCGGCCTCCAGCCGCCGCATCAGGTCGATCATGCGGCGGTCGTTCTCCTCGCGGACCCACCGGCGGGCCTCCTGGCCCGTCCCTTCCGGCATGAAGCCGTACATCGGGCCATAGTGCGTCAGGTCGGTCGATCCGAGGCAGACCGCATCGTAGTCGTGGGCCGCGACGGTCCGGCCGACGCTGCGGCCGATCTCCAGGGCCTCTTCCGACGGGACGACCGTGATGGGAACGATCTTCGCCTCGGGGAAGAGGTGTTGAATGAGAGGGACCTGGACCTCGAGGCTGTGCTCGCCGCCGTGGGCCGCCGGGTCGTCCCTCAGGAGGTCGCCCGCCCGCGTCAGAATCTCTCGGGCGAGCCAGTCGTCGACCTCGGCCCGTCCCAGCGGCGTCTCCCACGCCCCCGAGGCGAAGAGGGCCGATGATGCGACGCGGCGGTGGGCCGCCCCGAACAGGACGAACGTCTTCGGGCTGCGGCGCGACCGGATCGCCTCCAGCACAGCCAGGGCCGTCCCTCCGGAGAAGACCCACCCGGCGTGGGGGACGATTCCTGCGACGGGCCGCTCGGGCACCTCCGCCACCGTCTCGGCGGGCCGGAGGTCTTCGATCTGCTTGACGCAGGCATCCGCCGACCCGGGATAGAACTGGCCGGCGACGATGGGCTGGCGAACCAGCATGGCGATCCTCCGAGTTGAGGGCCGTACTCTATTCTACCAGTTTTGCCAGGTCGGATTCAGATACGAAACGGTAAGTGCCGGGGCGCGGGTGGTTTCTTGGAAGTCCTCCTCCACCGGGGCCATTGGTGGTCCGCTCAGGGCGACGTTCCCACCTGGCCCTCGCCGTCAGAACCCCAGGCTGGTCAGGTCCGATTCGCTGATGAAGGTGAACTTCCCGCCGTTCTCCCTGGCGACCTGCACGAGGATGTGCCCGTCGTAAACGCCGGCCAGGATCGTGTGAACGATCACCCGGCGGTCGGCGTTCAGCTCGGCGAAGACGTCGACGACCGACGCCGGCAGATCGCCATCCGAGAGCAGGTAAATGACCTCCGGCCGCAAGGCGAAGGCGCGTCGGATTGCCGCCTCGGGTTCAGTGTTCCCCCGCGGGTGAACGGAGTCGACGAACTCGAGGGCCCCCTGCTTGTTGGCCTCCGTGGCGTCGACGAGCCGCTCCTCGGGCAGCTCGGCGGGCAGGCCCTGGCCGAAGAAGATCACGTCGAACTGATGCTCGGTGCGCAGGCGGCGGATCGACCGCGCGATCTCCAGCTTCACGAACCCGAACCCGTCGGTCATGCTCCCGGAGGCGTCCACCAGGTACACGACCTTGCGGGCGTCCTCGCCTGCCGGGACACCGAAGAAGCGGACCACCGAGCGGTCCTGGATGGGGCCGGCGGGGCGAGAGGCGTCCGAGGGGTCGGGACCGGCGGCCTCGGTCGGCTCCGGATCCTCCGGCGCCGCTTCGTCCGCACGGTCCGGTGGCGATTCACCGTCGACGGCAGGGGTCTCGGGCTCGCGGCGGCAGCCGGCCGTCCATGGCGCGGAGGCCGTGCCCATCAGAAGCGCCAGCGACAGGCACCGAAGGACATGCTGCTTTGAAGTCCCTGGCATGGCGGACGCCACCTCTGGCGCGCTACGCCCCCGGGCCGGTGGGGTCGTGCGGCTCGGTTACGCGTTTCGGGTCGAGGGCCTTGGCGAGGTCGTCCTCGCTCATCAGGGCCTTTTCGAGGATCAGCTCGCGCATCGTCTTGCCGCTCGCGACGGCCTCCTTGGCGATCTCGGCGGCCTTGGCGTACCCGATGTGCTGGTTCAGGATCGTCGCCAGGCCCGCCGATGCCTCGAAGTAGGTCCGGCACCGCTTGGCGTCGGCCTGGATGCCCCGCACACACTTTTTGACGAATACCGGCAGATAGTTTCGCAGAATTTCCAGGCTTTCCAGGACGTTCGTCGCCATCACGGGCATGAAAACGTTCAGCTCCATCTGCCCGGCCTGGACCGCCAGGGCCACCGTCGTGTCGTTGCCGACGACCTGCATGGCGACCATGTTCAGGCACTCGGCCATGACGGGGTTGACCTTGCCGGGCATGATCGAGGAGCCCGGCTGGACGGTGGGCAGGCGGACCTCCGCCAGGCCCGTCCGGGGCCCGCTCGAAAGGAGCCTGAGGTCGTTGGCGATCCGCATCAGCTCCAGGGCCGTGCCTCGCAGCGCCCCGCTGACCGCCGCCATCGGGGCCATCGACTGCATCCGCTCCCGCAAATCGTCGGCCGGCCGAAGGTCCAGCTCCGAGATCTCCGCCAGGTGCCGCACAGCCGACTCCGCGTAGAGCGAATGCGTGTTGAGGCCCGTGCCGGTGGCCGACCCGCCGAGGGGCAGCTCCTTGCATTCTTGCAGCGAGGCCTCGAGCCGGTCGCGCCAGCGGCGGACGGCCAGGGCATACGCGGCGAACTCCTGGCCCAGCCGCACCGGGACGGCGTCCTGGAGGTGGGTCCGCCCGCTCTTGACGATGCCGTCGAACTCGTCGGCCTTGGCGGCAAAGGCGTCGGCCAGCTCGTCCAGGGCGGCCAGCACCTCCGTCCCGACGAGCAGCGTGGCCACGTACATCGCCGTCGGGAACGTGTCGTTCGTCGACTGGCTCATGTTGACGTGATCGTTGGGGTGGATGTGGGTGTAGGTGCCGAGGTCGGCCTCGAGGACCTCGCCTGCCCGGTTGGCGAGGACCTCGTTGGTGTTCATGTTGAAGCTGGTGCCGGCCCCGGCCTGGAAGACGTCGACGACCCACTGGTCGACGAAGCGGCCCTCCTGAATGACCTCCTGGCAGGCTTGCTCGATGGCGGCGGAGGTGCGGGTGTCGATCTTGCAGAGGTCGCAGTTGGCCCGGGCGGCGGCCAGCTTGACCATGCAGTAGGCCCGGACAAGGGCGGGGTGGGCCCGCCGGCCGGAGACGGGGAAGTTCTCCACGGCCCGCTGGGTCTGGGCCCCCCAGTAGGCCCCTGCCGGGACGCGGACCTCGCCGAGGGTGTCACGTTCGGTGCGGAACTTGTCGGTCGCCATGGTTCGTGCTCCGATGGTCTGTGCCAGGTCGGGCGTCCGAAGTGCTAAATGCACAAACGATGATTCATTCAAAACCTCCGCCCGGCTTCTGGCCGTAGCGGGTGTGGTAGACGTCGTAGAGCCGCCGGGCTTCCTCCGGCGGGATGGGGATCGGCGTCCCCTGGACCATCGCCAGGTGGACCGTCCGGGCGATGTCCTCGACGACGACCGCTGCCTTCAGGGCGCCCCGGACGTTCGTCCCCACCGTGAAGACCCCGTGGTTCTGCATGAGCACGGCCGGGCACTGGCGGCCCGTCTCGCGGAGGACCCGGACGACCTCGCGGCCGATCTCCGTGCCGCCGATCTTCGCGTAGCCGGCACACGGGATGGGGATGCCGAACGCGTCGCCGTGCTCCGTGAGGTAGACGGGGATGTTTCGCCCCAGGACGGCGAAGCTCGACGCGTAGCCCGAATGGGTGTGGACGACGGCGTGGACCTCGGGCATCTCGCGGAGGATGTAGAGGGCGGTGGCGGCGTCGACGCTCGGCTTCAGGTCGCCCTCGACCCGCTCTCCCCGGGCGTCGACGACGAGCATCATCTCGGGCGTCATCTCGTCGAACAGGACCCCGCTGGGCTTGACGACGACGAGGCCGCTCTCGGGGTCGCGGGCGGCGATGTTGCCGCTCGTCCACGAGACGAGCCCCTTGGCGGGAAGCTGGCGGTTGGCCCAGCAGACCTCGGCCTTCAGCGCTTCGAGCATGTGCGTCTCCGCTGGCGTGCGCCCCGGTGGACTAACCAGTTTAGCAGGGAGCGTCGGCGAAGTCCATCGCCGCACCGGAGAGGGCAGGGCGTGAGCCGCCCCAGGACGAGGGCTCCCGGCGTCTTTTTCGCGCGGCGCGGGGCCCGTCGTGTTACGATGGCTCGCGATCCGCAGAGCCGAGGACCGCCATGGCCCGACTCGATTGGCTTGAGCCCATTTGCGCGGCTGCCGCCGCGCTCGCCCTCTGGGCCGGCGCTGCAACTGCCGAGGAGCCGCCCATGAAGAGGCCCATCCGCCCGGGCCACAGCGAATGGCCCGTGGCGTGGACGACCTATCGCACCGTCCGGTCGCTGGAGGAGGACATCGCCGACCTGAAGGCCCACGGCGTCGGCCTCATCTCGTGGCGGGCACGCAGTGCCGACGAGGCCCGCCGGTTCCTGGAGGTGGCCCGCCGCACGGGCATGAAGTGCCACATCGACTTCCCCGAGGTGACCGAGAACGCCGGCATCGTACGCGGCGAGGGCCTGGGGCCCGTCGACGCCCTCATGATCGGCGGCGTGTACCGGGGCAAGGCCATCGACCGGCACGTCTTCACGTTCGAGGCCCGGCCCCAGGAAATCGTCATCGAGCCGCCCGTCTACAACCGCGGTTTCGCCTATACGCGGGGCAGTGGCAGCACCGGCCCGGCGAACAAGACCGAGCCGATCGGCCACTATTACCCCGACATGCCGCAGCCGCTTCGGGCCGAGGTCGTCGTCCCGCTCAGGCCGTTTGACGGTCGGCAGCACCTGCGGATCGTCCCGGCCGAGGTGCGCGAGGCGCCCGCCGGCGCCGAGCCGGAGAACGACAGCGTCACGCCCGGCATGCCCGCGGCCGCCGAGACGAAGAATCGCAAGCTCTACACGCTCTCGTTTGACCTGACGGGCCTCGACGATGCGATGCTCGAGCGGGTCGGTCTCGCCGTCTACTGGCCCTACCACGGGACGAACCAGTACTGGATGTTCCAGCACGGGACCGTCAGCGCCTGGGCCGAGAGCACCCACGAAGCCGCCCGGCGTCGCGTCCGCCGTACGCTGGGGCCCTGGATCGAGGCGGGCGGCGGGACCTTCCCCCTGGACGTCGTGCTGGCCGCCCGCTTCGGTGACGAGTGCTTCTACGTCACCGGCCACCTCAGCACCGCCCCCGTCAGCTACCCGTTGTGGGAGTACAGCGAGCCGTCGATCGAGGCGTTCCGCGAGCGGGCCGGGCCCCTCGAGTACCCCCGCACATGGGGCTACCCGGAGGTCTACGGGCCGGATGCCTATGCCTGGTGGCTGTGGACGCTCCACGAGGGCGGCGCCCGGCTGTGCGAGACCGTCCGCGAGGAGGTCGCCGAGCACGCCCCGGGCCTCCTGGTGTTCCGCAACACGACCCGCATGGGCGTCTTCCACATGTCGAACGACCACGACGGCAGCGGCCAGGAGCTGCTCGCCCGGCACCTCGATGTCGTCCATCTCGACCCGTACCCGGTGACCGGCTCGGGCTACGGCAGCGCGATCCCCCGCGACATGAGCTATTGCTCCGGCCTGGCCCGGCGTCTCGGCAAGCCCCTCGTCCCGTGGATGCAGGCCCACGTGTACGGCCCGTTGACGCACCCGTCGCCGGAGCACATCGATCGCATGGCGGAGGAGCAGTACGCCCAGGGCGTCGATGCGGTCATGTGGCTCGGCTACAGCCCGGGGAACACGTTCCCGCTGAAGGACCCGGCGAGCTGGGAGCGGGCGGCGGCATTCCATCGGCGGCTGGCCGCCTCGCCGCCCCCCAAGCCGGAGCCGCGGCTCGCCGTCCTCCGCTCGTACCGGGCCTGGGCCCTGTCGAGCCGGTGCGAGGACCGCATCCGCAACCCGGCCGACTGGATGCTTCAGCAGTTGCTCGAAGTCTGGGCCGTGAAGCACGGGCGGGCTTACGACGTGTTCGAGGTGCCGCCGGCGATGGACGCCGAGGCGAAGGCCGCGCTCGAGCGTGAGCTTCAGCACTATCCGTACGTCGTTTCGACGCTGCCCCGCGACGGGGCCTGGGTGATCGGCGAAGGGACCGAGGGCGAGGAAGCGCCGCTCTCGGAGGCGGGCCCCGTGCGCCGCCGCCTCGAACGGGAACTGAAGGACCGCGGCTGGCTGGGCCCGGAATGAGTTGTCCCGCGGGCTTGGCGGCGCCGCCGGGATGCGGTGAGGTCGTGCCGCAGGACCGGCGCGTCCGTTTCGTGCAATAGACGCTCCCCCGTGCCGTTCAGCCTCCTGAGCGAGGGCGGGGCATTCCGCCCCTCCCCGACGAACTTCGAAAGGAAGAACAAGTATGAAAACCCTGGGAATCGTGTGTCTTCTGGGGGCCCTCGTCCTGGCCATCAGCCCGCTGATCCAGGCCCAGCCGGCCGAGAGAGGCGCGGGGCAGGACCGCCCGGGCCGGGGACGGCCGCCGAGGCCCCGGATCGAGGTGACCGAGGCCGAGAAGGCCGACCTCCAGGAAGAGGTGGCTGATGTCGAGAGCGCCATCAAGGCCCTCGAGCTCAAGGCCGCCACTGTCCTCGGCGATGAGGCCAAGGCCAAGATGTTCACCCGGATGACGGTCTTCCAGATGCTTCGCGGCCCTCGCGGCGACCGGCCCGAAGGGGCTCGTCAGCGCGGCGAGGGAGGGCAGCGGGGCAGAGGCCGGGAGCGGGCCAAGAAGGGCGAGGGGCGCGGTCGCGGCAAGAGCGGCGACGCCGACATCGACCTGTAAGAGGCCCCGCCGGTCGGCAGTATGATGGACAAGCCTTCTCGGGAGGGCGCGGCAGCCCGCGCGACTGCGGCGCCTTCCCGCCTTTTGCGCCGCGGTGAACCGCCGGGATCGCCGCCGGCCCGGTTGCCTCAGCCGGCCCCCTTGAGGGCCTTGAGCCGCTTCATCACGTCGTTCGTCCCGCGGCCGAAGTAGTCGTGCAGCGCATCGTACTCGGCAAAGAGTTGCTCGTAGACCTCGTGGGCTTCGGGGTCGGGCGTGTAGGTCGTCTCGCGGACACCGGCCATGGCCCCGGCCGCCCTGTCGATCGTGTCGAAGCCGCCCGCCTTGGCGCCCGCCGCCACGGCCCCGTGCATGGCGCTCCCCAGGGCGCAGGTCTGGGAGCTGCGGGCGATCTTGAACTCCCGGCCGGTCACGTCGGAGTAGACCTGCATCAGCAGGTCGTTCCGCTCGGGCAGACCGCCGCAACAGACGATCTCCTCCACCCCCACGCCGTGGGCCTCGAACGCCCGGATGATCTTGTACGTGCCGAAGGCGGTGGCCTCGATCAGGGCCCGGTAGATCTCCTCCGGCCGCGTCCCCAGGTGCATGCCGACGACCAGGCCCGTCAAGTCGGCGTCGACGAGGACGCTGCGGTTCCCGTTCCACCAGTCGAGGGCCAGCAGGCCGGTCCGGCCGGGCCGATAGGCGGCGGCCTTCTCGGTGAGCAGGTCGTGGACGGTGACGTCCCGCTGGCGGGCCTCCTCCTCGTAAGCCGCCGGGA
Source organism: uncultured Anaerolineales bacterium (assembly GCA_964526295.1). Classification (GTDB taxonomy): domain Bacteria; phylum Planctomycetota; class Phycisphaerae; order FEN-1346; family FEN-1346; genus CAZGKW01. Next base: position 36,226 of record CAZGKW010000010.1, read on the forward strand.
CACACGTCCGGACGAACCAGGCGAAGATGTCGCCGACGGCCGACTGGCCCGCCTCGAAGCCGAAGAGGCCCGGCAGGATACCGTCCTCGACCACCCCGCACTGGCCGGGCACGTGCCTCTCCTGCGTCCCGCAGACCATGTGGCAGATGCTCGTGCCCATGATCATGACCATTCGCCTCGGGCCGGTGACCGTGCAGGCGGGGACGGCGACGTGGGCGTCGACGTTGCCGGCGGCGACGGCCGTCCCCGGCGCGAGGCCCAGCCGCTCGGCCATCGCATCGGTCAGGCCGCCTGCCCGGCCGCCCAGCGGCAGGACGTCGCGCGATAGCTTCGCATCGACGACGTCGGCGAAGTCGGTGTCCAGGGAGGCGAAAAAGTCGCGGTCCGGGAAGCCGTCGCGTTTCGACCAGATGGCCTTGTAGCCGGCGGTGCAGAGGTTGCGGCTCTCGCGGCCGGTGAGCTGCCAGATGATCCAGTCGGCCGCTTCGATCAGGCGGTCGGCCGCCCGGTAGACCTCGGGCGACTCCTCCAGGACCTGGAGCGCCTTGGGGAAGAACCACTCGCTGGAGATCTTGCCGCCGTACCGCTGGAGCCAGGGCTCGCCGCGGCGGCGGGCCGTCTCATTGATGCGGGCGGCCTGGGGCTGGGCGGCATGGTGCTTCCACAGCTTCGGCCAGGCGTTCGGCTCCGAACGGAAGTCGGGCAGCTTGCACAGCGGTTTGCCGTCAGCCGTCGTCGGGAGCATCGTGCAGGCGGTGAAGTCCGTGCCGATGCCGATGACCTGCTCGCCCCGGACGCCGGCCGCGGCCAGGCACGCCGGGACGGTCGCTTCCAGCGCCGCCAGCCAGTCGTCGGGGTCCTGGAGCGCCCAGTCATGGGGCGGCAAGGCCGTCCCGGCGTCGGGCAGCGACTCCGTGATGACGCCGTGGGCGTACTCGTGGACCTCGGCGGCGACTTCGGACCCGTCGGCGACGTCCACCAGCACAGCCCGGGCGGATTCGGTGCCGAAGTCGATGCCGAGGGCGAATCGGCGGTCGGACATGGAAAGCTCCCATGAAACAGGGCGAGTCAAGAGGGCACTCACCCGGGTTCCTGTTTTGCCGCGGGGCGAGCGGGGCCTCCTTGGCTGGTTCGGGGGCGTCGACGCACCTCCCAGGCGGATGCCGATCACACGCTTTTGCCACGGGAAGGGCGGCCGTGCAAGGAAAAGCCGGAGGTCGGACGCGAGTCAGATGCTTGTGGCGTCGGACGGCGGCTGCGGGGCGGGGGCCGGTGGCCTCGGCGCGACCGGGTCGAGCGACTTCGACCGCAGCCACTCCAGTTTCTCGGCCTCGTAGTAGTCGTCGGTCCGCTTCAGGGCCACGAGGAAGACCATGGGGCCCTGGACCTGGATGAGAACCGGGCGGTCGGGGTCGCGGCCCACGGCGACCCAGGCCAGGGGGGCGTTGGCCAGCAGAATGGCCCGCTTCCGGTACGCCTTCCGCGTCATGCGGTCCTTCAGCCAGCGATCCAGGTAGAACCGGGCGGCCGCCGTCGGGCTCCACACGTGCTGCTTCAGGACCGTGCCGGCCGAGGTGGTCGGAGGTCGGGGGGCCTCGCAGCCGTTGATCCGCACGTAGGACTCCCAGTCCAGGTCGGGAGCCGAATCGATGGCCTCTAGGACGCGGTCCGCACGGCGACAGAGCAGGCAGCCATGGTCCGCGAACACGTCGTTCCAGACGTAGGCGGCCCGGGCGTCGATCTCGTCGTTGGGCATCTTCTCCGCCCGCGACAGCACCTTCTCGTGGAACCGCCTGCGGTAGGTGTCGTAGAGCCGGCGGAACGTTTCGTCGTCGCAGGCTTCGACGGGCCCCCCCTGCTGGCCCGAGGGGCCTTCGGCTGATTCGGTGCCGCGGGACGGTTGCTCGGGATCCCCCTCACCCTCTCCGTCGCGGCCCGCAGACGGGCCGGCTGCATCGGACGAGTCGCCCGGCCGGCTGTCTGCCGCCGCAGCCGCGACGGCCCAGACCGGCCTTTCGGGCGGCCAATCGTCGGCTCCCGACAGCCCCAGGACGGCGCGCACTACAAGCGCAGCCCCCACCGCACACAGCGGGCATGACATGACAACTTCCCCATGGCCCTTTGAGAGATGTGGTTCGACAGCGAAAGTATGACGCACAACCGGGCCAAATGCAAGGGGAATGCGAGCAGAATACAGGAAAAACCGGCCTGGTCGGCCGTGCCGAGGCGGCTCGTCCGGCGGCGAGCCGGGGGGCGGCGGCGGTTTCCGCGAAACGCGCCGCCCCGGCGCTCGTCCAGGGCCATGAGACGTTCGAGCGGACGGGAAAGCCCAGAGGGCGCCCTCGACTCCGTCCCGGGTCAACCGTGGACCCCAGGTCATGGGCCGGCCCCTCCCCGCGGGGGCCGGTCCGCAGGGAGGTGTGCTGTGTCCAGTCCAGTCTCTGATGTCCGATCCGACCGTCCGGCGGCCCCGCCGCCGGAAGCCGAATCGACCGACGAAGGCGCCGTCACGGTCCTGGAATGGCTGTCCCTGTACGTTCCGAGCTGGGGCACGAGCGTCCTGCTGCACGCAGCGCTGATCCTGCTGGCGGCATTTGTGGTGTGGCAGCCGATGGCCGAAGCTCGGCACGCGCCGCCGACGGCATCACCGCTCCTGCGGCGTCCGCCCGACATCGAGCGCCGGCCCGGCCCGCCCGTCGAGTCGGACAACGACCCGTCCCGGAAGCCGCTGACAGAGAAGCCGTACGTCTTCGCCAAGCCCAGCCCCGCGCCGCCCAAGCCGGGCCTCGGCGAGCTGGATGAGGCCCTGTTCATCCCCGTCCTGGGCATCGAAGGTGGACCGGCCGGGAGCGGCAATCCGTTCCCGGATGGCGGGGGGCGCGATCTGGAGGGCCCGCAGATCTTCGCCGATCCGGGCGTCAGCCGGATCGTTTACGTCGTCGACAAGTCGGGCAGCATGACCGATTCGTTCGACATCGTCAAGCTGGAGCTGAAGCGCAGCCTGCGGGAGCTGTCGCCCGACTGCGAATTCCACATCATCTTCTACTCGAGCGGTCCGGCCCTCGAGATGCCCACCCGCCGGCTCGTCCCGGCGACCGAGACCAACGTCCGCCTGGCCGAGGAGTTCATCGATGGTGTGATCGCCGCCAGCCAGACGGACCCCTCGGGGGCGCTGGAGCGGGCCTTCGCCGTACGGCCGGCCCGCATTTACCTGCTCACCGACGGGGAGTTCGACCGGGCGATCGTGGACCTGGTGGGTCGGCTGAACGTCCGGGGCCGGGTCCGCGTCGACACCATCGCGTTCCTGTACCGCACGGGAGAGCCGATCCTGAAGGAGATCGCCGCCCGCAACGGGGGACGCTACAAGTTCGTCTCGGAGCGGGACGTGGCGGTCCTGGGCGGGTAGAGACGGGGCCCCCACGGATGCGGCGCAGGCAAAGGGCCAGGGGCCCGCGGCGGGTCCCTGGCCCTTGGTTCACGTTCGGCCGGGCCGGAGTTCAGCCCTGTGGCATGACTTCGCCGCCCGCTTCCTCCGGCCCCTCGGGTTGCTCGGGCAGGACGCCGGTTTCCGGCAGCGTGCCGGTCTCAGGCACGGCGCCGGTGCCGGGCAGCACGCCGGTCTCGGGGGTCACGCCCTCGGCGGGCTCGGGGGCCGGCCGGATGGGCGATTGGACGCGGACCGGGCCGAGGGCCTTGGACCGGAGCCAGCGCAGCTTGCGTGCGACGTAGTAGTCGTCGATGCGTTCCAGGCCCACCACGAAGATCATCGGGCCCTGGCGCTGGATCAGCTCCGGGCTGTCGGGGTCGGCGTCTGCCACCTGCCAGAACAGGCCGGCGTTGGCCGAGAGCACGGAGCGGATCTGGTAGGACTGGCGGTTCATGCGGCGAGCGAGCCAGTTGTTCAGATAGAACTGGGCGGCCCCCTGGGGGCTCCAGATGAACTGCCTCAGGGGCAGCCCCTCGGGTTCGGTGATCTCCTCCGTGCGGTTCATCGATGGCAGGACCTCCCGGTAGAGGTCCTCGTCGAAGTTGGCCGCCGGATCGAGTTCCTGGAGAAGCTCGGCCTGGCGGGCCCGGACAATGTCTTTGTGGTCGCCGAAGACGTCGCTCCAGATGCGGGCGGCCTCCGCCGTGATCTGCACGGGCTGGATGTCTTCGGCCTCGGTGACCATCTTCTCGTGGAACCTCTCGGAGTACTCGCGGTAGAGCTTGCGGAAGGCTTCCTCGGTCTCGCTCTGGCCGCCTTGCTGGGTACATCCGGCCGCCAGCATGGTCCCGATGGCAACCAGCGCTAAGAGGCTTCGACGCATCGATGGTCTCCTCTGTCCGAAAGTCAGCGGGCTAATCGCCCCAGTGTGGACGGGGCCCCCGGCCAAGTCAAGCGAATAGTGGTGGCGGGACCTGGGGCTTCATCGACCCGCCGGGGCCACGACTTGATTTTTTCTCAAACTCCGGCCCGTCTCGTCCGTATCTATTTGGGGAACGCCCAGAGGCGGTTGTTCCCTCCGGCCGGGGGGACAGGGGCGAGGGCGTCCCACGGACCCCCGGCGAGCGGCCCGACGGGCTGCCGGTTGACACCCGGCGTCGGGTTGCTCTATCATCCGCAATCCTTACAATAGTCGTGAGGGTGTCAGAGGAGGCGTCAGAGATGGCTCTCCGATTCCGTTGCTCGAAATGCGGGAAGCGCCTGACGGTCGAGGCGGCCGTCGGCCATGACGTGACCTGTCCCCACTGCGGCCAGGCCTCCACCGTGCCACGCGACGCCAAGCGGGTCGCCGCGCCGGGCGGGGCGGCCGGACGCCAGGGCGAGGGGGGCGATGCCGACGAGGAAGAAGTCCCCGAAGAGGAAACCGACACGGTCATGGGCTGGCTGGCCCTTTACCTCCCGAGCTGGGGGACCAGTGTCGTCTTCCACGCGGCCCTGATTCTGTTGATCACCTTCGTCGGCTGGGGCTACGCGGCCGCCCCGGCGTTCGAATACGACTCGCAGGTGGTGTACCAGTCGAAGAAGAAGACCCAGCGCCGGCAGAAAGCGAAGTTCCAGGACGCCGAGCCCAGCCGGGGCAAGATGACCCCTCGCCCCTCCAGCTTCGTCAAGCACGTCCAGAACGTGTCCCCCGACGTGGCCGACAACAAAATGGACGTGCTGGAGGTGATCGGCGTCGGGGGCGGCGGGCATTCCCTCGGGGGGTTCGAGGGTCTTGGCACCGGCGGCCGCGGGCCGGGCTTCTTCGGGGCCGGCGGCACCGACGAGGCCTCCAAGATCGTCTACGTCGTCGACCGGTCCGGCAGCATGACCGACTCGATCGACTTCGTGAAGTTTGAGCTGAGGCGGGCCATCAGCGAGCTGCCCGAGACCAAGTCGTTCCACATCATCTTCTTCTCCTCCGGTCCGCCGGTCGAGATGCCCACCCGCCGGCTCGTCGACGCCACCGAGAACAACAAGCAGAATGCCTTCGGCTTCGTCGACGGCGTCATCCCCCACGGCCAGACCGACCCGTCGGTGGCGCTGGAGAGGGCCTTCGAGGTCCGACCCGAGCTGATCTATCTCCTGACGGACGGGGAGTTCGACCGAGCGATCGTCGACCTGGTCAAGCGGCTGAACCCGGGGCAGCAGGTCACGGTCCACACGATCGCGTTCCTCTACCAGACCGGCGAGCAGGTCCTGAAGGAGATCGCCGAGCAGAACAACGGCAAGTACAAGTTCGTCAGCGAACGGGACCTGGCTACGTTGGGGCAGTAGGATGACGCGAAGGCTTCTCATCGGGCTGCTGGTCGGGCTGGTCGCCGCGTCGGCCGTCCGGGCCGACAAGGTCCGGACCCGGGCAGGTATCGGCTACACCGGCACCATCACCGGCATGGACCCGTCGGGCCTCATCATCGAGGGGCCCGCCGGGACCCGGACCGTGCCCCTGGCCGACATCGAGGAGATCCAGGTCGAGAAGCATCCGGCCCTGGGTGAGGCCGAGAAGGCCTTCGAGCAGGCGACCCGTGGAGGCCCCGGCGCCGCCACCGCATTCCGCCAGGCCAGGCTCCGCTACGAAGCCCTGATGAGCGATCGGATTCCGGACTGGATGAAGCTCCTGATCCGGTCGCGTCTGGTGCGGCTCTACGCCCAAGAAGGGCAAGTGAGCGAAGCCCTCGAGGCCTACCTGGCCCTGGCTCGGGCCGAGCCCCAACTGGTCGAGGGGCTGTCGCTGCCCCGGCCTCGCCGGGGGGAGGACCGGGAGAACCGGGCCCTCCTGGCGAAGGTCGACGCGGCCCTGAAAGGGGCCGAGGGCCGGCCCTATGCCCGGGAGCTTCAGCGGCTCCGTGTGGCCCTGGTGCTGGAGGTCGGGACGCCCGAGCAGAGGCTTCCCCTGATCCGCCAGGCCCTCCAGTCCGACCGGGCGACCACTCGCCAGTGGGCCCGACGCCGGATGCTCGATCTGCTGCTCGAGATGGACCGGCTCGACGAGGCCGACAGAGTGCTCGACGAGGCGCGGGGCGAGGAAGACGCGGCCCACCTGGCCTACTACCGCGGCCGCATTCTGGCCGGCCAGGACAAGCCCGTCGAGGCCGCCATCGAGTTGATGCGGGTGCCGGTCCTGTACGGCCGGAGCGACCGGGACCTGGCGGCCGAGTCGCTGTACCGGGCGGGGATGGCGCTGACGGGCGCGGATTGGCCGAAGGACGAGATTCGCAAGGTTTACGGGGAGGCGGCGCGGGACTATGCCGCCACGCCGTGGGGCGAGAGGGCCCGCCGGGCGCTGGCCTCGCTGGGTCCCTGATCGCCGACCTGCCGGGGCCCGTGGGCGGCCCGGGGGGGATTTCCGGATTCGGGCGGACGAACAAAAGGAGCAGAGGCACATGCGCAACGCACGGGCGGTTCTCATTGCATTGGGGGTGTTGGGGGCGGGCGTGCTGCTGGCGGCATCGCCGCAGGCGGCCCGGGCGGCGGCCGAAGGGACCAGGACGGTCACCTTCTTCAGCCTGGTCGTCGACGCCACGTTCAGTTCCGTGATCGCCGCTCTCGACATTTTCGCCATTTTCGGCCTCTCGATCACGGCCGTGGCCCTGATCATCGAGCACGCCATCACGATCCGGCGGGCCGTCCTGCTGCCGGAGCTGAGCGTCGCCCAGATCAAGACCATGTTCGACGAGCGGCGGTTCCGCGAGGCCCTGGAGTTCTGCCAGGTCGACCCGTCGTTCGTCTCCGGCGTGGTCCACGCCGGCCTGGTCGAGGCCGCCAACGGCTACCAGGCCATGGAGCGGGCCATGCAGGACGCCGCCGAGGAGCGGACCGCCCGCCTCTACCGCAAGATCGAGTACCTGAACCTGATCGGCAACATCAGCCCCATGCTGGGCCTGTTCGGGACGGTCTACGGCATGATGGAGGCGTTCCGTCAGATCGCCATGAAGGAGACGCCGCGGCCGGCCGATCTCGCCGAAGGGATCATGACCGCCCTGTTCTCGACGTTCCTGGGCCTGTTCGTGGCGATTCCGGCCCTGGCGGCCTACGCCATCTACCGGAACCGCGTGGAGCAGCTCTCGATGGAAGCCGCCCTGGTGGCCGAGGAGCTTCTCGCCAACTTCAAGCCGTCGGCTGCCGCCACCGCGAGCGAGGGCGCCTGAGCCCCGCCCCGAGGGCGGCCGGCCCGGCGGACACGGACTTGGAGGCACGCTCATGGCACGAGTGATTAAGGGCAAGGGCGGGGGCGCCGTCCGGTTCAACATGACGCCCATGATCGACATCGTGTTCAACCTCATCATCTTCTTCATGCTCATCAGCAACTTCTCGCAGCTCGAGAAGGAGAACGTCGTCCTCCCGCTGGCCCAGAAGGCCGAAGCCAAGGACGTCCGGGAATACAGCAACGTCGTGATCAACATCATCAAGCCGAAGGACCCCGAGGTGAAAATCCTCGGCAATACCTTCGAGCCCATCGTGGCCGGGCCCCTGGAGGCCTTTCTCGTCGACATGGTCCAGCAGACCGGCACCGGCGCCGAGAAGCCCCTGAACGTGATCCTCCGGGCAGACGCACGAGTCCCCTACGAGGCCGTCGCCGCCGTCATGCTGGCCGCCGGCAAGGCCAAGATCGAAGGCTGGTGGATCACGACCGAGATCTACGAACCCGAAAAGCGGGGAACGTGACCCACCCCCGCGAGGACATAGACTATGCGAAACGTCGGACGCGAACACGAAAAACCGCGCATCGAACCGCCCATGACGCCGATGATCGACATCGTGTTCAACCTCCTCATCTTCTTCCTGCTGACGCAGCAGTGGGAGTCCGAGGCCTACCTGACGACCAACCTGCCCCGGACGAGCGGCCCGAACCGGGCCGAGCAGCGCGACGTCCCCCGGATCAAGATCGGCCTGTTCGACGAGGAGCCCGACGGCGAAGGCGTCTCGATCGAGCTCAACGAGACCCAGGCCGTCGGATCGACCGTCGGCATGAAGTTCCGCGACGAAGCCGACAAACGCAACTACGAGCTGGACCTGTTCGATAAACTGAAGGCCGAGCTGGTGGCCCTCAAGCGGCGGGGCCTGTCCGCCGACTATCCGGTCCTGATCTCGCCCACACCGGCCGTTCAACACAAGTTCGTGGTGGGGGCCTTCGACGCCGCCGTGGGGGCCGAGTTCAAGAACATCCAGTTCGCCGTGCCCCAGTACATGGTCTCGCCGTCGGCGGGCGGCTAGCGGCGCGGCCAGGACGAAGAAAATCGCCGCGATGTTTTCCCTTCGCATCCGTCTATCAGGGTGAGGCACGCCTCGACGCGAGGCCGTACCCCGAACAGGCGATGCGACGCGAGACGCCGGCGAGGGATCGACCTCGACGCGGGACCACCGGCGGGAAGCTCGAGCCGCCCATGACGCCCACGATCGACATCGTGTTCAACCTGCTCGTGTTCTTCCTGCTCGCCCCTATGGCGGCGGCTGACGAGGGCTATCTGACGACGAACCTGCCGCGGGCAGGGCCGAACCCAACGGGCTGGCAGGTCGATGAACCCGTGTGCTTCTACCTGGAGACGCACGGTCCGGACGACGAGGGCGTGCCTATCGCGCTCGGGGACGGGCGCGGCCTGGGGTCGGACTTCAGGGCCCTGGGACTCGCCCTCCGGGACTTCCGGACCCGCGGGTTGGCCGTCGAGGTCCCCGTCCGGCTGGTGCCGGGGGCTAAGGTGCAGCACGGCTGGGTGGTGCGGGTGTTCGATGAGGTGGTGGCGGCCGGCTTCGAGCGGATCGAGTTCACCGTGCCCCGCCCGAAGCGGCGCGGGGCGGGCCCGGCCGCGTGGGCTTACTGACAGAATCCACGGGCGGCGCCCCGTGGCAGCAAGGGCGTGACGCGATGCGACGGATGAACCTGACAGCTCTGGCGGTCCTGGCGATGGGGACGGCCCTCGTCGGCACCGCGGGCGCCCAGACTGACCCGTTCTACGAGGGCCTCAAGCAGCGCGGCCTCGACAAGCTGGCCGAGAAATACCTGGAGCAGCGAGGCGGCGAGCCGCCCACGGTGCCCGTGGCGCCCGTCGGGCCCATCGAGCCCGGCAAGGCCGAGGCGGCTGCCAAGGCCGAGCTCGAGCGGGCCAAGGCCGCCTCGGGCGCCCAGCGCGAGGCCCACTTCGAGCGGGCCCTTGCCCTGTGCCGCCGGGCCATCGCCGACGCCGTCCGGGCCTACGAGCAGACCCCCGAGGGCGACTGGCAGGCCCGCGCCGAAGTCCGGATGAAGGCCATCGACCTCCGCCGCGAGCTCGGAGAGATGATCTTCACGATGGACGGCAACTGGCTCCAGCCGCACCTTCAGGTCCTGGAGGTCTCGGACCGGGCGGCCGGCAACCGGGGCCGCGCCGCCGAGCTGCTCGGCATCGCCCTGGAGGCGTTCGAGCAGGCCCTCCAGGAAGCGGCCCAATGGCAGTCCGAGATCGACCGGTCGCCCGACCGGCGCCAGTACGTCAACGCCGGCTACGTCTCCAAGCTTCGCAGCCTGCGCCGCGAGGTCGATTTCTACGCCGGGTGGGTCACCTTCTTCCGCGGCTGGGCCCTGCCCGAATCCTATCAGCCCGAGGCCGGTCAGCGGTCCCGCGAGGACCTCCTCAACGATGCGATCACGCGGCTCATCTCGTTCACGGACCTGCCCGACTCGGCCCTGCCGAAGTACTCCGCTCACCTGGTCATCGGTCAGGCCCAGAGAGAGCTGGGCCGGGAGAAGGGCAACGAGTACTACGAGCGGGCCCTGACGAGCTTCGCCCAGGCCGACCGGGCCCCCGAGAACGTCACGCGCGACGAGCTGAAGGGCCGGGCCGAGAACATTCGCATCCAGGCCGCCTACGAGACCGCCCTGACGAGGCTTCACCAGAAGCGGTATCGCGAGGCTCGCGACGTCATCGCGGGCATCCGCGGCCTCTATGGCAAGCAGCGGACCGACCAGACGCTTCACGGCCTCGCGATGAAGATCGTCGAGGCCCGCAGCTACCTCCGCGAGGCCGAGGACCGCGGGGACCCCGACCTGAAGCAGACCGGCCTCGACCAGCTCAAGGTCCTGATGGAGAGCGGCAGCCCCTGGCCCCAGATCGTCCAGCCCGTCCTCGTCGCCGAGGGCGCCGGCTCGACGGGCGACCCCGATAAGATGGAGCCGTTCCAGGTCTGGCACGCCGCCCGGGCCGCCTTTGCGGAGGCCCAGGAGACCCGTGCCACCGAGGACTTCCAGAAGGCCCGCGAGCTGTTCGGCCTCTACACCCAGAAGGTCCAGCCGACCGACGAGAACTACGCCACCGCCCTCCACGTCCAGGCCAGTTGCCTGTTCGAGCTGGCGGACCAGGCCGAGACGCCTGAGGAGGCGGTCCAGCTCAAGAACGAGGCGGCCGCCCTGTTCCGCCAGGTCGCCGACGAGCACCCCAAGTACGCCGACGCCGCCAAGGCCGCCCGGGCCTACGTCTACGTCTATACCCAGCGGTTCGAGAACGACCCCAGCGACGAGAACCGGACCGCCTACGAGGATGCCCTCCGGTGGTTCAACCGGAACTGGCGCGAGGCCGACCCCGAGCAGCAGTACAACCTGGGCGTGGTGCTGTATCGCGGCGGGAAGTACCGCGATGCCGCCAAGGCGTTCGCAAGCGTACCCAAGGGATCGGCCCTCTACGCCGATTCCCGATACTGGGTCGCGCTCTCGGATCTGGAGCAGTTCCGCTCGACGGTGCTCCCGACGAAGGACAAGTCGCTGATCCTGCCCGCGGCTCGGAGCGTCGTCAAGGAGCTCCAGGGCTTCGCCGAATGGGCGTTCCAGACCGAGCTGTCGCCGGAGCAGAAGCAGAAGGCCCTCGGTTGGGCTGAGGGGGCCTATGCCAACGCCGCCAGCGTCTACGTCGACCCGGCCGTTGACCTGCCGCGGGACGCCCTCAAGGTCCTCGACGAGATGGAGTCGAAGCTGGTCCTCGGAGAGGACATGCGTGGCCGGGTCCTGAAGCTGCGGATCGACGCCCACGTCCGGATGGGCGAGCCCCAGAAGGCCCAGCAGCTCGTCGAGGACTTCCTCGCCGTCATGCAGCGGACGGGGCGCGAGGACGAGATCGGGCCCGTCCTGAGCGGCATGTTCCAGGCCACTGTCGAGGACGTGCGGAGGCTCGTCGACCGTAACACCGAGGCCGCCGCCCGGCGCGTCGAGGGGGCCGTCGGCCTCAGCCGCATGCTTATCGAATGGCTCGAGAAGAACGGCGGGCCCGACAGCAAGGTCCAGGTCGACAGCATCCGCTACGACATCGCCGACCTCTACCTCGCCGTCAAGGCATACAGCAAGGCCATCGCCGTCTACAAGGAGATCGCCGGCTCCGAGAAGCCGTGGCAAGAGGAGCCCCTTATGCTCGACGTCGTCAGGGGCATGGGCCAGGCCTACGAAGGCTTGGGCGAGACGGCCCCCGACGCCGGCACCGCCAGGAAGCACTTCGAGGTCGCCGTCGAGATCTGGCGCGTCGTCCTGGACGCCATCGGCGACATCAAAGAGACGCCTGATGAGACCATCTGGCAGATGCGGTACCACCTCTACTACTGCAAGCACCGCATGGGCCAGAACGACGAGGTCCGCGAATCCCTCCGGTCGCTTCGGATCATCGACCCGCCGCTGGGCGGCAAGAGTGTCGACCTGCGGTTGAAGTTCCGCGACCTGGCCCAGCGCGTTGGCCTGGAAGAGGAGAAGGAGGCCCAGTAGGCCCGCCGCGGGGTCCGGTGTCCCGCGCTCACCGCTTGCGTCGCCGCCCTTGCCCGTCTCCGCACGCCCCGCCTATAATGCCCGGCCCATGGCCCCACCTCGCGTCCATATCACGTGCTACGGCTGCCAGATGAACCGGCTCGACGCCGACCTGGTCCGCCGGCTCCTCGCTGAAGACGGGGCGACGATCGTCGACGACCCCGACGCCGCCGACGTCATCCTCTTTCTCACCTGCTCGGTCCGGGCCCACGCCGAGGACCGCGCGTTCTCCAACATCGGTGCCCTGGCGGCCCGGAAGCGCCGCCGGCGGGACCTTGTCGTCGGCCTCCTCGGGTGCATGGCCCAGCAGTACGGCGCGAGCCTCCGCGACCGGGCCCCTCTGGTGGACGTCGTCTGCGCTCCCGGCCGCCTGGCCGAGCTGCCGGACCTGATCGCCGCCGCCCGGCGGGGCGAGACGGCCGTCGCGCTCGATCCGCCCCGTCCGTCCGCCCGGGCCCTGGGGTTTGCCGCCTCCGACGCCGCCCTCGACCGGATCGAGGTCGGCCGGTTGACCGGCGGCGGGGCGCCGGGGCAGGCTTTCGTCCGGGCGATGCGCGGCTGCGACAACTTCTGCTCGTACTGCGTCGTGCCGACCGTCCGGGGCCCCGAGCGGAGCCGCCCGCCCACGGCGGTCCTGGAGGAGGTCCGGCGGCTCGCGGGGCAGGGCGCCCTCCAGGTCACCCTTATCGGCCAGGCCGTCAACAAGTACGAGCATCGTCTCGGCGGCCGGACGTGGCGCCTGGCCGACCTTCTGGCCGAGGTGGCCGCCGTGCCGGGCCTCCGGAGGATCCACTTCATCACGAACCATCCGCGGGCGATGACGCCGGACCTCGCCGCGGCGATGCGGGACCTGCCCGCCGTCTGCCCTTACCTGCACATGCCCGCCCAGGCGGGATCGGACGCCGTGCTCGCGAGGATGCACCGAGGTTACACCGCCGGGCAGTACCTGGAGCGGGTGGCGATGGTCCGTGAGGCCCGGCCCGACGTGGCCGTCCAATCGGACTTTATCGTGGGCTTCCCCGGCGAGACGCGCGAGGACTTCGACGCCACGCTCGACCTCGTGCGGCAGGCCCGGTTCGCCGGGGCGTTCGTCTTCAAATATTCGCCGCGGCCGGGCACGCGGGCGGCCGAACGGTTCCCTGACGATGTGTCGGCGGCGGAGAAGCGGCGACGGAACCAGGCGCTGCTGGATCGGGTGGGCGAGATCGCGCTGGAGGAGAACCGGCGCCTCGTCGGCCGCGAGGTCGACCTGCTCGTCGAGGGGCCCAGCCCGCGCCCCCACCTCGACCGCCGCCCGGAGGACGCCGAGACCGGTGCCGCCCGATCCGAAGCCCCCGACCCGCTGTCCGCCAACGTCCAGCTTCGCGGCCGGACGCCCGAGAACCGCATCGTCGTCTTCGACGGCCCCGAGCGGCTGGCCGGCACCCTCGTTCCCGTCCGCATCACCCGCGCCGAAGGGCTCACCCTCTTCGCATCGATCCGGCAGCCCGAGCCCCGCTCCGCGGCTCGGTAGCCGCACCACGAATTGGCCGCCCCGTTGATGCCCGCGGTCCCGAAAAAGACACTAAGTGTCTTTTTCGGGGCCTCTAAACCCTGGCAAGTCAGGACTTACGGCTGGAAAAAGACACTTAGTGTCTTTTTCTGGGGCGTCAACCACCCGGCAAGAAGGAAGGGGGCGCAGGTGGCTAGGCGAGTTTCCGCCCAGCGTCTTTCTTTCGCGGACGGCCACGTGAGCGGAGGGTGTGTTCCAGGCCGAGATGGCGGGCGGTTTGTGCTTGCCATCTGTCGTGACCGAAAGGCCGGCCACGCCGCACGCAGAGGCGGACGGAAGCCAACTCGCGTTCGGTCAAAGGCTGGTCAACCCAGCGCAGGTAGTCCGGCGGCCTCTCGACAGGCCAGTCGGCCAGCAATGACTTGGCTTCAGCATCGCCATGTTCGCGACGCCAGAGACTGCTCCAGCGCCATTCTTCCGCTTCCCCCACGAGATTGGCCCGGAGGGGATTGCGTTCCACGTAACGGCACACCACGAGGTAATGGCTGTCTGTCTGCACGGGGAACCGTTTGTAGGTCCCTTGGTACACGTGACCGCTGCCGGACGTGCCGTGCCAGGCATGCCACCTCTTGGCATGGGTCACCGTAAGCCAATGCACGAAGCTGCCAAGCTGAGGATCGGTGCGCGGTTGGAGCACCATGTGCCAGTGGTTCGGCATCACGCAGTAGGCGAAGACCGAAACGGGGTGGCGTTCGTGGGCCTCCAACAGGATGCACTCGAAGGCCGCATAGTCATTCGGCTTTTCGAAAAGGGTCGCCCCGCCGTTCGCTCGGTTAAGGACGTGGTAAACCACTCCGCCGACTGGTGGATGGTTGCCTCGAGCCATGAGCACTATCCTCCGTCGCACGGGGCGTTCTGTCAAGAAAAAGACACTAAGTGTCTTTTTGGCAGAAGCTAAGCCCTTTATCCACACCTGGTTAGGCGCGGAAAAAAGACACTTAGTGTCTTTTTTTCCCCGGCCTCGTGGCGAACCGGTTACTCGGATAGGCCCTAAGGCGGCTGGCGGGGCGTCCCTGAGAGCGGTGGCGGCGACCTTGGGGGGGGCCGACTATCGGGTGAGGTCGCGCCACAGGCGGCGGAAGCACTCGACGGATTCGGCGCCGTGGGCGTTGCCCCCCAGAGCGTGGACGCCGAAGGCGGCGCCACCGATCGCCCAGTACCCGAAGGCCAGACCGCCGACGGCCACCAGACCGATCGCCAGGCCGCCCACCCCCAGCAGCAGCCCCAGCGCGACGCCCGCCAGGGCGACGAGGCCCACCGACACGCCGCCCACGGCGATCCCCCCGAACGCCAAGCCGCCCATCGCCACGAATCCCGCGGCCATTGGGCCGATGGCCACGATCCCCTTGGCGACGCGCAACCGCCCGTCCTGCGGGTTGATCGCCGGCCCCATCACGATGTGCACCAGCGGCAGGCCGAAAAGGGTCGCCCGCGTGCGGTACTCCAGGACTCGCCGCCCCGCGAACCCGAGCCCGCAATGCGGGCAGACCAGTGCCCGCTCGGAGATTTCGTTCCCGCACTCGGGACACCGGATGAGCGCCATGGCCACCCTTTTCCGGGCCCCCGGGGGGGTTGCACGGGCCTTCCGGGGGTCTATAAGGACCTTAAGGAGGGGTTATTCGGGACGCTCAGCAGGAGGGCCGCGGCAACGAGCAGACCTCCCGACAGGAGCGTCGCCAGCCGGGCCGAGGGCTGGTTCAAGGGCTCGAGCACCTCGAGGGCCTGCTCCAGCTCGGCGGCGAGCGGCGGCGGGGCCGGGGGGGTAGGCGGGCCGATCTCCTGGGGCAGGGGCACCGGAATCTCGCCCGGCCGGACGATGCCCAGCTCCGCCCGGATCACCTGCTCGGTGTACGCCGGGTCCGTGCGGAGGGCGTCGCGTTCGGCTTCCAGCCCCCGCTGGGCGGTCTCGATGGCCTGTACCTCGGCCTGCATGGCCGCGCAGCGCCGTTCCATGTCGATGTGCCGGGCCGCGTCGGGCCCCAGGACGCCCATCGCCACCAGGGCCGTCCCCACCAGACAGGCCGGCCAGAAGACCCATCCCGAGGCGAGCCGGCCGGCCCAGCGTTCCGCCCGAGCCCGCCGGTCGGCGGCGCGGACGGTGCTCGTTTCAGCCTTCCCCGCGCGTCGGTCGGCCCTGGAGCGACGCCTCGTTCGCTTACGAGCCGCGCCGGATGGTTTGGCGGCGGTACGGTCGGCTCGTTCGCGGGCGATGGCGTCCCAAAGGGGCGGCAAACGCTACCCTTTCTTCCACAGAAAGCTGCCGTACCGGGCCTGGTCGCCCAGGCCTTCCTCGATCCTGAGGAGCTGGTTGTACTTGGCGATGCGGTCGGTCCGCGACAGGCTCCCGGTCTTGATCTGGCCGGCCCCGGTGGCGACGACCAGGTCGGCGATGGTGGTGTCCTCGGTCTCGCCGCTTCGGTGGCTGACGACGGCGGTGTAGCCGGCCCGATGGGCCATGTCGATGGCGGCGAGGGTCTCGGTAAGGGTCCCGATCTGGTTGACTTTGATGAGGATGGAGTTGGCGATGCCCTCGCGGATGCCTCGGCCGAGGCGCTCGGTGTTCGTGACGAAGAGGTCGTCGCCGACGAGCTGGACCTGGTCGCCGAGGGCGTCGGTCAGCTTCTTCCAGCCGCTCCAGTCGTCCTCGGCCATGCCGTCCTCGATGGTGCGGATGGGGTATTTCTCGACCCACTCGGCCCAGAACTCGACCATCTCGGCGGCCGAGAGCTTCCGCTTCTCGCTGTAGAGGTTGTACTTCTTCGACTTGTAGATCTCGCTCGTGGCCGGGTCGAGGGCCAGGTGGACGTCCTTGCCCGCCTTGTAGCCGGCGGCGGAGATGGCGTCGAGGATCAGCGTGACGGCCTCTTCGTTGCCTTCGGTCAGCTTGGGGGCGAAGCCGCCCTCGTCGCCGACGGTCGTGGCGTAGCCCTTCTCCTTGAGGACGCCCTTGAGGGCGTGGAAGATCTCGGCGGCCATCCGCAGGCCTTCGGCGAACGACTTCGCGCCGAACGGCATGATCATGAACTCCTGGAGGTCGATGGCGAAGTCGGCGTGGGCCCCGCCGTTCATGATGTTGCACATCGGCACGGGCAGGACGCGGGCCGCCGGGCCGCCCAGGTAGCGGTAGAGGGGCAGTCCCGCCTCCATGGCGGCGGCCTTGGCGGTGGCCAGGCTGACGCCCAGGATGGCGTTGGCGCCGAGCTTGCCCTTGTTAGGCGTGCCGTCGAGGTCGATCATCGTCTCGTCGACGGCCGTCTGGTCGCGGGCGTCCATGCCCAAGAGCTTCGGGCCGATGATCGCGTTGACGTTCTTGACGGCCTTGGTCACGCCCTTGCCGAGGTAGCGCTTGGCGTCGCCGTCGCGGAGCTCAACGGCCTCGTGCTCGCCGGTGGAGGCGCCGCTGGGGACGGCGGCGCGGCCGAAGGCGCCGCCAGCCAGCTCGACGTCGGCCTCGACGGTCGGGTTGCCCCGCGAATCGAGGACCTCGCGGGCCTGAACGTGGGTGATGGTGTTCGGCATTGTGGAGACTCCTGGGGAGCAGGGCGCAGTCCCCTCGCCCGGACCGTGCCACCGTTCTTATCGGACGTTCGTCGCCGGTGCTTGACGAGAAACCGGCCGGCGCGTCCCTTGTGCACCGAATTCGCCCCCGGTGAAGCCGCCGAGGGCCGCGCGGCGGCGACGCGTTTGGTTGGCGTCGACCGCGGTGTGCGAGTATAAGAGGGGTCGGGAGGCTGTCAACGGTTATCGGACCCAGGGAGCAAACGATGGTGTATGCGGCATGGCTGGCAGCGGTCGTGGGGGTCGGAGTTGTCCTGGCGGCGGCCGGCGCCGAGCGGGCGGCGGGCGGACTGCCGACGCTGAGGCGGGAGCATCCGCGGCTCTTCCTGACGAAGGAGGTGCTCGCCCGGCTCGAGAAGGGCATCGAATCGGACCCGCAGATGCGTGCGCTGGCCGAACGCATCCGCAGGAAAGCCGACCGAATCATGGACGAAGCGCCCGTCGAGCACAAGCTGATCGGCCCGAGGTTGCTCTCGGTGAGCCGCCGGTGCCTGCGGCGGGTCGCGACGCTGGGCCTGGTCTATCGCCTGACCGGCGAGAGGAAGTACGCCGAGCGGGCGTGGCGCGAGATGGACGCCGCGGCGGGGTTTCGCGACTGGAACCCGTCGCACTTTCTGGACACGGCCGAGATGTCGGCCGCCCTCGGGATCGGCTACGACTGGCTCTACGACACGCTCACCGACGACCAGCGGGCCCGCATCCGCCGGGCCCTCGTCGAGAAGGGCCTGACGCCGGGCCTGCGGTGCTATCGCGGCGAGGCCCGCTACGGGTGGTGGACCCGGTCGCGGTTCAACTGGAACCAGGTGTGCAACGGGGGCCTGGCGCAAGGGTCCCTGGCGATCGCCGACGAGGAGCCCAAGGTTGCCGGCGAGGTCATCGAGTCGGGCCTGGCGTCGGTCCGGGCGGCGATGGGCAACTTCGGCGTCGACGGCGGGTGGGCCGAGGGGCCCGGCTACTGGGGCTACACGATGATGTACACGTCGCGCTACCTCGACGCCCTGCGGACGGCCCTCGGGTCGACGTTCGACCTGGAGAAGGCCCAGGGCCTGGCCGAGGCGGGCCTGTTTCGCCTCTACGCGATCGGCCCGACGGGCCTGAACTTCAACTTCGCCGACGCCGGCGAGGACCCCGGAGGCTCCTCGGCCATGTTCTGGCTGGCCCGGACGTTCGACCGGCCGGTCTGTGCGTGGCACCAGCGGCAGCGCCTGGGCGACGATCCGTTCGACCTCATCTGGTATACGCCCGAGGGGAAGTCGCCCGAGGAGTCGGGCCTTCCCCTGGCGAAGCTCTTCCGGGGCGTCGACGTCGTCATGTTGCGCAGCCATTGGGGGACGCCCGACGCCCTGTGGGTGGCCTTCAAGGGCGGCGACAACAAGGCCAACCACTCGAACCTCGACCTCGGAACGTTCGTCCTCGACGCGACGGGCGAGCGGTGGGCCCACGAGCTCGGTCGGGACGACTACAACCTGCCGGGCTACTTCGGCGGGAAGCGATGGACCTACTACCGCCTCCGCACCGAGGGCCAGAACACGCTCGTCATCGACGGCGAGAACCAGGACACGAAGGCCGAGGCACCCGTGGTCGCCTTCCACGCCCGGGGCAGCACCGGCAGCGCCGTTGCCGACCTTTCGAAGGGCTACCCGAAGGCGTCGTCGGTGCACCGGGGCGTCCGGATGATCGATGGCCGCCGGGTCGTCATTCAGGACGAGCTGATGGCGCGCGAGCCGGTCGAGGTCGTCTGGGGGATGCACACCGAGGCCAAGGTGATGCTCGACGGGCCCAAGGCCGTCCTGGAGCAGGGCGGCAAGCGGCTCGGCATGCGGGTCCTGGAGCCGGAGGGGGCCGTCTTCGCGGTCGTCGACGTCAAGCCCGAGCCCCCCCAGCGGCCGCTGCCCGGCATGCGGAAAGTCACCGTGACGATCCCGAACGTGACCCGCAGTGTGCGGATTGCGGTCGAATTCATACCGACGGGGGCGGAGGAGGGCGGCCCGTCGCCCGTCGAGCCGCTCGAGGCGTGGCCCGGCTGGCGGCGGTGACCCCGGCCCCGTCTCGAGCAGCGGGCCGCCCGGAGGACACGAGCGTGACCGACAGCCGCCTGTTCTACTTCCGTCCGGAGGCCGTGCCGGCCGACGAGCGCGTCCTCGACGCCGACGTCTGCGTCTACGGGGCGACGGCCGGCGGCGTGG
Source organism: uncultured Anaerolineales bacterium (assembly GCA_964526295.1). Lineage (GTDB taxonomy): Bacteria > Planctomycetota > Phycisphaerae > FEN-1346 > FEN-1346 > CAZGKW01. Next base: position 55,743 of record CAZGKW010000010.1, read on the forward strand.
CGGCGGCCGTCCAGGCGGCCCGTATGGGACACTCGGCCGTCCTGCTGGAGCCGGGCGACCATCTCGGCGGCATGTCCGCGGGCGGCCTTGGATGGACCGACTTCGGGAACCAGGCGGCCGTCGGTGGCCTGGCCCGCCGGTTCTACCGCGACGTCGGGTTGCACTACGGGGAGGAGGAGACGTGGCGGTTCGAGCCGCACGTCGCCGAGCGGGTCTTTCGCGATTGGGTCGAGACGCATGATATCACGGCCCTCTTTCGCCGCTACGTCGACGCGGTTGAGATGGAGGGTCGGCGAATCCGGACGATCCGATGCCTCGGGGGCCTCGTCGTGCGGGCCCGGGCCTGGCTCGACTGCTCCTATGAAGGCGACCTGATGGCCCGGGCGGGCGTCTCATTCACCGTCGGCCGCGAGTCGAACGACGCCTACGGCGAGACGTACAACGGCGCCCAGGTCCGCGACAAGCACCAGTTCGAGTACCCGGTGGATCCGTACCGCGAGCCGGGGACGCCCGGCAGCGGCCTCCTCCCCGGCATCGACCCGGCCCCGATCGAACCCAACGGGACCGGCGACAGCCGCGTCCAGGCGTACAACTTCCGCATGTGCCTGACGCAAGTGCCCGAGAACCGGCTGCCGCTGCCGAAACCGCCCGGCTACGACCCGCTCCGCTTCGAGCTGCTCCTCCGGTACCTGGCGGGCGGATGGGACGACGTATTCCGCAAGTTCGACCCCATCCCGAACGGCAAGACCGACGCGAACAACCACGGGGCCGTCAGCACCGACTGCATCGGCGGCAGCTACGCCTGGCCGGAGGCCGACTACGGCCGTCGCGAGGCCATCTTCCAGGACCACGTCCGGTGGCAGCAGGGCCTCTTGTGGACCCTCGCCAACCACCCGCGGGTCCCGGCCGCCATCCGCGACGAGATGCAGACCTGGGGCCTCGCGGCCGACGAGTTCACCGACTGCGGCGGCTGGCCGCACCAGCTCTACGTCCGCGAGTGCCGACGGATGGTGGCCGACACGGTGATGACCGAGCACCACGTCCTGGGCCGTGAGAGGGCCGCCATGACGGGCGTCGGCCTGGGGGCCTACGGGATGGACTCGCACAACTGCCGGCGTTTCGTCGACTCAGGCGGCAGCGTCCGCAACGAGGGCGACGTCCAGGTCCACGGCTTCCCGCCGTACCCGGTCGACTACGGCGCCATCGTCCCCCGCCGGGGCGAGTGCGAGGACCTGGCCGTGCCGGTCTGCGCCGGCGCGACGCATATCGCGTTCGGGTCGATCCGGATGGAGCCGGTGTTCATGGTGCTCGGGCAGTCGGCGGCGACGGCCGCCTCGCTGGCCCTGGAGGCGGGCTGTCCGATCCAGGACGTGCCGCCTGAGGCCCTGCGGGAGCGGCTCCTGGCCGACGGGCAGGTCCTGGATCCGCCGGGCGGGTGTTGTGAAAGGGTTTGAAGTGGGAGCGGGGGGGCCCTATAATCGCGATTCGGCGGTCCCGAACGCTCACGCCCCCGCAAGGAGGTGGCTCAAGATGCCGATCTTCCGAATGCGGTCTATCCGGTTGCTCGTGTGTGTGGCGCTGGCGTGGCCTGTGGCGGGGTGCAAGACGTCCCCGCCCGAGGAGGGGGGAGAGGGCGGCGTCGCGCCCGTCCCGCCTCCCGAGCCGACCGGTCCCCACGCGTCGCTGCTGCGGCTGTTCGCCGCCGCCGAACAGGTCAGCGACTGGGCCCTCGTCGGCGACGTGGCCGTCTACGGGCCCCAGGCGGTCCCCGGACAGAACGTCGAGCTGGTCGAGCAGGACCTCGGCCCCCGGGCCCGCCTGGTCCGCGGCTACGACTACGTCAAGTCCGGGACGGCCGTCTACACCCGGGGCCAGGGAGGCGAGCGGGTGACCCTCCGCGTCTTCCAGATGGGCGGGCCGTCGGAGGCGTTCGGCCTGTTCAGCGTGATGACCCGCGGGACGCAGTTTCCACAGCTCGGGCTTCGGGCCCGCATGTCCGACGACCGGCTCGGCTTGGCGAAGGAACGCTACTTCATCTCGCTGAGCTACAGCGGCGGGGGCGAGGCGAAGCCCGTCCTGCTCGAGTTCGCCGACAAGGCCTCCGAGCGGATCCCCACGGCGGGCTACCTGCCGGCCATCCTCCAGAACTTCCCCACCGGGCCGCTCCCCGGCGAGTATTACTACCTCCACACGTTCGACGTGCTGAAGAGCCTGCCGTTCGTCCCGATGACCGACCCGGAGGACCTGGAACGGAAGCTCGACCTCGGGCCGAACCGCGAGGTGGCCATCATGGGTTACCCGACGACCCGTCCGGGCGTGGCGAACTACCTGTTCGCCATCCGCTACCCCACGTCGGCCGAGGCCGAATCGGCTTACAACCAGTACGAGAGCTACCTGGATGCGAGCACGAACCCGGCCGACAAGAACGTGGCGATCGCGCTGACGGCGGGGGGTTTCCTGGTGGGCACGTTCAACGCCGAGGAGAACTCGATCCGCGACCGGCTGTCGGTGCTCATTTCACAGTTGGGCGGTTGAGGGGCAGCCGCCGGCGCCCGTCGGCGGGCGGCACGCTGAGGCGCGGCTGCGTGGGCGTGCGTCCGGGGATCCGGGCCGACGGGCCGCGCCGGGCCCGCGAACCGGTCACAGCCCCGCGACCGGCTTCGTGCACCTGCCGCCCCGCGGGGTCTGGGCGTTCCCCCTTGCCTCCCTTGCCGAGAGGCCCTGTTTTGACCCGCCGGGACGGGGAAATCCCTTGCAATGGGTGCGGGCCGGGCCTAAACTTCGTCTCTTTTGAGCGGACCTTCACACCGCCCCCCCGAGGGGCGTCCATAGATTCGGAGAGACATCGTGGCCAAGCAATTCGCCGACCGCATGCTTGACGCCATCGAGGAGAAGCAGGCACCCCTCTGCGTGGGCCTCGACCCGATGTACGAGCGGATGCCGAAACAGATCCGCGAGATCGCCGCCGGCCAGACCGAGGGCCTCAGCGAGCAGGCCGCCGCCGCACGCGAGTTCTGCCAGAGCGTCATCGACATCGTCGCCGACCAGGTGCCTTGCGTCAAGCTCCAGAGCGCCTACTTCGAGCGGTGCGGCGTCACGGGCATGCGGGCCTACTTCGAGGTGGCCGACTACGCCCACGAGGCCGGCCTGCTCGTCATCGGCGACGTCAAGCGGGCCGACATCGGCTCGACCGCCGAGGCCTACGCCGATGCCCATCTGGAGGAGGCTTACATCGGCGAGGGCGCCGACGAGCGGGCCGTCACCGTCGACGCCGTCACCGTCAACCCCTACTTCGGGCTCGACGGGGTCCAGCCGTTCATCGAGCGGGCCAAGGACTCGGGGCGGGGTGTCTTCGTAGTGACGCGGACGACGAACCCGTCGGCCCGCGATTTCCAGGACTTCCGCGACGTCGAGGACTTCCGCGTCTTCGAGCGAATCGCCGAGCGCGTCAACGACTGGGCGAACCAGGCGGGCTGCGTCGGCGACTCCGGCTACAGCCTGGTCGGGGCGGTGGTGGCGGCGACCTATCCGGACGACACGGCCCGGCTGCGGGAGCTGATGCCCAACAGCCTGCTCCTGGTGCCGGGCGTCGGGGCCCAGGGGGCGTCGCTCGAGGATGCCGCGGCGGCGTTTCACGAGGATGGCTGGGGGGCCGTCGTGACCGCCTCCCGCGGGGTCATCTACGCCTGGGAACGCGACGAGTACAAGCACCTCGGCGAGGTCAGTTGGGAAGAGGCCATTGAAGTGGCGGTCATCGATATGAAGGCCGCCCTCGCCGAAGCGCTGGCCCGCCGAACCGCCGCGGTCTAGCCGCCGGGCCCGAAGGGGTGGGCCGGGCGGGGCCCGCCGACCGGATGCCCCGGGATTGCGGACCGCGGGACTGGCTGTCAGGACGGCTCATGGAGGCCACCGAGAAGGCCACCCACCACCACCCCCTCACGAGCGGCACGCCGACCGAACCGGCCCCCGGAGGCCGCGTCACCGTCATGGGCCTGGGCCTGTTCGGAGGCGGGGTGGCCGCCGCCCGCTACTTCGCCGAGCGCGGCTGTCGCGTCACCGTGACGGACCTCAAGTCCGCCGAAGCCCTTTCGCCCAGCCTGGAGGCCCTCGACGGCCTCCCTGTCACGTATCACCTCGGCGAGCACCGACCCGGCGACTTCACCTCCGCCGACCTGGTCGTGGTCAACCCGGCGGTGCCGCCCACGTCGAAGTACGTGGCCCTGGCGCGGGAGGCGGGCGTCGGGCTCACCTCCGAGATGAACCTGTTCGTCGAGCGGTGCCCGGCGCGGGTCGTCGGCGTCACCGGCACGAACGGCAAGAGCACGACGACGGCCCTCCTGGGAGACGCCCTGGGCCGGGCGATGCCGACCCGCGTCGGCGGCAACATCGGCCGCAGCCTCCTCGGCGAGATCGAGGCGATCCGGCCCGACGAGACGGTCGTCCTGGAGCTCTCGAGCTTTCAGCTCCACGACCTCGGGCGGACCCGGCGCAGTCCCCACGTCGCCGTCGTCACCTGCCTCGCCCCCAATCACATTGACTGGCACGGCTCTCTTGATGCATACTACGACGCCAAGCGGAACATCGTCCGGTACCAGGGCAAGGGCGACCTCGCCGTCCTGAACGCCGACGACCCCGAGCAGCAGCCCTGGGCTGAAGGACCCGCCGGGCGGGTCCTTCGCTACTCGGCCGCCGGCGACCCGGAGGCCGACGCAGCCGCCGAGGGCGAGATGCTCCGGTTCCGCTTCGGCGGGCCCGGCGAGCGGATCGACCTGGCGGGACGCCTGAGGCTCGCCGGCCGGCACAACGTGGCGAACGTCCTGGCGACGGCCACGGCGGCGCGGGCCCTCGGGACGCCCCTCGAGGCCATCGGCGAGGCGATCGCGGCCCTGCGTCCCCTGCCGCACCGCCTGGAACCGGTGGGGCGGATCGGCGACGTGCTCGTCGTCGACGACTCGAAGGCCACGACGCCCCAGGCGGCCCGGGCGGCCCTGGAGGCGTTCGACCGCCCGATCCTCCTCATCGCCGGCGGGTACGACAAGAAGACCGACCCTGGACCGATGGTCGAGGCGGCCCGGCGTCGGGCCCGGGCCCTCGTCCTGATCGGGACGACGGCCGCGGCCCTGGCCGACGCGCTCGGCGATGGCGGACCCGACGTCGTCCGGGCCGAGACGATGGACGAGGCCGTCCGGGAGGCCGTCGATCGGGCCGAGCGGGGGGACGTCCTGCTCCTGGCGCCCGGCCACGCGAGCTGGGACATGTTCGAGAACTACGAGCGGCGAGGCGAGGCGTTCCGGCGGGCCGCCGAAGCCCTGGGGATGACCCGCCTCGGGGAGGACGCCTGAGAGATGGACCTCCTGGCACGATTCGAGGAGGCGGGCCACGACGGCCACGACCTCCGCCCCACGACGTTCTGGTCGTGGAACGACCGGCTCGACCCGGAGGAGGTCCGCCGCCAGGTCCGCGAGATGGCCAAGGCCGGCCTGGGCGGCCACTTCATGCACGCCCGTCGGGGCCTGGCCACGCCGTACCTGGGTCCCGAGTGGATGGAGGCCGTCCTGGCCGCCATCGACGAGGCCCGCCACACCGACGTCACGCCGTGGCTGTACGATGAGGACTGCTGGCCCAGCGGGGCCTGCTCGGGCCGCGTGTTCGAAGGCAACGAGGACTTCCAGGCCAAGCACCTGGGCTTCGACGAAATCACGTCCGACACGTGGGAGCCATCGGAGCGGACGGTGGCCGTGTTCCTGGCCCGGCCGTCCGGCCGGGGGGGGTACGGCGACTTCGAGCTGCTCGACGATCCGCGCCGGGCCTACGGGGTCCAGCCCGACGACGGCCAGGTGTTCGTCCAGTTCGCCTACCGGACCGACGCGTACGTCGACACGCTGAACCGGGAGGCGACGGCCGAGTTTCTCCGCCAGACGCACGAGGTCTACCGTGACGCCGTGGGCCGCGAGTTCGGCCGCCTGGTTCCCGGCATCTTCACCGACGAGCCGCTGTACGGGCGGGTGGGTCGGCGCGTGCCGTGGTCTCTCGGCCTGCCGCGGTTCTTCCAGCGGTCCACCGGCTACGACCTGCTGCCGCACCTGCCGGAGCTGTTCTTTCGATTGGGCCCGTACCGGCGGACGCGGTTCGACTTCTACGAGTCGCTGACGCGGCTGTTCCTGCTGGCGTGGACAATGCCGGTCTACCAGTGGTGCGACCGGCACAGCCTGGCCCTGACCGGGCACATGATGGCCGAGGACACGCTCCTGTCGCAGGTCATCCACGTCGGGGCGGCCATGCCGCACTACGAGTACTTTCACCTGCCGGGCATCGACCATCTGGGTCGGCGGCTGGGGGGCCCGGTGCTGGTGAAGCAGGCGGCGAGCGTGGCGGCCCAGCTCGACCGGCCCCGCGTCCTCTCGGAGATGTTCGGCTGCTCCGGGTGGAACGTCAGCTTTGACGAGCTGCGATGGATCGCCGAGTGGCAGTTCGTCCTGGGGGTCGATCTCGTTTGCCAGCACCTGTCGAGCTTCACGCTCCGCGGCGACCGGAAACGCGACTTTCCGCCCAGCCTTCACTACCACCAGCCCTGGTGGCCGCACTACTACTTGTTCAACGACTACGTGGCCCGCCTGCTGTCGGTGCTGACGGCCGGCGAGGCCGTCGTCGACGTCCTGGTCGTCCACCCGATCGCATCGGCGTGGGCCGAGTTCAGCCCGCTCGACACGGCCCCGGTGGAAGAGCTGGACGGGCGGCTCCGGCGTCTGACAGAGGCCATCCTCGCCATGCACGCGGACTTCCATTTCGGCGACGAGCTGGTCCTCGATCGGCACGCCCGTGTCGAGAAGGGCAAGCTCGTCGTCGGCTCGCGACGCTACGGGACGGTCGTCGTCCCCGACGCGACGAACCTCCGCAAGAGCACGCTGGACCTCCTGAAGCGGCTGAAGCGGTCCGGGGGGCGGATCGTCTTCGCGGGCCGCGTGCCCGCGTGCGTCGACGGCGAGCCCTCGGAGGGCCCCGAGGCCCTGGCCGAAGGGTGCCTCCGGGCGAACCCGGCCAAGCGCGACGGACGGACCGCGCTTCGGGGGGCCCTCGACCCGCCCATCGAGGTGCTGACCGGAGAGGACCGCCACGCCGCCGACGTCCTCGTCCAGTGGCGACGCGCCGGGAAGGACCACGCCTTCTTCTTCCTGAACACGTCCGCGAAGGTCCTGAAGACCCGCGTACGTCTGCCGGCGGCAGGGCGGCTGGTCCGCCTCGACCCGGCCACAGGCCGGAGCTGGGAGGTAAAGGCGGCGAGGAAAGCGGGGGCCTTGCGATTCGAGCACGCCTTCGGACCCCGCGAAAGCGCCCTGTTCGTCGTTCGGCCCGCCGACGAGCCGGCCGACCTCTGGGCCCCGCCGCCCGCCGCGCCGAAGCGGAAAAAGGCAGTGTCGGGACGCTGGCGGATCGAGCGGCAGGACCCGAACGCCCTCGTGCTCGACGTGGCCCGCTATCGGCTCGAGGAAGGCGAGTACGGCGACCCCATGCCCGTCACAGACATCCAGCAGACGCTCCTTCGGAACGTGACCGACGAGGTGGTGGGCCTCCAGTTCGAGTTCGAGTGCCGCCTGGAGGACCTCAAGGGCCGACGGTTCGAGCTGGTCCTGGAGCAGCCCGACCATCTCGAGCTGTGGTACAACGGTATGCGCACGCCCCTGACGGACGTCGGGCCCTACTGGGACTCGGCGCTGCGGCGGATCAACGTGACGCCGTTCGTGCGGCCCGGGCCCAACGTCCTGGAGCTGCGCCGGTCCTGGCACGTGAGCCGTCATCGCCGGGCGGTCCTGCTGGGCCTTGCGAGCACCTGGGAGGCCCGGACGGCCACCCCCGAGACCGAGCTGGAGGCGGTCTACCTGGTAGGCGACTTCGGGGTGGCGTTCCCGGACGGGACCCGCCAGGGCCCGAACGGCAGCCGGTGGATGCTCGGGACGCCGGTCCTGGTGGAGGAGCCGGGGTCGGCCAGCGGCCGGGACCTCCTGCGAAGCGGGTACCCGTTTTTCGCCGGCCAGATCACGCTGACCAAGGACGTCCGCCTTCAGGCCGACCCCTCGCCGGACGCCGTCCTGGAGCTGCCCGACTTCGACGCCACCACGGCGTCGGTGGAGGTCAACGGGCAGGAGGCCGGCATCGTGTGGAAGCGTCCCCGGTCGGTGCCCGTCGGAGAGCTTCTGACGCGGGGAATGAACCGGTTCGCCGTCACGCTGACGACGAGCCTGCGGAACCTGCTCGGCCCGCATCACCATGCCGACGGCGAGCTGCACTTTGTCACGCCGTGGTCGTTCGCCGGGGAGACGGGCCGGTTCGGCCGCACGGCCGCGGCCAACGATGACTACCGGCACGACTACAACGTGGTCGATTTCGGGCTGGCGGGCGACCCGGTGCTGCGATACTGACCCGGCGGGTCGGCAGGCCGGCCGGGAGGGCCAGGGGGAGTGCCGGGCTGGCGTGCGGAGACGTGCCGGGGGCCCTGGGGGCGATTGGGATTGTATCAAGAGCCGTTCGGGGAAGCGCCGATGGATCTTTCGTGTGTCGGGGGCGGGTCCGCACAATCGGCGGCGACGGCCCTGCGTCCGGCCCGACACCGGCCCCTTGGCCGGTGCGATCCGGCGGTGCGTTTTCTTGACTTGTGATGTCGGCAAGGTACACTGGACGACTTGCGTGGGGCGTGCATGAGGTCGACCGGCTGCGGGGGAGTCCGGCGGCCCCCATGCCAAGAGCAGCCGCCGGTGTTTGCAGGCATCGGTCTCGGGTCAGTCCGTCCGCCTGACGGGCCGTGTGGGGACCGGCCGGCGGGGGGCCTGGGCCGGGGAGCTTCTCGAAGGAGCACGAACGTGAGGATGAACAGGCGCGACCGTCTCCTGCGACCGTCCCGTTATCGCCTTGCCGTGGACGTGCTGTTGTGTCTCGCCTCGGCGGGTCTGGGGGTTGCCTTTGCCGCCGGATGCGCCCAAAATGAGATAGGACGCTATGCCTGGGAGAACTGGGTCGTCAAGAACCCCCAGCGCGTGCGGGCCAAGATCATCAAGAACGAGGCGTACTGGATCCAGAAGGAGGTGGAGCCGGAAGAGGCCTTTCCCGGACCTACACCCGTCGACCTGGCGCCCCCCGAGACGGACTACATCCTCGGCCCGAACGATCTGATCGACATCACGGTCCAGGAGCTGCTCGAGCCCGGTCGGCCCTTCGTCACTCGCCAGCGGATCACCCAGACCGGCCAGGTCAGCATGCCCTACGTCGGGGCGGTCAAGGCCTCCGGCCTGACCATCCGCGGGCTGGAGGAGAAACTGGCCGACATCCTGGAGCCGGACTACCTGATCGATCCCCAGGTGACCGTCTTCATCCAGGAGTTCCGGAACCTGAGCGTGTCGGTGCTCTCGGGCATGTTCCGACCGGGGGTGTACCAGCTCCGCAAGCAGGACCAGACGCTGCTGGAGCTGGTGGCCGAGGCGGGCGGGGTGACCCAGTTGGTCGAGGACCACGGGTTCGTGATCCGCGAGTATTCGCCCGAGGAGATCGACATTCTGGTGCTGGAGTCGGGCCTGCCGGGCGAGGAGATCGGCGTGGCACCGGCCCCGGCCGAGGGGGCGGGCGAGGCGGGGCCCCCGGCCGAAGAAGAGCCCCCCGAGGGCGGTGTGACGGCCGCCGACCGCGAGATGCTCCAGGAGATGGCCGAGGGCCGGATGCCCGACGTCCGGGAGATCGAGGAGGCCGAGGCCGCCCCGGGGCCCGGACCCGAGGCGGCGCCGAAAGCGCCGCCCCCGACTCTGCCCCCGGCCGAGGAGCTCGGCGACGAGGGCGAGATCGGGCGATGGGTCTGGTACGACGGCGAATGGGTCGAGGTGAAGGAGCCGCAGCCGGCCGCGCCGCCGGAGGCGCCTCCCGCGGCGACGGAGGGCGAGGAGCCCCCGGCTGTCGAGCCGCCGCCGGAAGCGGCCCCCGAGGCCGCCCCGGAGGCGCCGCCGAGTCCGGTCGACATGGCCCGGCTGGAGCTCGAGCGGAAGCTGGCCCGCCTTGGCGTGGTGCAGGGGAGCGGCCAGCTCCGGCGGATCATCCGCTTCGACGTCGAGGCCCTGATGTCGGGTGACCCGACGCAGAACCTCGTCCTGCGGGACGGCGACGTCGTGACGATCCCGGCCCCGCCAATCGGCGACTTTTACATGGTGGGCCAGATCGCGCGGCCGGGCGTCTACAGCCTGACGGGCCGCAAGATTACGCTGCTCCAGGCGGTGGCGGCGGCGGGCGGGCTGACGGCGGTGGCCGTGCCCTGGCGGACCGAGGTGGTCCGGCGCCTGTCGGAAGAAGAAGCTGAAATTATTTATGTCGATTTGGCAAAAATTGCGCGGGGCGACGTGCCCGACTTCTACCTCCACCCCGAGGACATCATCCGGGTCGGCACGGACCAGGGCGCGATCTACAATGCGGTCCTGCGCAACTCCTTCCGGGCCACCTACGGGCTCGGGGCCGTCTACGACACGAACTTCGCCGACTTCTACCCGTGGACCGACGACATCTCGGCGATTTTCACGGGGCTGTAGCGTCGTCGGCGCCCAATCCCCCCCACCGCGGGCCGCGTCGCAAGATGGAGGAACCGGTGGCTTGGCTGAGACGGCGATGGCGAGCGGCGGCATAAGGCGTCCCGACGCGCCCGGCGAGGGACGCCCGGCCTGGGACTGGAACCGGTTCCTCACTCCCCGCGTGGTCCTGATGCTCGTGGCCGTTGCCGGCCTCATCGTCTGGATCTACGGACGGATGATCGTGGAATGGAAGGGCCGGTGGGACGGCGCGGACGGCACGTGGGGCCACTGCTACGTGATCCCGGCGGTGGCGGCCCTGATCGCCCACTATCGATTGCGGGAGAAGCGGCCCGGGCGGATCGAGTCCTGCGCCTGGGGACTGCTGGTGGTCCTGGCGGCGATCATCCTGCGGGTCTGGGCCGGAACCACGGGTTTCGGCTATCCCGGCCACATCACGTTCGTCCTCGTCGTGGCGGGGACCGTGCTGTGGCTCCTCGGATGGGAGATGTTCAAGGTCCTGTGGGTGCCGGTGGCGTACCTGTGGTTGATGATTCCCTGGCCCCAGCGGATCTACGAGAAGGTGGCGTTGCCGGCCCAGCAGTGGGCCGCGGCGTTTACGGGTAGATTCCTCGCCCTCATCGGCTACGAGGAGCTGCCCGCGCCGCTGGGCCATCTCGCGGCCGCTCTTCAGCAGTCCTACGTCGGGACGCTCCAGGCCACGGTCTACCGGGCGGGCAACGTCTTGCATCTGACCAGCGGCGGGGTGACCGTGGCGGAGGCGTGCAGCGGCTTGCGTCTGTTGATGGCGTTCGTCGCCCTGGGCGTCATGATGGCCTTTATCGAGCGCCGCCCCACCTGGGAGCGGATCGTCATCATCGTCTCGAGCGTCCCCATTGCGGTCTTCTGCAACTTCATCCGGGTGACGCTGATGGCCCTGTCGAGCGACGCCCTGTTCTTCGAGGGACAGCGGGTGCTGGCCGACGGGGCCACGTGGTCGACCTGGGCCCCGCGGGTCCTGGCCTGGTCGGGCACGGCGTGGGTGGGCCTGATCGTGTTGCTCGTGGGCTTGTTCCTGCTGATCTCGCCGGGCCACCGGGCCTGGCTGGGGGGCCGCGGCCTCCTGAAGGCCGTCGGGATTGCCGTCGTCGGCATCGTCGTGACGGTCCTTGGCGCCGACGTCGCCTGGGGCTATGAGACGCAGGGGCAGCTCGAGGCCGTTCGGCAGGTGGTCCTCGACCCCAAGAGCGCGCCGCACCAGGCGTTCGGGTTCACCATGCTGGGACTGGCCTTCCTTCTGATGTGGTTGGAGCAACGGGCCATCGACCGATTCCTGGACCTCATTTTCATCGAAGAGCAGGAGCCAGAGGACGGCAAGGCGAAGGCGGCCGACGATGCCCCCCGGGCCGACGCCCGGCCGCACCGCGCCGCCTCGTGACGTGACCGCAGGCTCAGGATGAACGTGACAGGACAGAACATTCCGAGGAAGTGGCTGGTGACGGCCGCGGTGCTGTTGGCCGTGACGGTCCCGTTCGGCGTGTACCGAGCCGTGTCGCTGGGCGAACGTGCCGCCGCGGAGGCCGAGGAGTTGGCGCAACGAGCGGCGGCGCTGCCGGCCGAGTTCCGCGATAGCAACGGAGCCAGCTACGCCCGGCAGCTCGACGTCCTGACCAGCAAGGGCGAGCCGGTGCCGTCGGCCCTCCGTCTGGCGGCCAAGGCGGAGGCCCGTCTCGGCCAGGCGAGGATGAACCAGGTCTTTTCGTGGGCCGGTGTGGCGGCGGGGGCCGTGGCAGCCGCTCTATTGGCGGCCGGGGCAGCGGGCCTTTCGGGGGCGCCCTGGATGCTGGCGGGGGCTTTGGCGGCGGTGGCGTTCATTGCGGTCAATGCCGCCCCCATCGTTGTAGCCGAGAAGGATTCGGCCCTGGCTGTGGCGACCGACTACGGCCATTTTGCGGCCGCCGCCTGTGCTGCGATGGCCTGCTTTGCCGCCCTGAGGGGGCTGGACCACCGGGTCCACTACGCGGCCTGCTGCTCGGTCCTCGGGGCGGTGGGCTTGTTTTTCGCATGGTGGGAGCTGCCGCCGCCGGTGCCGCTGCCGCCCCAGCGGCCGATTGCCGATCTGGCCTCCGCGCTGGTGCCGCCGGGCTGGTCGGCCGAACCGATCGAGCTGGATCCGATCATCGAGGGCGCGCTGGGGGCGGACGAGTATCTCCAGCTCTCGCTGCGGCCGCCCGGCGGCCGGCGAGAGGTCTCCCTGTTCGTCCCGTACTACAGCGACGCGTTCAGCAACATCCCGCACGTCCCACAGGTGTGCATGCGGGCGGCGGGGTTCGAGCCGACGGGAGACCGCGAGGGGACGCTGCTGGTGCCCGGCTTGGCGGGACGGGAAGTGCCGCTCAACCTGCTGGCGTTCAGAAGGCCGAACGCGCCGCTGCAAGTGGTCATGATGATGCAGTACCTGGGCGTGGGTTGGACCTATTTCCGTGACCGGCAGGCGGCCCGGCTGGCCGCCACCACGGGGGCCCTCGGCGAAGAGGGCAGCTACATGTCGCAGACGCAGATCGTTGTGCCACTCCTGCCCGGCGAGGCCGACGACCCGCTCAGCGAGGAGTCCGAAGCCTACGATCTCGGCAGGCAACTGCTCCAGCACGTGGTCCCCATCCTCGAGGACCGGTACTACCCGAGGCAAAGCGCCGCCGCCGACGCAGCCGAACCGCCGGCGGTGATGAAGGAGGTTGATGGTCGATGGCACGCCGATTGAACACGCGAGTCCTGTTATACCTGGTAATCTTCATGGGTGGGGGGCTGGTCGGCCTGGGCATCCTCATCGCCAAGGCGGTGCTGAGCGACCAGGGGGGCGACCCCGTGGCCCTGCTCGCCGAGGCCCGCGAGCAGAAGGAGCGGGGCGAGCACCAGCGGGCCCTCCTGACGGTCCGCAAGGCCGTCGAGGCCGACCCGAAGAACATCGAGGCCCTCCACGAGCTTTCCGAGATCGCCCTGATGCAGGAGCCGCGCCCCCCGATCATGATGGCGCGAAACGCCCTGGAGCGGGTCCTCGCGATGGACCCGACGAACTTCGAGGCCCGCCGCGACCTCGCCGGCCTGTACGTCTTCATTCCCCTCCGCCATCCCGAGCGGGGCTTCATCCGGGCCCGCGACGACGAGCTCTCCCTGACGGAGCTCTATGCGCTTTCCCGGGGGCGCGGCGTCCTGTGGCAGGCCGACAGCAAGACCGCCCTTCGCGAGATCGACGCCCTGATCGAGCTTCGGCCCGAGTACGGCTTGGGACACCTGTGGGGGGGGGTGATCGAGCTGCACCTCGGCGACGACGCCCCCCTGAAGGCGGACAAGGACGAGCGCTACGGGGTCGTCGTCCAGCGGTGTGAGACCGGCATCCAGTTCGCCCCCGGCCGGGTCGACCTGTACCGCCTCATGGTCATGGCCATGCACGGGGACCGCCTCGGCGTCGGCGAGGACAAGATGCTGGAGGTCGCCGACAGGGCGATCGAGAACAATCCAGATGTTACAGATGCGTATGCACTGAAGGCCGGGCTGCTGACCGGCTTCGGCCGGCTTGACGAGGCCGCCGAGCTTCTGCGCGGGGCCCTCGAAAAGGTCGGCCAGGACGGCGACGTGTATGCGGCCCTCGGCGACATCGAACTGCGCCGTCGCAAGATCGAGCAGGCCGAGCAGGACCTGTTGAAGGCCGTCGAGATCAAACCCGACGCCGAGGGGCCCTACCTACGCCTGGCCCGTCTCTATGCGGTCGGCGGCCAACACCCGAAGCGGATCGACATCCTCCAGCGGGGACGCCGGCATTTGCCCGAGGCCCGGGGCCTGAAGTTCGAGCTGGCCGACGCCTGGCTCGACGTCAGCGAGTTCGAGAAGGCCGAGGCCCTCATCGCCGACCTGGACGACGGCGAGGACAGGACCGGCCAGGTCAGCTACCTCCGGGGCAAGAAGGCCCTGATGCAGCGCCAGGCCCGCCAGGCGATCACCCATCTGCTCCGGGCCCGTGAGAAGAACCCCACGCCGCTCGCCCGGTTCCTCCTTGGCCAGGCCTATCTCCAGGTCGAGGAGCTCGGCGCCGCCGCCAAGGAACTCAACCAGCTGCTCCTCGTGACGCCCGGCCTGACGCAGGCCCGGGCCCTGCTGGCCGACGTCCGATTCCGGCTCCATCGCTACGAGGAAGCCATTCGCGAAGCCGATGCCATCCTCGCAGAGGACCCCTCCCACGTCGGGATGCGGCTGCTGAAGGCACGGGCCTTGTCGGCCTTGGGACGCCACGACGCGGCGGTCGCCGAGTCACGTCTGGCCATCGACGAAGTCCCGGCGGACCCCCGGCCGCTGGTCGCCCTGGCCGGCATCCAGATGCAGGCCGGCCGTCCCGGCGAAGCCGAGACGGCCCTCCTTCAGGCCGGGAAGCTGGCCCAGGCCGAGCCCTACGAGTCGGTCCGGCAGACCGTGTTCCGGGCCCTGGCCCAGCTCTACCGCTCCATGGGGCAGACGGACAAGCTGGCGTCTCTCCAGGCGGAGGTTGAGACGGCGTTTCCCGACGCCTTCCTGGTGGGTGGGGGGCCGGAGGAGGTCGAGCAGCACCTTCGCCGGCGGCTCCAGGAGAATCCCACCCATCTGAACCGCATCCTGCTGGCCGAGCTGCTCTTCCGGACCGGCCGGGCCGGGGAGGCCATCCCCCTGCTCGAGCCGGTCATCGCCGAGGCCGATCCGTCTTCGGCCGAGTGGATGCGGGCGTGGCGCCAGGCGTTCATGGTCCGTCTGGCAGGCGAGACGTACGACGAGGCGGCCCGGCTCATCGAAGCCCTCCGCCGAGCCCGTCCCGACGCCGCCGAGCTGGCGTTCGCCGAGCCGCTGGTGGCCCTCCAGCAGGGCCGCCCCGAGGAGGCGGCCGGGCTGCTCGCGGCGGCCCTGGAGCATTCGCCCAACTCGTCGCTGTACTTCCTTCTGGGCCAGACGCAGTTCCGGCGGGGCCGGGTTGCCGACGGCCAGGCCGCCCTCAGGCGGTGTCTCGATCTGCGTCCTCAGTTTGTTCCCGCCCGGCTCCTTCTTGGCCGGAGCATGGCCCGCGAGGGCAACTACACCGGGGCCTTGCTGGAGGCCCGCGAAGGTCTCCGCCATGACGAGGACAACCTGCCGCTGATCGAGTTGGCGGCCATCGCCCATGCCGGCCTCGGCCAGCTCGAGCGGGCGGTCGAGATGCGCGAACGGTTCGCCGAAGCCCTCCCGGGCAGCGTGGGGAACCTGATGTCCCTGGTCTCGCTCTACCGCCGTCTGGACCGTCCCCAGGACGCCGAGGCCCGGCTCCAGCAGGCCTACGATCGGCTGCCGGACAACCCGCTGGTGGTGGCCCAGTTTGCCGACTTCTATGCCGCTACCGGTCGCTTCTCCCAGGGCCAGGCCCTGATCGAGCGGTTTGTGGCCGATCACGAGGAGGTGTCCGAAGCGCATCTCCTGAAGGCCGATTTCCTCAGGCGGCACCGGACGGTCCTGGAGGCCGAGCCGCACTACCGCAAGGCGTTCGAACTCGACCCGAGCAATCCTCGGTCGCTGCTGCTTCTGGGGGAGGCTTACGTTCAGACCGCCCAGTGGGAGAAGGCCGAGAGAGTGTTCATGGAGGCCGTCTCGACGTTCCCGGACGACGTCGGCCCGCGGCGGCGGTTGGCCGAGATCTATCGCCTCCAGGGCAAGCTCGATGACGCCGAGAAAGTCATCGTCGAGGTCCTGAGACGCAGTCCGGACGATGCCGTCGCGATGGTTATCCGCGGCCGCATCGCCGCCTTGCGACGCGACGAGAAGACGGCCCTCGATTACTTCGAGAAGGCGGCCGAGGCGGCGCCGAATTACGGGGAGGCCCTCTTCTGGAAGGCCGTCCTGGTCCGGAGCAAGACCCCCCGCGAGGCCCAGCGGCTGCTGGGCACCATCGCGCCGGGCGACGCCTCGTTCGAGAAGGCCGTCCTCCAACTGGCCGACCTGAACGCCTCGGCAGGGCTGTACGACCAGGCCATCCTGAACCTCCGCCGAGGACTGGACTTCCGTCCCCAGTCCCAGCTCATCCGCCGCAAGCTGGCGGAGCTCTACATGGCGACCGGCCAGTACGCCAAGGCCGCCGAGGAGTGGCAGGTCATCGTCCGCTATGCGAAGGACCCCCTCGTGCTCGCCCAGTACGGCCAGGCGCTCTACGAGTCCGGCTCCTACAGCCAGGCCCTGGAGCAGTACGAGCAGGCCCGGCAGCTCCAGCCGGAGTTCCCCCAGGCCCTGGTCGGCGAGGCGGCCTGTCTGTATCACCTCGGCCGCCAGCAGGAGGCCCGCGAGCGGGTCTACGCCGCCATCGAACAGTACGACAAGAAGGCCTGGCCGCGGCTGGCCCTCGCGCGGCTCTACGAGCTGATGGCCCAGGCCTACTATCGGGAGCGCCGCCTGCCTCAGGCCATGCAGCACTTCGAGGCGGCCCTGGAGGCCCTGAGCAACGGCCTTATCGACGAACCCCAGTGGGTGACGGGCTACGTTCGCAAGAGCGAGATCCTGGAGAGCGTCAAGCGGCTGCCCGCGGTCCCGGAGGAGCATCGCCGCGTGCTGCACCAGCGGCAGCGAGAGGTCCTGGAGACCGGGCTCAACCATGTGAGTGGCAGCATCCTCATCCGGACGCGCCTGGGAGCACGGGAGCTGGAGGACGACCGTGCCGAGGCGGCCGTGGCGGTACTCCGGTTCGTCGCCGAGGCTTTCGAGCGCGATTTCAGCCTCATGCCCGAGATGCGGGCGGCGCTTCGCCAGTACACGCAGGGCGTCCGCTTCTACTCCCTGGCCCTTTACCAGACCGGCAAGATCGACGAGGCGGTGCGATGGGGCCGGATGGTCTGGCAACTCGACCCGACCGACTTCGCGAACGCCAACAACCTCGCCTGGATCCTCGCGGTCGAGAAGAAGGAGCTGGACGAGGCCGAAGACCTCATGCAGCGGGCCCTGCAACTGCTCCGACGCAACCCCCACATACTGGATACCGCCGGCGTTATCGCGTATCTTAGGGAGGAGCATCAGAAGGCGATCAACTACCTCCGGGAGAGCATCGACCGGGGCGAGACCGCCGAGGCCCATTATCACCTGGGATGGGTCTACGAGGCCCGCCAGCAGCCGTCGCTGGCCCGGCAGCACTACGAGAAGGCCCTCGAAATGGGCCTCGAAGCGAAAGAGACCGAGGATTGCAGGAAGCGCCTGGAGAGATGCAAGAAGCAGCTCGGCGAGCTGGCCGACGTCCTGCCGGCCCCGAAGGGCTAGACGCGGGGCGAGACAGGACGGCCCGACCGCCCGAGGGGGGAGTGAACCAGACCGCAACCTCTGACCACGGGGAAAGGGGAGGGCGGCGCGGTAAGCTGGCCGCACGCCCCGTCGCCCGCCGATAGACCCGGAAAACGAGGAGTGGCGAATGAGTCACGCTCAAACAGTCGACCCCACGCACGAACCGGCCCTCGGTCCCAGCGGGATCAGCGCGGGCGACGTCCTCCGCATCCTGCGAAAGAAGGTCTGGCTGATCCTGGCCTGCGTGGTCGTCATCGGGGGCGGAGGGATCGCGGCCCTCATCCTGTGGTATCAGTACGCGCCGCTCTACACAGCCGAGGGGCTCATCGCGGCGGAAGCCAGCCCCGGGGGCCGCGTCGGCCCGTACGACCCCGTCTACGGCCGCGTCGCGCCGCAGTTGTTCGAGCCCTTTATGCGGACCGAGGTGGCCCGGATCCAGAGCACCGAGGTCCTCCGGGCCGCCCTGATCAACATGAGGGAGGACCCCCGGACCCCCTCGCCCAATACGTACCTTGACGCGAACAACGTGCCGAGGGTCCCGCTGCTGTCCGAAGAGATCGTCGTCGCCTACATTCCGGGCTCCCAGACCATCTCGGTCTCCCTGACGGGGCAGGACCGCGAAGAGGTCCAGGGCATCGTCCGGCACGTCCTTGACGCCTACATCGAGCACGTCAGGAACTGGTACAACCAGGAATCCGTGCGGCAGCAGCAGGACCTGCGACGCGCCGAGGACGACCTCCAGAGGCAGGCGTCCGAGCTGGCCAGCCAGCTTCGGGCCTTCCAGGACGAGACCGAAGACCTCCTCGAAGGCCGGGGCGAGATCATGGGCCGGCTCCAGGCCCTGGTCGGCCAGCTCGTGGTCCAGCAGAGACGCCTGGCCGAGGAACGGGCCGCCTACGAGCAGTTCCTGGCCCTGATGCGTGCCGCCCAGGAGGAAGGCGTCGGGACCATCGCCCTCACGTACCCGGTCATCAACGAGCAGATGCGCCGCGACCCCACGCTGGCGGCCACCGCTCGTCAGGCGGCCCAGGCCACCGAGACCCTCGACGCCCTCAAGCAGCGCTACGGTGAACGACACGAGGTCGTCCAGCGCCAGGAGCAGCGCCTCCAGGCCCTCACCAACGAACTCGAGCAGACCCGGACCAATACACTGAACGAGCTTCTCCAGCAGCAGCAGGCCGTCCTCCAGGCCAGCTACGAACGCACCCGCAAGACGCTCGTGGACGACCTGGAGCCGGCCGTGGCCGACGCCCGGGCCAAGGCCAACCGCCTCGAACAGCGGGTCCGCCAGTACCAGGACATGCTCCGGGAGTACGAGCGGGTCCAGCAACAGCTCGATCAGGTCGTTACCGGCCTCGAGCGGATGCGGATCGAGCAGTCCCTGGCCCAGCCGATCGTCCGGGTCCTCCAGTATCCCCCGCCCGTCGAAGAGGACGACGTCAGCCAGCCCAGGCTCATGCTCTACATTCCGGCGGCCTTGTTCTTCAGCATCTTCCTGGGCATCGGCCTGAGCATCCTCATCGAGCTGGCCGACGCGAAGCTTCGGACGCCCTCCCAGGTTGTCCGGCAGGTCGGTCTGCCCATTCTGGGATGCGTGCCCGACCTGGCGGAGGACGAACGCCTGGCGATGAACGTCGAGGTCAGCCGGGTGACCCAGTCGGCCCCGGAGTCGTTGCTGGCCGAGGCCTTCCGCCAGTTCCGCAACAGCCTTCGCTTCGCCTCAGACACCACTCTCAAGACCATCCTGATCACCAGCCCGAACCCGGGCGACGGCAAGACCGTCACCGCCGCCAACCTGGCGACGGCCCTGGCCCGGAGCGGCATCCGCGTCCTGCTGGTCGAGGCGAATCTCAGGCGGCCGACCCTGGCACGCGTCTTCGACCTGCCCGACCGGGTCGGCCTGTCGAACGTACTGGTCGGCCTGAACTCCCTGGAGGAGGCCGTCCAGGCCACCCGCGTCGAGAACCTCGACGTGCTCGTGGGCGGCCCGATGCCCCCGAGCCCGGCCGACCTGCTCGGCTCCGACCGCATGCGGGAGGTGCTCGAAGAGGCCGGGAGCGGGCACGACTGCATCATCGTCGACGCGGCCGCCATGCTCGTCGTCGCCGACGCCCACCTCCTGGTCCAGGCCGTCGACGGCGTGGTCCTGGTGCTGCGGGCCGGCCAGAACACGCGGGGACTGGCCGTCCGGGCGGCCCGGATGGTCCTGGACCTGCGGGCCCGTCTCCTCGGGGCCGTCCTGAACGGGGTCCGCGCCACGCGCGGCGGGTACTTCCGCGAGGCCTATCAGGCCTACTACGACTACTCCGGCGAGGGGCCCGCCAGCAGCATGCTCGCGACCTCCACGGCCGCCCGCCCGACGGCGAGGCCGCAGGCCTCCGCGGCGGAGGCGATGCAGCAGGACGTTGCCACCGCCCTCGCCGAGCCGGAGGAACAGGACGACGAGGCCGAGCTGCTCGACGACGACGACGACGACGGGCTGGCCGACGAGGAGTCGTAGCCCGGGCCGCCATTCGCCGCAGTGGGCGGTCAGTCCGTCGCCCCGCCTCACGGCGGCCTCGCCTCGGGACCCGCCATGCGCGACCCGCCTCGGCTCCGACCGATCGACGCCGGGCCGACCGGCCGCGCGGTGCGAGGCCTTTTCCATGCCGCGCTTCTCGCCTACCTGGTCCTGGCGCCAACCGTCTACGGCCACCTCCATCGGTTCGGCAACGTCGGCCTGCTGGGCACGGTCGGTCAGCTTCTCGGCCTCTGGGTGATCGCGTCGCTGGCCGGTGACCCCCCACGCTATGTCCGCTCGGGGGCCAACGTCTGCATCTGGCTCCTGTTCGTCCTCCTGCTGGTCCACGTCGTGCCTCTGCCGCGGGGCGGGGCGGTGGGGAAGGGGCCGGAGGCCCTGGTGGGAGACCTCAAGCGGCTGGTCCTGGACTACGGCCTCCTTGGGGGGCCGGCGACGAAGGCCGGCTCGGCGGGGAGGTACAGCCTCCTGCCCGGCGCCGCCGTCGGCGTCCTGGTCCTGGTGGTGAGCGCGGCGGGGCTGTTCTGGCTGACGGCCTCGTCGCTGACGGGCCGTTCAATGGCCCGTACGCGCACGCCCCGTTGCGAGGCGGCCCTCGCACCGGCCCGTGGGACGGTCCTCCGGGCCACATGGGCGGTCGTCTTCGGCCTGGCGCTGGTCGCCGTGTGGTCGCTGGGGGGGGGCCTGGCGGGGGGAGCGGCCGGGGACGGAGGGGCGACCGGACGGTTCCTGGTGCCCGTTCTGGGGGGCGACAGCCTGGTGCCGGCCTTCCTGGCCGGGGTGTCGCTGGCGTGCGTGCTGGTGGTCCGTCCGCTGGACAGGCTTCCTCCTCGCGGCCGGCGGCCCGGGACAGGCCTCGCCTGGGTCTTCAGGCCGGGCCCCGTCTGGGCCGCCATTGCCATGGGACTGGGGGGGCTGCTGGGGGTCGCCCTGGGGGCAAGTCATGCCCCACCGGGCCTGCGTTACGGGGCCCTTGCGCTGGCAGCGGGCGTGCCGCTCGGTGCCTACGTCGTCGGCTCGAAGCGTCCCGGGCACGGCCGGCGGCTGCTCGCGGCGGGGGGCATAGCCGCCGGGCTGGCCGCGGCGTGTGCGTTGGGCGGGGCCCTGTCGGGCCCCGGAGGGGAGGCCAGGCACCCCCCCGTCGACCCCCTTCTGACCCCCGGCGGCGCGCGAACGTGGCTCGGCTACGGGGCGGGGGCCCTCTCGCCCGGGCAGACGTTCGGCTGGCCCGGCACAGGCCCGCCGGCCCGACGGGACGCCGACACCAGCGGCTACGCCCTCCTGGCGGCCGAGACGGGCCTCGTCGGGCTGGCGCTGACGGCCGGGCTGGCGGCCCTGATGGCGGCGTCGTTCGTGCGGGCGATGGTTCGCGGTCGGAGCCCCTGGACGCGTCTTGCGCCGGCGGCCGGACTCGGCGCCTTGGCGGCCAATGCCGTCACCTTCGCCTTCGACGCCTCGGCCGTCCTGGCCCCGAACCTGCTGGCCCTGGCGGCGGTGCTAGGCGTCGTGACGGCCTGGGACCTTCACGGGGCCCTCCGCCGGGGCGAAGGCGACCGCCGCCTGGGCCGGGCCCACTGGCCGTTCGTGGCCGGAGCGGTCGGCATCGCCGGGGCACTCGGCCTGGCGGAGACGACGATGCTGCCGCCCACGGGGGGCATCCGCCTCGGCGACAAGGCCATGCACTTCGGCACGTTCGCGGCGATCTGCCTGCTCCTGTGCTACGCCCTCGGCCCGCGGCCGACCAGCCGCTGGCTGAGGACGCGGATCGCCCTGGCGTTCCTGGCGGCGACGGCGCTCGGGGCGGCCATCGAGCTGGGGCAGCTCCTCCTGACGTCCGAGCGGGCCTTCGAGTGGCTGGACATGGGGGCCAACGCCCTGGGCGCCGCCCTGGTGGGCCTCTTCTGGTGGGTCCTCCGCCGCGGCCAAGCCGAGCCCCAAAAAAGACACTAAGTGTCTTTATTGGGGCCCTAAACTGCTGCGAAATCCGAAATTGCGCGCAAAAAGAGACACGTACTGTCCTCTCCCGGCGCCACCTCCGGGGCGGTCTTCCCGGATATTCTCTGCGACCTCGGCGACTACTTCGCCGAGAGGGCGTGTCGGGTCACTCGGGCGGGGGGTTGCTGCGGCGGCGTCGTTTCGGCTCGCGGCAGAGCCGGCGGGCCTCCTTGTCGCCGAAGACGGCCTTCCGCCGCAAAAGGTGGTGGTAATGCTGGGCGAAGCGGTGGGCCTCGTCGCGGACCGCCTGGAGCACCTTCAGCCCCGGGTTCGTCCGCGGCAGGCGAAGCGGCTCCCGCTCGGCCTGTCCCAGGACGTACACCTCCTCCTCCCGCTTCGCCAGAGACGCCATCCGCGGCATCTCGACCCCGACGTTCGCGATCGCCCCGGCGGCCGCGTGGAGCTGTCCCGGCCCGCCGTCGACGAGCACCAGGTCCGGCAGGACCGAGAGCTCGTCGCGGAGCCGCCGGAACCGGCGGTACACCACTTCGCGGACCATGGCGAAGTCGTCCTGCCCCTCGACGGAGCGGATGCGGAACCGGCGGTACCCGGCCTTGAACGGCCGGCCGTCGATGAACGGGACGATGACGCCGACGGCCTCGCGGGCCCCGAGGTTGGCGATGTCGACGCCCTCGATGCTGCGGATGGGGGCCCGGGCATCGAGGAGCCCGGTCAGCTCGGCCATCCCCTCCGACGGGTCGAACGTCGGGGCGAAGACCTCGGGCTGGAGGTGCTCGGCCAGCCGCCCGCGCTCGCCCAGCGACTCGATGGCCCGGAGCTGGTCCCGGACGACGGCCGCCTCCTCGTACTTCAGGTCCTTCGCCAGCGCCTTCATCTCCCGCGTCAGGTCGCGGATGACGTGGGTCCGCTTGCCCTCCAGGAACCGGCGGAGGCGGCGGACGTCCTTGCGGTAGGCCTCTTTGCCGACGTACCCCGCGCAGGGGCCGGTGCATCGCTTGATGGCGTGCAGGATGCACGGGCGGTTGTACCGGAGATTGGGGTCGTCGGCCCGGATGTCGAGCTTGCAGGTGCGGAACCGGAAGATCCGCTGGAGCTCGCCGACGGCCGCCCGCAGGCCCGCCGCACTGGTGAACGGCCCGTAGAGCTTCGTGCCCTTGGGCTGAGGGGCCCGGGTGAAGTAGGCGCCCGGAAAGTCCTCCCGGGTGGTGATCTCGAGGTAGGGGAACGTCTTGTCGTCCGTGAGGCGGGCGTTGTACCGCGGGTGGATGTCCTTGATGAGGCGGGCTTCCTGGAGGAGGGCATCGACCTCGCTCTCGGCCGGGAGAAACTCGACGTCCACGACCTCGCCGACCATCTGCTCCTTCTTCGGCCCCAGGTCGGCCGAGGGCTGGAAGTACTGGAGGACGCGGCCCCTCAGATCGGCAGCCTTGCCGACGTAGATCACCCGGCCCCGGTCGTCCTTCATCAGATAGACGCCCGGCGCCTTGGGGAACTCGCGAACCTTCTCGACCAGCGCACCACGGTCCAACCGATGGGCCTCCGGCGACGTGGCCCCCTCCGTCGGTAATAGCATACGCTCGGGCCGGAGCCCGAATCAAGCCGTGCGGAAAGGGCGGCCCCGAGAGAGGAAGCCGCGCGGTGGCGGCCTTAGAAACGGGCCCCGGCGGTTCCCAGGTAGAGGCCCACGTACAGACCCAGGACGAGCACGATCAGCCCGGCCACGAACTGGTAGGCCCGCCGCGACGTGGCGTGACCCGCCCAGCCGAAGTAGCCCGTCAGCGCCAGCAGCGTCGAGAGGCCCAGGGCCCAGTCCCCCGGCGCCCGCTCCGCCCGCCACGCGTCCGACGGAAACAGCGGCGACAGGGCCAACGCCACCGCGAACCCCGACCCGACGATTGCCAGCAGCAGCGAACACGCCCGGGCCGGACCCGCCAGCTCGAAGATTTCCCCGTGGACCGTGTTCAGCCGGTGCCCGATGCCCAGCCACACCAGCGCCGAGAACGTCATCACCGCCGCATTCACCCCCAGCCGGTAGGCGTTCCAGTCGGTCGGGTGCTCCACGTTGTGCCACACGGCCAGGATGGCCAGCGTCACCATCAGGACGGCGGGGTAGAGCATCTGGTGGCGGAGCCAGACGAACGTCCACACCAGGAAGACGATGGCCATGATGCCGAGCATCACCAGGGCGGCCCGGGTCTCGAGCCGAAACGCCGCCATCACCGCGCCGATGCCGCACGAGGTCATCGCCAGGGTGAAGATGGTCGTCGAGGCCCGCAGTTCCTCTCGATAGAAAGGCGTGATCCGCGCCAACACCGTCATGAACCGGGCTTCGTACAGGTACACCAGGAGGTGGGCCGACCCGTAGCCGGCCACGGCGTAAATGAGGAACGAGTAAAGCTCCCGGCGGTAGGCCTGGGGGCTGTCCGCCTGGACCAAAAGGCCCAGGTACATCGCCGCCGTGATGCCCACCCCATAGAACAGGACCGTCCGGGCCGTATGCCTCAACAGCCACAGCGACAGGCCGAACCCCAGCAGCACCGCCAGCCATCCCACCAGCCCCCAGAGGGGGCCCAGAAGGTCCCGCGTGGGGCTCGCCCCGGCCGTCGCCAGCTCGGCATAGGCCCGGGTCTGCTGGACCGTCAGGTACCCGGCCATGATCAGCACAAGCAGCATCCCGAACACGATCAGGGGTTCGGCCTCCTGCCGGGCCCGGCGATACGAGGACGTCGCCCGCAGGATCGTCCGCACCACGATGGCCACCAGCAGCCACGCCACGCTCGTCAACGACATGACCTGGAGGAACCGGTGGTGCCAGGCACTCGCGGGGCTCCCCGGGGGGACCCGGGCCAGCGACACCACGCCCCCGGTCGCCAGCATGGCCACCAGGTAGTTCACCCACGGCGGCGCGCCGTGCGGATGCGCCAGGGCCAGCACACCCGCTGCCACCATCAGGTCAACCCCCAGGTACTCGTGCGACGTCCCCACCGGCTCGATGGCGATCCCCGCGATGGCCACCACCACCGACGCCAGGTACAGGGCCCGGGCGAAGACGCGGACCTTCTCGGTGCGGCTCAGCGTCAGCACCAGCGCCAGCAGGGCGATGCCCAGCGACATGCTGACCAGGACCGCCGGGTACCGGCCCCAGTAGCCGGCGTGGTCGGCCCCGCCCAGAAAGGCGAACGCCGCCACCGCCGTCATCCCCGCACCGACCGAGGAGAAACCGAACAGGTCCGGCTGGCCCAGGCCGATCGAACCGACCAGCAGCACGGCCCACCAGACGCCCAACGCCCAGACCGTGTGCCAGGTGGCGCCGTACCAGACGGCCATGGACCCGGCGGCGGCCGCCGCCAGCGTCGAGACGACCAGGGGGATGATCAGCAGCCCCTGCCGGTACCACCGGAGGTTCGGGTCGGCCTGCTTCCTGAAGCTGAGGACGACGCCCGCCAGGGTCATCACCAGCGAGACGCCCGCCGCCGCCGAAGCGGTCGCCCCGCGGGCCTCGGCCACCTCGCCCTTGAGGACGTAGATCGGCCCGGCCAGGGCGGCCGTGACCGCCACCGCCAGGATCGCCAGGTACACGAGCAGCTCGGCGTCGAACCGCCAGACCGTCGCGATCAACAGCACCGCCAGCGGCCCCTGGATCCACACCGTCAGGGCCGGGTCGTCGTGGTAGACCGCCCGGAGGAAGGCCCCGGCCATCAGGGCCAGCCCGGCCAGGAGGGCCCCGCTCCGGCGCCATGCCCGGTCCCCCGGCTGGAACGAGGCCAGGGCCAGCACGTACAGCCCGGCCCCGGCCGCCCCCATCACGCAGCTTGCCAGCGGGCCCCTCAGAAGGTAGGCGGCAAATGCCGTGTCCCGCCCCGCCACGACGTAGGTCACGCACACGGCCGCCCAGGCCAGGGCCGCCGACGCCAGGAACCGCAGCAGCAGCTCCGCCCGCCGGCTCGAACGCGCCGCCAGGTACAGCCCGCCTGCGGCCACCAGACCCGCCGCCGCGCCCACCGACGGGACAATCAACGGGCCGGCCATGGCTGCCAACTGTGAGGTCACAAGAGGGCTTCCGAACGGGACGAGTATAAGCGGGCATGATAGGACCGGCCCCGGCGGGAGTCTAGTCGAAAAGCCTGCGCCGTCCTCGCAGGCCCGCGGCCGGGGGATAAAGCTTGACGCCTTCGCCTCCGCCGGGATAAAAAGGCCTTCGATCCCTGTCGCTCGTGCCGGTGGGGACGCCCATCCACGACTCGAACCGGGGGCTTTTCCATGCGTGACGTCGTTCTGAAGACCGAACTCGAGGGCCTGCCGGTTTCCCGGGGCAAGGTCCGCGACATCTACGACCTCGGCGACGAGCTGCTGATCGTCGCCAGCGACCGCATCAGCGCCTACGACGTGGTCATGCCGACCGGCATCCCCGACAAGGGCCGCATCCTGACGGGCCTCAGCCTGTTCTGGTTCGACTTTCTCTCGGACGCGACGGCGCATCACCTGGTCTCGGCCGACCTGGCGGACATGCCCGAGCCCGCCCGCGAGCAGCCGGAGGTCTTCGAGGGGCGGTCCATGCGGGTCCGCAAGGCCGACGTCTTTCCCGTCGAGTGCGTCGCAAGAGGCTACCTGGCCGGGTCGGGCTGGCGGGAGTACCAGGCGACGGGGCGGGTCTGCGGCATCGAGCTGCCCGAGGGCCTGAAGCAGTGCGACCGGCTGCCGGAGCCGATCTTCACCCCGGCGACGAAGGCCGAGAGCGGGCACGATGAGAACATCTCGTTCGAGCGGGTCGAGGAGATCCTCGGCGAAGAGGCCGCTCGCGAGCTGCGGGACCGGACGCTCGCGATCTACGCCCAGGCGGCCGACTACGCCCGCGAGCGGGGCATCCTGATCGCCGACACGAAGTTCGAGTGGGGCCGGGCCGACGGCGACCGGATCATCCTCGTCGACGAGGTCCTGACGCCCGACTCCTCCCGGTTCTGGCCCGGCGACGAGTACGAGCCCGGCCGCGACCAGGCCAGCTTTGACAAGCAGTTCGTCCGCAACTACCTCGACACGCTCGACTGGGACAAGACCCCGCCGGGGCCCGAGCTGCCCGAGGAGATCGTCACCCGGACCCGCGAGAAGTACGTCGAGGCGTACAACCGGCTCACCGGCGAGACGTTCCGCTAGGCCTTCCGGCGAGCTTCGCGGGGTCGGTCTCCGTGCCGACCGGGCCGGCGACCGAAGAACGCGGTTGGCACGGAGACCCGCCGCGCAAAGTGGATTCGTGACCCTGGCAATTCACCCCGGCGGACAGGCGTTCCGGAAAGTCATTCCGTGACCCAGTTACGCGTCCATACGGCGGGCGAATCGCACGGTCCGGCCGTCGTCGCCCTCGTCGAGGGCATGCCGGCCGGCGTTCGCGTCGACGAGGCCCGCATCAACGCGGACCTCGCGCGCCGCCAGGGGGGATACGGGCGAGGCGACCGCCAGAAGATCGAGGCCGACGCGGTGGAGGTCCTGGCCGGCGCCCGCCGCGGGCATACCCTCGGCAGCCCCGTCGTCCTGGTGGTCCGGAACCGCGACCTGAGGATCGAGGAGGCGCCCGAGGTGACCCGGCCGCGGCCCGGGCACGGCGACCTGGCCGGGGCCCTCAAGTACCTGACCGGCGACTGCCGCGACATCCTCGAACGGGCCAGCGCCCGCGAGACGGCGGGCCGTGTCGCCGCGGCCGGCCTGGCGAAGGCCCTCCTCGCGGAGTTCGGGATCGACGTGGCCGCCTGGGTCGCGCGGATCGGCGACGCCGCCTCGGAGGAGACGGCACTCGACGGCCCGGCCGTCGACCTGGCCCACCTCCGGCGCCGCCGCGATTCAAGCGACGTCTACTGCCCCGACCCGTCGGCCACGGAAGCGATGAAGGCCGCCATCGACGCCGCCCGCGAGGCCGGCGACACGCTGGGGGGCCTCGTCCGGTGCGTCGCGACGGGCGTCCCGCCGGGCCTCGGGAGCCACGTCCACTGGACGCGGAAGCTGGACGGGCGGCTCGCCCGGGCCGTCATGAGCATCCAGGCCATGAAGGGCGTCGAGATCGGCCTCGGCTTCGGCGTGGCACTGCGGCCCGGCAGCGAGGTCCACGATGCGATCCGCTACGATGCCGACCGCCGCGACGGGCCGTCCTTGGGGTTCGTCCGGCCGACGAACCGGGCGGGGGGTCTGGAGGCCGGGATGACCAACGGGGCCCCGGTGGTCGTATCGGCGGCCATGAAGCCCATCTCGACGCTCAAACGCCCCCTGGAGTCGGTGGACCTCGCGACGAAGGAGGCCGAGGAGGCCGCCTACGAGCGGAGCGATGTCTGTGCCGTCCCGGCCGCGAGCGTCGTGGTCGAGGCGGCCGTCGCGACGGAGCTGGCGGCGGCGCTGGTGGAGCGGTTCGGAGGCGACTCGCTTCGCCAGATGAAGGACGCCTGCGAGGCGTGGCGCCGGGCGGCCCGCCAGATGTGACCGATCGCCGGCGTTTCTTCGCGAACCAGCCGGCGCGACCTGGAACCTCATGCCCATTCGCAAGAAGCACGTCTCGCGGCTGGTCGCCGCCCTGATGGGCCTGACGGTCCTCGGGCCGCTCGTCGTCCTCGCCTGGTGGGCGATCTGGCTCCGCGGGCAGGGACCGGCCGGCGAACTCCGGGACCGCCTGGAGACCCGCCTCCGGTGCCGGGCGGAGCTGACCGGTCACCGGCCGGTCGGCCTCGAGGCCGCCCGCCTGGACGGGCTCGACCTGCGGTGGGACCTGGGGACCGGCGAGGTTGCCGTGAGGCTCTCGAACGTGCGGGCCGAGCGCGACCGCTCCGGACGGTGGGGGCTGGCGGCCGATTCGGGCAGCCTGACCGTCGAGGCGGACCGGCTCCGGCCGACGATGGCCGCGTGGAGTCAACGCCTCGTCCAGCTCGGCGACGAGGCCGTCCCGCTGGGCCCGATCGACGTCGCGACGTTGACGGTGAAGGTCGAGTCGGAGTGCCTGCGGCTGGCCGAGAGCGGCTGGGCCCGCGTCCGGGCGCACGCCGAGGACGGTCTTGAGGCGGAGTTCGAGACATCACCGGGCGGCGAGATGGGCACGTCGGGCCCGCGGCTTCAGGCCCGGGTCCGGCTCCATCCCCGTTCGGCATCGGGCGTCTTCGGCGGCCTGTCGGCGAAGGCGTGGCACCTGACGCCGGCCGACGTGGTCCGCGCGGTCCCAGGATGGCCGGCTCGGACGGAAGCCGGAGGGCGCGTCGAGGTGCACTACGTCTGGGTGCCCGCGCCGGAGCCGTCGGCGCCGCAGGGGGAGACGCTCGAGGTGACGGCCACCGGCCTCGATCTGGCCCCGCTGACAACGAACCTGCCGGGCGGTCCGATCACGGGTTTGGCGAAGGCGAACGTCGAATGGCTGCCCGTTGCGCCGGGGCCCGCGGAACGGGGCTTGGTCGTCTCGGTGAGCGCGGCCGGAGAAGGCCTCGTCAGCGGTGAGACGCTTCGGTGGATCGAGGGGCTGGGGCCGGCCTTCGAGGGCTACGGCGAGATGGTGGGCGGCCGCATCGGGTACGAGTGGTTCGTCCTCGACGTTCGAGTCGGTCCGAACGGGCGGGCGCACATTCCCCGCTGGCGTGGCGACAAGAGCGACCTCCTGTTCACGCGGTTGTTCGGCGAGGAGGTGCCGCTGCTCTGGGTGACGGCCGACACTTTCGACGTCTCGCCCGTGTGGGAGCAGCTCCGGCCGGTCCTGGTCGGTTCGCCCGACGAGCCGGCGGAGCCATGACGGGGCGTCGCCCGCTGCCGCTCATTTCAGATAGATCTCGACCCGCCGATTCTGGGCCCGTCCCTGGGCCGTGCCGTTGTCGGCAATCGGCTCGCTGCTGCCGCGGCCCTGGGTGGCGATGCGGCTTGCGGCCACCCCGCCGGCGGTCAGGACCTCGGCCACGGCTTCGGCCCGGGCGTCGCTCAGGCCCTGGTTGTCCGGTGACTTTCCCAGGCCTTTCAGGAGGGCGATCGTCGCGGGCTTTCGGACCGGCACGGAGTCCGTATGGCCGACGATCGTTACGGTCACGGCCCGGCCCGCCTCGCCGCCGAGGATCGCAGCGAGCTGCCTCAGGGCGGTCCGGGCGTCCGGCCGAACGAGGTTCGAGCCGGAGTCGAAGGTGATGTCGCCGGCGAAGCGAAGCCGGCCGCTCTCCCGCTCGAACTCGAACAGGTTCGGGTGCTGGCGTCCGACGGCCTCGATCTCCAGGGCGACCTGCTCGGGCAGGGGCCCCCCGCCACCCCCCATCCGGACCGGCTGCCGGGCCATGTCCTTCAACAGCGAGTTGGCTTTTTCGTAGGCCTGCCTGTAGGCGTTCCGCTCGCGTTCGGCGGCGGCGACCTCCTGCTCCTTCTCGGCGGCGCGGAGCTGGGCCCTGGCCTGCTCCTCCTGAAGGACCCGGTTCTCGGCCCGGAGCCGGGCGATCTCGGCGTCCCGCTCCTGGAGGGCGTCCTCCTGCTGCTGGGCCAGGTTGACCGTCTCGTACCGGCTTTGCGGCTGACACCCCACCGCCGCCAGGGTCGCCGTCAGGACCAGGGCCACCCACGCGGTTGCCGAAACTCGATGCATCGCGATCCTCCTTTCCCGGGTCGAACCGATCCGGCGGGGCCGTTGCCGGGCGGTCGGGACCAGCTTACGGAACGGACTGCCCCTCCCGCCGGGCGCAACGGGACAGGCGACGATCAAACGGGCCGCCGACCGGCACGGCCGGCGATGAGGTCTCATCCCCCGACGGCCTCGCGGCGGGCCCGCTGGCCCTCCAGGACCCATCCGACGATGGCGATGGCGACCGACAGGACGATGCCCATCCCGATGACCACCAGGCCGATGCTGCCGCCGCCGAGGCCCTTGACGAACGACGCCGGGTTGTTCGTCGTCAGAGCCACCAGGACCATCGTCGCGATGATGAGGCACAGCACCGCCAGGGCCATCAGGACCGTGAATGCCCCGTGATGGGCAGGGGGTTCGACCAGCGTGACGATCCGCGTCCGGCTCGGGGCGATCCCGGACGTGCTGGCCGAGGACGTCGAGATGACCGACGCCAAGCCGCTCTCGGAATCGACGGCGATGACGGGCTCCTCGGCGAAGACGTCCTCCTCGGCGCCGGGGGCCAGCTCGTCGTCGCTGAGGACCTCCTGGAGGCTCGACTCGTCGGTCTCGGGGCTCAGGGCGAGGGGGGCCGGTTCGGCCTCGGGTGCCGTCAGGGCCTCCTCGACGCCGCTGATCCGCTCCTCGCCGGGCGCCTCAGCGCCAGGGAACACGCTCTCGGTGTCGGCGGCGATCCACGTCTCGGCGGCGCTGTCGGCCGGGATCTCCTCCTCCTCGGCGAAGAGGATGTCGGCGTCGATGCTCATCAGGGTGTCGCCGGCGTCCTCATCCAGGCCTTCGTCGACCAGGGGGGGCTCCTCCTCGCCCGAGGGGGCCAGGGCCGGGACGGGCCCTTCCTCGGCCTCGACCGGGGCCATGGCCTCCGGCGTCGTCGGAGCGGACGGCTCCAGCGTCAGCTCCTCCTCGGTTTCCTCCTCGGCGGGCACGTCGCCGGCCATGGCGGCGATGTCCTGTTTGCGGAACTTCCAGGTCCCTTCGTCGCGGAAAGCGCGGATCTTGCCTTTCCGGATCATCTCCTGGAGTTCCTCGTCGCCCTTGCCGAGCCGCTGTTTGGCGTCTTCGAAATTCACAAAGTCCAAGGTCCGGCCTCCTGTAAACCTGCAAGACCGAGCATCCAGCCTCCCCGTAATTATACGACGCTTCGCCGGGCAAAACGACCCTCACTCCGGCGTGCCGCCCGGCGCCAGCATCCGTTCGACGCGGGCCCGGATATCCTTCGGAAGAGGCGGGTCGTTGTTGTAGTCGGTGAGCATCCAGTCGGCGGAGATATCGCGGACGGCCAGGAGCTTCAGGCGGCTTCGCCGCGCATCGGCCTGGTAGACGGCCAGCCGGTCCCGCCGCAGGTCCACCAGGCAAAGGACGACGTTCGTCTCGCCCATGGGGGTGGCGGCAATGGCGATTTCAGGCGGGCCGTCCGAAGCGCCCGGGCGGATCGCGTCGAGCGCCCAGGCCCTGGACCCCGGGTCGGGGCCGAACGCCCCGACGGCGATCCAGGCGGCCAGGGACGCAACGCCCGCCCCGACGAGGCCCCAGGCGACTTTCTCGCTGACGCGCACCCGTCTCTCCCACGCTCTGCCGTGCGCCGGCGGCGCCCCTGGACCGCCGGCCTCGACCCGGCATTGTAAATGGCCTCCGGGTCAATGCAACCGAAATCTCCCGGCCGCGAGGGCATACCCCGAGGTTGAGGAATCGTCTCCGAGGCACCCGTGGGTCGAGGCCCGCGGGCGCCTGCCGTTTGCGTCCGTCTGGTCGCGGCGCCCTTCCGCCGTCGCCCTTCGGACTATGGCGGACAGGCCGGGTCGCGGCCAAACCCGGGCGGGTGCGGCGGGTTTTTCATTTGAGGGCGGGGTGCGTTTGCGATAGGCTCCGAGGTCCTGTCGGTCCGGTGGCGCTGCGGGCCGCCCTGGCTTGAAAGACCTCGCGTGCAGAAGTTCCTGGTGCTCCAAGACGGCAAGCCGCCCGCCGACCTCGATACGTCGCGTCTGTACCTGACCAGCCTGGAGGGCCAGCCGATCCGGGCCCGGTTTCGCTACACCCCGGAGATGGGCCTGCTGTTCTGCGAGCGGCGGAGCCAGGGCCTCGGGGCGGTGAATATCTCGTGGCCCCTGCGGAGCGGCTCGCAGTTGATGCTCCGGACGGCCCTGTTGCCCGACCGGGACGAGCCCTACCTCCTGCCGCTCGAGCTGGCCCGGGGCCAGGTGGCCGAGCTGTGGCGAAAGAAGGACGAGTGGGGCTACATCTACGGCGATCCGACGCGGGGGTTCGGTGAGGCGTTCACCGAGGTCAAGATGCTCGTGGCCCAGGCGATGACGGTGGAGGACTCGCCGCCGGCGGCGGCGGGCCTCGCGGAGGACGCCCTCAGCCGGGCCGTCGACCTCGGCGAGCAGCTTGCGGCGGCCGACGCCCACTTCGGCCTCATCCGGCGGCGGAAAGGGGGCCGGCTGGCCCGCGTCGACTTCGGGTGCCACTGGGAGCCCGCCAAGAGCGAGTCCGAGCTCCAGGAACGCTTCGCCGAGACGTTCAACCACGCCACGCTGCCGTTCACCTGGCGGCGGGTGGAGCCGCGGGAGCAGGAGGTCGACTGGAGCTGGCACGACGGCTGGATCCAGTGGCTCGACGCCAAGGGCCTGGTCATCAAGGGCGGCAGCCTCGTCCGCTTCGCCGAGCCGTACCTGCCCGACTGGGTCTGGATCTGGGAGAACGACTTCGAGTCGATCCGCGACTACGTGTTCGACCACGTGGAGCGGTGCGTCCAGCGGTACCGCGGCCGGGTGGACCAGTGGGACGCCATCACGGGCATCCACGTCGAAAACTGCATGGGCTTCTCGCTGGACCAGATCCTGGAGGTGACCCGCGCGGCGTGCCACGCCGTCAAGCGGACCGACCCCTCGGCCCGGGTGGCCCTGGAGATGGTCCAGCCGTGGGGGGAGTACTTCGCCGCGAACCAGCGGTCGATCTGGCCGCTCCACTATGCCGAAATGTGCATGAACGCCGGCGTCGAGTTCGACGTCGTCGGCCTCCAGTTCTTCTTCGGAACCGACGGCGAGGGCTACCACTGCCGCGACATGCTCGCCGTCTCGGACATGATCGACCGCTTCGGCGCCCTGGGCAAGCCCGTCCAGGTGACCGCCGTCGGCGTGCCGTCGGCGTGCTACCCCGACCCGGACGCCCAGGTCCAGTCGGACCATCAGCCCGGCGCCGGGGGCGTGTGGCGGCAGAACTGGGACGAAGTGGTCCAGAGCGAGTGGGCCGGCACGTTCTACCGGACGGCCATCTCGAAGTCGTTCGTCACGGCCGTCGCGTGGCGCGACTTCACGGACCACCAGCCCCACCACTTTCCCCACGCGGGCCTGCTGCGGAAAAACCAGCACCCCAAGATCGCGTTCCAGCGGCTCGTCAACGTCCGCAACGACATCTGGCCGGAGGGCGGCCCGAAGGACGAGGGCCCCCAGATCCGCCTCCGCCGCTGACCCCTCCTCCCGCCAAACCGGCGAAAAAAAGACACTAAGTGTCTTTTCTTGGTGAGCTAAGTCCTTTAATGGCAAGGGGTTGCGCCTCAAAAAAAGACACTAAGTGTCTTTTTTGGCGAGCAGGGCGTCTTCGTGCCGTGCGTCAGTCGAGGCGCGTCAGGCGGACCGACTTCATCTCGAGGGCCTGCGAGCCGGGGATGTCGGTGGCCCGGACCTGGAGCGTCGTCCGGCCCTTCGGGAGGTCGAGCGTCCCGAGGACGAGCGGGGCCCAGTCCTTCTCCGGGCGGGCCTCGCGGATATCGCGCCGGCCGCGCATCGGGTCCGGGTCGTGGGCCCGGTCGACGGTCCCTTCGGCGCTCGCCTCGCCGGCCGTCACGCGCATCGTCGCCCCGACGTCGGCCTCCTGACAGGTGTACATGAGGGCCACCTCGTGCCGCCCGGCGGCAGCCACGTCGATCTCCCACGCGACCGTGCCGCTCGTCTCCTTCCAGTCCGTGAGCCATCCGTTCGTCCAGCGGGTGGTCCGGCCGACGCCGCGCACCTCGGCCCGGTGGGGGTTCAGGTGGGCGACGGGCCACTCGGCGTGGCCCACGGGGATGGGCGGCGGCATGCCTTCGAGCCCCTGCTCGACCTCGGAGTTCCAGTCGCGGAACGCCATGGCCAGCTTCGCCGCCACCTCCGGATGCTCGTCGGCGACGTCGCGTTCCTGGCCCGGGTCGGCGGGCATGTCGTAGAGCTGTGGTCGCTTGCCCTTCGTGATGAGCCGCCATCGCTCGGTCCGGACGGCGCCCCGCGGCTCGAAGATTGCCCGGTCGGGCCAGTCGGCCTCGCGGCCGGCGAAGAGCGGCACGAGGCTGACGCCGTCGAGCGGCTTCGTCTGCGTGTCCCGGATGCCGCACCATTCGGCGAGCGTGGGAAGGATGTCGATGTGAGCGGCGATGGGCCGGACGACGGTGCCCGGGTCGATTCGCCCGGTCCACCGCACGAAGCAGGGGACGCGGCAGCCGCCCTCGTCCGGGCTGCCCTTCCAGCCTTTCATGCCGGCGTTGTAGCGGCGGCCGTTGGCCCCGTTGTCCGTCAGGAAGACGACGATCGTATCGTGCGCCAGGTCGAGCCGGTCGAGCGTCGCCAGGATGCGGCCGACGTTGTCGTCGATGTTCTCCACCATGCCGTAGATCGTCGCCGTCCGCCCGTCGAAGCCCCGCTTCCGGTATTTCTCGAAGCACCGCTCCGGCACCTGCATCGGCTCGTGCGGGGCGTTGTAGGGGACGTAGCAGAAGAACGGCCGGTCGCGTCGGGCCTCGATGAAGGCGAGGGCGGCGTCGGTCAGTTCGTCGGTGATGTAGCGCGTCGTGCGAAACGGCTCGCCGTTCCGCTCCAGGGTCGTATCGAAATAGTTATCCCAATGGCCGCCGCAGAAGCCGACGAACTCGTCGAACCCCTTGCCGTTCGGATGGTAGGGATAGTTCTCGCCGTTGTGCCACTTGCCGAAGCACCCGGTGGCGTAGCCCGCCCGCCGGAAGACCTGGGCCAGGGTCACCTCGTCGAGGCGCATGACCTCGGTGCCCTGCGAGACGCCGCTGGCGCCGCACCGCGGATGGTACCGCCCGGTCAGGAGGCTGGCCCGCGTCGGGGCGCAGATCGGGTTGACGTAGAACCGGTCGAACCGGGCCCCGTCGGCGGCCAGCCGGTCGAGCACCGGCGTGTCGAGCTTCTCGTTGCCGTGCGAGTGGATGTCGCCGTAGCCCTGGTCGTCGGTCAGGATGAGGACGACGTTGGGCGCCCGGTCCGCGGGCGACCCGTCGGCTCGGCGAGGGGAGGACAGGCCCATGGCGGCGACTCCTGCTGTGGCGGTTCGGAGGAATGTTCGGCGCTTCATGATCGTTCCACGGCCCCTCTCCCCCCCCCAGGGGAGAGGGGACAAGGGCTGCACCTCAGCCGCGATTCTTCGGCACGTAGTCCGGGTTCGGCGTGGGCATCTTGGCCCCGAGGCTTTCGCGCCAGACGGCCAGCCGCGTGTGCATCTCGCGGACCTTCGACGGCATCCGTTCCGCCAGGTCGGTCGTCTCGCCGACGTCGTTGCGGAGGTCGTAGAGCTCCATCCGGCCGTCCTCGAAGTACTCGATGAGCTTGTACCGGCCGTGGCGGATGGCCCCGGCGGGCGTCGTCTGGTGGTAGTGGGGGTAGTGCCAGTAGAGCGTGTCGCGGTCGATCTCCTCGTTGCCTCGCAGCAGGCCCGCCAGGCCCAGGCCGTCGGCGTGCTGCTCGGGGCGCAGCGGCAGGCCCGCCATCTCGAGTATGGTCGGATAGAGATCGGTGCTTGTGACCGGCGTGCCGCAGACGCGGCCCGGCCGTGTGACGCCCGGCCACCGGACGATCATCGGCTCGCGGATGCCGCCCTCGTAAAGGGTGCCCTTGCCCGCCCGGAGCGGGGCGTTCGAGGTCACCCGCCCGAGGCCCCCGTTGTCGCTCATGAAGATGAGGATGGTCCGGTCGGCGATGCCCAGGGCCTCGAGCTTTGCCCGCACTCGCCCGACGCTCGTGTCAACGGTCTCGATCATGGCGGCGTACTCGGGGTTGTCCTGCCCGCCGTGTGGCGGCTTGGCCCGGTACTTTGCCGCCAGGTCCTCCTTGCCCTGGATGGGCGTGTGGACGGCGTAGTAGGAGAAGTAGAGGAAGAACGGGCGGTCGCGGTTCGACTCGATGAACTTCTCGGCCTCGACGGTCAGGGCGTCGGTCAGGTTCTGGTTGTCGTAGCCGGGCGGCATGGTCGGGATCCGCTCGGGGTGGAAGTAGTGGGGCGGCTGGCCCTTGCGCGTCCCCCCGACGTTCAGGTCGAAGCCCTGCTCGGTGGGGTAGTAGTCCTTCGTGCCGAGGTGCCACTTGCCCATGGCCGCGGTCGCGTAGCCGGCCTCCTTGAGGGCCTCGGCGATCGTCACCTCCTCGAGCGGCAACTGCTGGTTGAACTCCGGCACGAGCAGCTTGGCGTTCTTGCGGCGATGGCCGGGGATCCAGTCGGTCAGGTCCAGCCGAGCCGGGTACTTGCCTGTCAGGATGCTGGCCCGCGTCGGCGAGCAGACCGGGCAGGCCGCGTAGGCGTCGGTGAACCGGACCCCGTCGGCCGCCAGGCGGTCGATGTTCGGCGTTTCGTAGTAACGGGAGCCGTAGCAGGCGACGTCGGCCCACCCCAGGTCGTCGACCAGGAAGAAGACGAAGTTGGGCTTGGCGGACCCTCGCCCCGTGGCCGCACCCGCCGGGGCGCCCATCCATCCGGGCAGGAACGACCCGCCCGCCAGTGCGGCCGCGCTCGTCCCCGCCGCCCTCAGGAAACCTCGCCGCGTGACTTGATTCATGGCCGCCTCCGCTTGCCCGACGTGCTCTGAGAAGGTCCGAGCCTACCGCGTCCGGCGCACGTCGGCAAGCGGTTTGCGCCGGACCGGGCGGGGCGCAAGCGACTCGCCCTTGCCGCCGTTCGAGCGGCGGGGCGCAAGCCCGCCGTCGCGTGGTGGCGGGTACCCTCCGGCCCATGCTCCCGGGCGGCCCGCGCCTTGCGGCCCACGCATCGCCGCGGGATAATGCCGCCATGGATGACGAGGCCAAGCCGCGGCCGCGCGGGAAGCCGCTCATCGAGCGGGGCGAGCAGATCGTGGTGGCGACCCTCGCCCTGGCGGTGGTCGCGGGCGTCGCCTGGCGGGCCGCCGAGCACGCCCGCCTCGGGCGCGAGCCCCTCGAGCCCGTCCCCCTGCCCGACGGGCCGACCTACCGCGTCAACGTCAACCGGGCCGACTGGGTCGTCCTCACGCTCGTGCCGGGCATCGGCGAGAAAACCGCCAGGAAGATCGTCGAGAAGCGCGAGGAGCTGGGCGGACGATTCGAGCGGCTCGACCAGCTCAAGGAAATCGACGGCATCGGCGAGAAGGTCCTCGCGAAGCTCAGCCGCTACCTCTACCTGGCCGACCCGGACGCCGACGACGAGCCGGTCAAGATGGTCGAGTGAAGCCTGAGACCGCGCCGCGGCCAAGTCACGGCTCGCGAACGTCGAGGCACTTGAGCTCGTTCTGGTCGCGCACCAGGAGCTGGCCCTCGGAGAGGGCGGGCGGGGCCCAGATGTCCCGGCCCCGGCCTTCCAGCACCTTCGCCCGTGCCAGGGGCGTGAACGCCTCCGGCGTGGCCTCGACCAGCCAGACCTCGCCCGTCCGGCCGTGGACGACGTAGAGCAGCCCGTCGGCGACGAGGTACCCGCCGGAGTCGAACGTCAGCCGCCGCCGGTCCGTGCGGAAAGATCGCATTCCAGCGTCGCGCCGTCTCCACGGAAGCACAAACAGGAGGTCCAGCCGCTTGCTCCGGACGGCGCGGCGGATTCATCCGCCGACGATGGCACCGATCCGCTCGGCGACCCACGCATCGCGCTTGTCGCGGTGCGGCGCATCCTCGTCGGCGTCGAGCATCATCATAAGGCCGTTGGGCAGCCTTACCCGCCCGTGGTCGAGGACGTCCTTCTCGTTCGCCCGGACGAACTTCCAGACCGCTTCCCGCATGGCCCGGTCCTCGGCCACGGTCCACGCCGGGGCGACCTCGCCCTGGAAGTGTTTCGCCGCGCGGGCCTCGGCGTTGGGCTCGCGGGCGTCCTTCGGCATGGCGAAGCTGGGCCAGGCCTCCGGCCGCCTCAGCACTTCCACCAGCAACAGGGCCCCCGCCGCGCGCTGAACGGGGACCAGCTTGTCCGCGCCCGGCTTCGGGTCGAACGCCCCGAGGTAGAACAGGAGTGCCGCGCGCCGGGCCGGCGGGCTCCCGTAGTAGAGCGCCGTCGCGTTCCCCCGGAACGTCGCATATCGACGAAGGCTGAACATGTCCGTCTTCATCAGGTCGAGCAGCTTCTGGCCCGGAAGGCTCTTGTAGACCGAGGCCTTGCCGATCGTCTGCCAGACGTCCATGTTGGTCAGGTCGCGGCTGGCGAAGCCTCGCGTGCCCAGGGCCCCCGGGGCCCGGCCCGTCCGGGCGAAGGCCACCGGGTCCAGCGTGAGCGTCATCCCCTCCGTGCCGTGGGCGTGGATCAGTCCCGTCTGGAACCGGGACCTCTTCCCCGGTTTGAACGTGGCGTCGAACGACGTGCCCCACAGGGTGATCCGGACGGTGGCCTCTTCGCCCTTTTTACAGGTCCGCCACCACTCGGGGGCGCACTCGGCCATGGCCCGGCGAACGTAGGCGACGCCCTCTCGCTGGGCCGGGGACAGGTCGGCCGTCGACGCGGCCGCCCCGGCGAGGGCCGCCTCCAGGTCGTCCCACCGGGCCTCCATGTAGGCTTGGACGACCTGCTCGTAGGGGCCGTCCTCCTTCGGTTTCGCATCAGCCCCTCCGTCGCCGCGAGCGAGGGTGGCGGCCGTGCATGCGATGAGCGCTGCGGCCGCCGATGCGACGGCCGGGACGACCCCAAGGGGCGATCTCGATCGGTCCATGGCGTTTCCGGTCCCCTATCGAGGTGCAGACGGCATGGCGCGGGCCCCTTGTGGCGCGTCCCATCCCGCTCGGCAAGTTTCGACGAACGGGCGGGCCCAGGGTTCCGCCGAATCGCGGAAGCCGGCCGGGAAGGAGGCCCCCGCCTTGCCCGCCGTGGGGCCCCTTTCCGGCGAACTCCGGCAAAGTTGCGTGATTCCCGCCTCGCGGCCTGCTATCATGGGGGCGTCGTGTCCTGCCATGGGGTGTTGCATCGCGGGTCTCAGCCAAAGGGAAGGAGAGGGAGGATGCCACTTGATGTCACGCATGTCCCGGTGTGGGCGGCGAGCATCGAGGACAAGCCGGGGGGGCTGGCCGAGAAGCTGCGGGCCCTCGCCGACGCCGGGGCCGATCTGGAGCTGATCATCGCCCGGCGGTCGACCGAGAAGCCCGGCACGGGCGTGGTCTTCGTGACGCCGGTCCGGGGCGACGAACAGGCCTCGGCCGCCCGGGCCGCCGGTTTTTCCGGGGCCGGCGGGCTCCACTCGGTCCGAATCCAGGGGCCCGACTCGCCGGGGCTCGGGGCCCGCATCGCCGAGACCCTCGCCGGGGCCGGCGTCAACCTGCGGGGTTACTCGGCGGCGACCATCGGCGGCCAGTGCGTCGTGTACCTGGCCCTCGATTCCGACGATGCCGCCGTCAAGGCCGCGTCGGTCGTCAAGGGGGTCTCGTAGGACCGCGCACCGGACGGGCCGGCGTCGAGGGCCAGCCGGTTTTCCGCCGGTTTTCCGCCGGTGGTGCAGCCAGGATGCGGCGGCTGGCGACCGCTGGCAGCCGCCGAGTGAAGCCGCGCAACCCTAGTGGCGGGAATGCTTTACGTGGGACGGCCCCGAGCCGATCCACGCCTTGCTTCGGCCCCGCTTGACTTCCCTCCCTTCGTGCGCACAGTCCCTTGTGGCAACGTGTGTCTGGAGACGCGGGGACCAGGGTGACCTGGCCGCAGAGGTCGGGTCGGAACCGCGGGGCACGTCGAGCGGCGGTGCGGCCGTGCCGCTGCCATGCTCCGGACCGAGCGACGACGTGGGGAGGTCGGCATAGCATGGACGGACGCGACCGGCGCAGGGCGACCGGCTTCACCCTGATCGAAGTGCTGATGGTCGTCCTCCTGCTGGGACTGATCGCCGCGATCGCCCTGCCGCGGATGGCCACCTCCAGCGAGGACGCCAACCGGACCGCCTGCCGCACGAACATCGTCCGCATCAACGCCGCCATCGAGCTGTGGACGGTCGGCAACGGGGGGGACTATCCCTCCGGCGGCGGCGCCGGCGGAGGCGAGACCAAGGTCTCGAAGATCAGCCGCTACTACGTCGGCGTCTATC
The DNA here is from genome assembly GCA_964526295.1 of uncultured Anaerolineales bacterium. GTDB lineage: Bacteria > Planctomycetota > Phycisphaerae > FEN-1346 > FEN-1346 > CAZGKW01. The sequence continues at coordinate 96,962 of CAZGKW010000010.1, forward strand.
CGACGGACCAGTCCGAGTTCGAGGCGAAGGTCCTCAACAACCCGGACGTCTTCCCCGAAGGCCCGCCCGTGTGCCCCTACGGCCAGGCCTACGAGTACGACCCGTCGACGAACCGCGTCAAGCCGCACGAACACTGACGACGGGCGCGGTTTGCCCCCGCGTGGTCCTGACCCGACGAGATGGAAGCGCGAAAGCGGCCGGCCGCGACTGCACCGACTCTACCGCCTTAGCCGCCGCCGCAGGTAACGCGCCAGCCCCCCCACGCCGACGACGAGGCCCAGCATCGTCCCCGGTTCAGGGATCGACTGGGTGACCACGATGTCGACGTTGGCGTCGGCCTTGCCGTAGACCAGATTCAGCAGGCCGTCCATGTCGGTGTCGACCAGGAAGGAGAAGTCGGTCCCGTCGATGCCCATCGTGTCGGTCGGGTCGGAGGAGGTCTGGAGCGAGTCCGACCGGTGGGCCACCCACGGGACGCCGAGAATGTACCCGGCGCCGACGACCTCGACCCAGTGTCCGCCCCCCGTCTTATAGGAGAAGCCCATCTCGACGTCCTCGCCGTGGAGCAGCTCCTGGATGATGAACTCGGCGGTCGGGACCTTGCCCCGCCCGTGGGACGTCACCCCTGCGACCGTCACGTTCATGTCGCCGAACTCGTCGTCCTGGTGCTTGACGATGAGGCCTTCGAGCCCGTTGTTGTCCAGGTAGCTGAGCTTGCCTTCCACGTAAACCAGGTCGAGGACGGCGTCTCCGTCGGCGCGGCTGGTGGCGGCTCGCCCCATGGCCGTGTCCAGTTGGCCGACGAGCGAGTTGGCGGGAACGCCCAGCAGGCCGGACACGTGGTCGTGCGGCACCGAGACGCCGAAGGTGTCCTCCAGGTACTGGAGGCTGCTTGCGACCGCCGCCGGGCCGCACTGGTTGTGGGCCGTCTGGACGAGGGTGTGGTTCGGCTGGGCGACGACCTGGACCAGCCCGCCGAGCTGAAAGGCCACGACGCCCGCAGCGGGGGCCACGGGCGCCGGCGGTGCTGCGGGGACCGCCGCCCCCTTGCCCTGGGCATCATATCCCACGTCGCCGACGGCGAAGACGGTCGACGGCGCGGGGGCGAAGGCCGTCACCGGGGCGGCCGAGAAGTCCACCGTCGCGGTCAGCGACGTAACGTCGTCCCCCACGGTCGAGCCCAGACCGAAGTTGCTCGAGATGCTCGGATAGGGGAACCCGGACAGGACGGGCAGGTTCTGCACCACCCACCCCGCATCGGTCGCCACGTTCAGGTAGCCCGACGACAGGCTCGTGGCCGTCTGGAGGAAGGCGATGTCGACGTCGATCTGGCCGGTATCGGAATTGAGGGTCTCGGCGCTCGGCCACAGAAAATCCATCTGGCCGAACGAGACGCCCTCGCCGGGACTGACCGTCACCGCCGGCGCCGGCAGCGCACACAGAACGACGACTGCGACGAAGCATACCATGCCCCTGATCATGACCCACCTCGTTTTCTCGCAGGCCGGACGATGCACGGCACCCCCGTGGCGCCGGGCGCGAGTCCGACCTTGGTTGCCGTCGAGCGCTGCCACCCGGAACGGGCGGATGGCACAGGCCTTTCGGCGCGGCAGGCGTGAGTGGGGGGAGATGTTCGCTATGCCATGCTCTGGTGCCGCCACTCCTCTGGAGGCCAGGCCGATATGATGCCTCCAGCGGACTTCAGTTTACCCGAGTCGCGCCCCGGGTGGGGTACGAAAAAACAAAAAAGGCTGCCGGGGCACCGCCCCCCGAGCCCCCCCCTCCTTCGCCCCACGGTTCCTCAAGCTCCCTTCTGGTCGCCCGCGCGGCGTTGCTGCCGGCGCCTCGGCGTGGTAGAATCCCACGTTCGGCAGGCGGTTCGCGAGGCTGCCCTGCTCTCGCAACCCACCGCAAGGGGCGGCATGGACCGTTTCGAGCTGGTGTCGGAGTTCGAGCCCAAGGGCGACCAGCCCGCCGCCATCGATGCGCTCACACGAGGCCTGGAGGCCGGCAAGCCCTGGCAGACCCTCCTCGGCGTTACGGGCAGCGGCAAGACGTTCACCATGGCGAACGTCATCGAGCGGGTCCAGCGGCCCACGCTCGTGATCAGCCACAACAAGACCCTCGCCGCCCAGCTCTACAGCGAGTTCCGCGAGTTCTTCCCCTCGGGCGCCGTCGCCTACTTCGTCTCCTACTACGATTATTACCAGCCCGAGGCGTACATTCCGGCCCGCGACATCTACATCGAGAAGGACGCCTCGATCAACGACGACATCGACCGGCTCCGCCTCCAGGCCACCAGCGCCCTGATGCACCGCCGGGACGTCATCATCGTGGCCAGCGTCTCGTGCATCTACGGCCTGGGCGACCCGGAGCACTACGAGGAGATGGTCGTCCGCGTGGCGGTGGGCCAGGAGATCGAGCGGGACGACCTGCTGCGCCGACTCGTCGACCTCCAGTACGACCGCAACGACATCCAGTTCGGCCGGGGCAAATTCCGCGTCCGGGGCGACTGCGTCGACGTCCAGCCCGCCTACGAGGAGTTCGCTTACCGGTTCGAGCTTTTCGGCGACGAGATCGAGCGGATCGCCCTCATCAACCCGACCACCGGCGAGGTCCTCGGCTCCGAGGACGAGACGATCATCTACCCGGCGAAGCACTACGTCCTGCCCGAGGACCGGATCGAGGGGGCGTGCCTGGCGATCGAGCAGGAACTGGCCGAGCGGCTCGTGGTGCTCCGGCGGGAGGGGAAGCTCCTGGAGGCCCAGCGGCTGGAGGCCCGCACGAAGTACGACCTGGAGATGCTCCGCGAGGTGGGGTACTGCTCGGGCATCGAGAACTACAGTCGGCACCTCTCGGGCCGGGCCCCCGGCGAGCGGCCCTGCTGCCTCCTCGACTACTTCCCCGACGATTATCTCGTCTTCGTCGATGAGAGCCACGTGACGATCCCCCAGGTCCGGGCGATGTACGCCGGCGACCGCAGCCGCAAGGAGACCCTCGTCGAGCACGGGTTCCGCCTGCCGTCGGCCCTCGACAACCGGCCCCTGACGTTCGAGGAGTGGCGGGCGATGGTGGGGCAGGGCGTCTTCGTCTCGGCCACGCCCGGCGACTGGGAGGTCGAGCAGTCCGGCGGCGAGGTCGTCGAGCAGGTCATCCGGCCCACCGGCCTGGTGGACCCCCGGATCCGCGTCGAGCCCGCCCGCGGCCAGGTCGAGCACCTCCTGGAGGAGGTCAAGCGGCGGGCCGAACGCAACGAGCGGGTCCTCGTCACGGCCCTGACGAAACGCCTCGCCGAGGACCTCTCCAGCTACTTCCGCAAGTCCGACGTCAAGTGCGAGTACCTCCACAGCGAGGTCGAGATCTTCGACCGGAGCGAGATCCTGAGGGACCTTCGCTTGGGCAAGTTCGACGTCGTCGTCGGCGTCAACCTCCTGAGGGAAGGGCTCGACCTGCCGGAGGTCAGCCTGGTGGCCATCCTCGACGCCGATCGCGAGGGGTTCCTGAGGTCCGATACGAGCCTCCTCCAGACGATCGGGCGGTGCGCCCGGCACGCCTCGGCCGAGGTCATCCTCTACGCCGACCAGATGACCGGCAGCATGGAGCGGGCCATCGAGGAGACCAGCCGCCGCCGGGAACGGCAGCTCGCGTACAACCGGGAGCACGGCATCCGGCCCGAATCGGTCCGCAAGGCCGTCCGCGCCGGCATCGAGGCCGAGGTCCGGGCCCGCCGGACGGCCCGGACGGCCGTGCGACTCTCGCAGCGGGACTACGCACGGACGGAGCTGGCGGCCGAGCTGGAGGCCGAGATGCACAAGGCCGCCGAGCGGCTCGAGTTCGAGCGGGCCGCCGAGCTACGCGACCGCATCGAGGAGCTGATGCATGACGCCCAAACGACCGCCTAGCACCATCCCCATGGACCGCCTGAAAGTCCGGGCCCTGGAGAGCCTCCAGCCCCTGATGACGCTGGCCCTGGACGAGGACATCGGGCCGGGCGACCTGACCACCGACGTCCTGATCGACACCGAGAGCGAGGCGGAGGGGCGGCTCCTGGCCTCAAGCGGCGGGGTGGTGGCGGGGATCATCTTCGTCCCGCCGATCCTGCACCGGATGGACGCGCGGCTGAAGTTCCGCCCGTCCGTCAAGGACGGGACGGCCGTCCGCGAAGGGCGCCTCCTGGGGCGGATCCGGGGGCCCGTCAGGCCCATGTTGACCGCCGAACGCACCCTTCTGAACCTCCTCCAGGCCCTCTCGGGCATCGCCACCCTCACCCGCCGCTACGTCGATGCCGTCGAGGGCACCGCCGCCGCCATCCTCGATACCCGAAAGACCACCCCCGGCTGGCGGTACCTCGAGAAGTACGCCGTCCGCATGGGCGGCGGGGTGAACCACCGGACGGGGCTGCACGACGGGGTGCTCATCAAAGACAACCACCTGGCCGTCCGGGCCCCCGACCACGCCGGCGAGACCGTGGCGGAGCTCGTGCGGGAGGCACGGCAGCGGATCAACGACGAGATACCTATCCAGGTCGAGGTCGAGCGGGTCGATTACCTGGAGGAGGTCCTCCGGGCGGGGCCCGACGTCGTGCTTCTGGACAACATGGGCATCGGGAAGCTCCGCCAGGCTGTCGCTCTCAGGGACCGCCTGTTCGGCGATGGGGGGTCGGCCCTGGAGGCCTCGGGCGGCATCACACTGGAGAACGTCCGCCAGGTGGCCGAGACGGGCGTCGACCGGATCAGCGTGGGGGCCCTGACGCACAGCGCCCCGATCCTGGACATCTCGCTGGAGATCACCCCGGCCCCGGTTGCCGGGTGACCGGATTCCCGGTTACCTCATCCGAGGGCGGGGGCTGCGGCAGGCTCAAAGCGATGACCACCCCGCCCCGGATCGATCCACGAATCAGCCTGGTCCTGCGGACCCGCCGCGACCGGTTCACCCAGGCGGCCGAGTTGGCCCGGCTCGCGGGGACTACGCTGCGGGGGGTCCGGGGGGGGCTGATGGACCTCGCACGGGGGGGATTCGAGGTCGAAACGCACCCCCTTCAGGGGGTCCGTCTGACGGGGGTCCCGCCGTCGCTGAGGGAGGACGAGCTGGCCTGGGACCGCCACGGCGCGCGGGTCGGCCGGCGCGTCCGGTGCGTCGAGACGGCCGGCTCGACCAGCGACCTCGCCTGGGGGGCCGCCGAGACCGAGGGCGCCCCCGCCGACGGCCTCGCGGTCTTCGCCGAGTACCAGACGGCGGGCCGAGGCCGGCGGGGCAGCCGGTGGCTGGCGCCGCCCCACGAGGCAGTCCTGTGCTCGGTGCTGCTCTTCGGGCCCGGCGACCCGTTCGATGCGGCGAGTCTGACGCGTGCGGCCGCCGTGGCCGCCGCCGAGGCCGTCGAGGACCAGGCTTCCGCCGAGGTGGGCATCAAGTGGCCTAACGACCTGGTCATGGACGACCGCAAGGTGGGGGGCATCCTGGTGGAAACGCGGTCCCTTCGGGGGGGCCCCGGGGCCCGTCCGGGGGGCGGTGCGGTGGTCATCGGCATCGGCCTCAACTGCCACCAGGGCCCGGAGGCGTTCCCGCCGGCGATCCGTCCTCAGGTGGCCTCGCCGGCCATGCTGGGCCACGACCTGGACCGGACGCTGTTTGCGAGGGGCCTGCTGGCTCGGCTCGACGGCGTGGTGGCCCGGGCGGGCTCGCAGGAGGGGGCGGCCGACCTTCGCCGCCAGGCAGCCCGGCGGTGCCGGACGCTCGGCCGGCGGATCACCCTCCGCGAGGGTGCGACCGTCGCCGACGGCGAGGTGGTCGACCTGGATCCCGACTACGGGCTGGTGCTGCGGCTGACGGACGGGTCGTTGCGGCGGTTCGATCCGGTCCGGACGCGGGTCGTGGGACAGAAGGGCCGCGAGTAAAAATCGTGCGGTTCGTCGGCGTGCGCGCAGGAGTCGGCCCCGAAGGCCGCGAAGGCCCGGCCACGTCGCCTCTGGCGTAAACCCTTGCCATAGCTGAGGTTATAAGCCTCGGGCAAGGCCAGTCCGAATGGCCGGTTGCCCGGAATTTGACAAGACGGGGGGTATGACTACTCTAGGAGTGCAGCGATGGCCGGTCGGAGCCGGTCATCGCCTCTTACGGCCCGCGGCTGTTAACCTGGGTAGTCTGGAGGGAGTGGAAAATCTGTGAAGCATAGGTAGGGCTTTCGCCGATAACACCGGCGAAGGCAAGACGGGCACGAAAAGGCAACTGCCAATATCAGAAATGGCGAAATTGGGGGCGGCATCACCGGTTCTCGGCCGTCGGGTGAGCCGCTCGAAGCGCGGGGCCCAAAGGAGGTGACGACCAGGCGGGCCTCTCCAGCGACGCGACTGACCGCCTGAGGGGCCGCACGCACGAGCGGGCGGCACCCGAGAAGGGCCGAGACTGACAACGGAACCGAAACCCGTAACAGGCCCCCGCTGAGGGGCCGGCAGCAGACAAGGAGAGTTCACTATGAAGCGGAAAGGCTTCACACTCGTCGAGATCCTGATCGTCGTGATCATCCTGGGCATCCTGGCCGCCATCGTGATCCCGCAGTTCACCGAGGCCTCCAGCGAGGCCCGCGTCTCCAACCTCATGACCAACCTCCAGACGATTCGCAGCCAGCTTCTGCTCTACAAGACCCAGCACCTGGAGAACTACCCCACCGACGACAGCAGCGGCCACACCTTCATCGAGCAGATGACGCAGTACAGCGACAATAGCGGCGACGTCAACGCCACGCCCAACGCCAACTTCCCGTTCGGCCCGTACCTCCAGTCGATCCCCGTCAACCCGATTTCCGGCGACAACACGGTGACCGTGGTCAACGACCCGGCCGTGACCTTCGCGTCGCCGGCGGCCGACGGCGGCTGGTGGTTCAATGCCGCCACGGGTGAGTTCCGCGCCGACCTGGTCGACGCGCACGTGACGTCGGACGGCACGACGCAGCTCAACGAACTGTAACGCTGTGGGTGCGCAGCGGTGACCGCCAGCCTCTTCGTGTAGGGGCGAAGAGGCCATGGGCCCGGGGGCAGGGACGCGGTGGAGCGTGCTCTGCCCCCGGGTGTTTTTTGTCAGGACTGAAGGGCCCGGCAGCGTTCGGCCCGCAAGCAGCGCCCCCCGCACGGGCGGACCTGTCGGGCCCCTTTTCCCAAAGGGTCAAGGCGGTGTACGGCCCATTGCGAATCCTTGGAGCAGATCCGCCCGCAACGCCGATAACACTCACGAAAGGCAGTGCCGGGCGGCAACTGCCTCTTTTTCGCACTGTGCCTGTTAAAGTAGCGAGCTTGGGAGGTTTGGGAAAATGCACGAACGGCATTCAAGGACCATCGGACACGGGCTTATGCTCGTGGCCGCCATGCTCGGACTCATCGCCGCGGCCCTGTGGCTTCGGCCGGCGAGCCTCGAGCCTCAAGCCTACGCTCGCGCCTTCGGCACGGACAACGAGAGTCGGGGCATTCCCGACGCCGGCCTCCAGAGACAGCACATGCTCAAGGAGCTCCGGTCCGTCAACGAGCGACTCGGCCGCCTCGAGAGCGGCCTGAAGAACGGGACGTTCCGGGTCGAGGTCGTCTCGCCCGAGGGGTCGGCCGCCACCGCCGGGGGCGCTGTGGAGAACTGATATGGTCGCCTCACACAACCGTTCGGCCTTCACGCTCGTCGAGGTGATGGTCGTCGTCATCATCCTGGTCCTCATCGGGGGCCTCGTCGTGCCCTTGCTGAGGTCGACGCACGATTCCCAGACCAGCGCGGCGGCCCGCATCGTTGCCGCCGACCTGGAGACGGCCCGGAGCCTGGCCCGAACCACCATGCAGACCCACTCCCTGGTCTTCAACTCGGACCTGACGGCCTACAAGGTGGTCGCCAACTACGGCGGCGAGAGCTACGACCAGGCCCAGGCCATCGCCCATCCCGTCCGGGCCGGGCACGACTTCGAGGTCGTCCTGGCTGCCCAGGCGGGGATGCCCGAGGCCAGGGTCGGCGCTGCGAGCTTCGGCGGCGACACGTACGTCACGTTTAACGGTCTCGGAGAGCCGTTGGCGTCCGGGTCGATCGTCGTCGGGGCGGGGGAGGTGGCCGCCCAGATCTCGGTCGAGGCCCTCACAGGCAACGTCCGCGTGACCGAAGCAGGAAGCTGAACGGCCGGTCGATGCCCATGGCACACGTGCTACCAGTCGGACTCGACGTCGGGACCACGACGGTCCGCATGCTCCAGCTCAGCGTCGCCGGGCCGGAGCTGCGGGTGGTGGCCGCGGCCAAGTACGTGATCCCCCAGGAGGTCAAGGACGACCCGTCCGCCCTGGAGGAAGCTGTGGTCGTCGGCGTCCGCGACATGGTCAAGGGCGGGGCGTTCCGCCGGCGGGAGGTCGTCATGGCCCTGGCGCCCGAAGAGCTGGCGGCCCGCAACATCCGCATGCCCACGACGCCCGAGACCGAGCTGGCCGCCGCCGTCAGTTGGGAGGTCCAGAACAAGTTCCCGTTCGACACCGCCTCGGCGGTCGTCCAGTACCTGCGGGCCGGCCAGGTCCGCCAGGGCGGGGAGGTGCTCGACGAGATCATCGTCCTGGCCGCCCCCCGGGCGGAGGTCGAGCGGAAGATCGCCTTCGCCGCCGAGGTCGGCCTCGACCTCGTGAGCCTCGACGCCGAGCCCTGTGCCGTCTTCCGGGGCTTCGAGCGGTACCTGAGGCGCCGGGGCGACGAGCGGACCCTGACGGTGCTGGTCGACATCGGGGCCCGGACGACGGTCGTCATCGGCCGCGGCCGCGACATCCTGTTCGTCAAGACGATCCCGATAGGCGGGGCGATCTTCAACCGGGCCGTCTCGGACTCTCTGGAGCTGGCCGTCACGGAGGCCGAGGCGCTGCGCCGGCGGCTGGCTCGCCGGGGCGACCAGGCCGACCCGTCCGAGCCGGTCCAGCGGGCCGTCACGGACTGCCTGCGGCCCCACCTGGAGGACCTGGCGGGCGAGATCGCCCTGTGCCTGCGCTACTACGCCGTCACGTTCCGCGGACCCCGCCCCGAGGAGATCGTCTGCACCGGGGGCGAGGCCCACGATCCGGCGATCCCGAGGATGCTGGCCGAGCGTCTCGGCGTGGACGTTCGGATAGGCGATCCGTTCGCCCGGGTGCGGGCGGAGAACCTGGCGCCCGCCGTGGACCGGCGGACGCGGTCGTCCGAGTGGGCGACCAGCTTCGGGCTCAGCCTGAAGGGACTCTCGCTCCGGGAGCCCTTGGGGACAGGCTGTGCCGCCTGATGGGACCGACGGGGGAAGGGCTGAGTCGTGCGCGAGTTGGAGTTTCTCCCGGAGGACTATATCCGGGCGCGGTTCGACCGCCGCCTCGGGTTCATCCGCTCCTGGCTGCTCCTGGCCGTGGGGCTCGTGATGGTCCTGTGGAGCCTCCAGATGGGGGCCTGGGTACGCGACGCCCGGGCCGAGCTGATGGCCCTTCGCGGCACGGGGGTCTCGATGGACGCCGACGTCGTCCGGGCCGAGAGGCTCCGCATCGAGGCCCTGGACCACAACCGCCGCCTCGCGGCCCTGAAGGCCCTGACGGGACGCACCAGCGTCGCTCGTCTCCTGAGCGACCTGTCGGCCCTCCTGCCGGAGGAGGTCGTCCTGGAGGAGGTCGAGATCGTCTGCCGGCCGACCGTCTCGGCCGACGCGCCGGGGCCGGACGGCACCCTCCCGAAGACACGGGGCGCGGCGGCCCGGTTGCGCATCCGCGGCACCGCGCCGTCGGACGTCCTGCTGGGCCGGGCCCTGGGGGTGCTGGATGAGTCGGCCGCCTTCGAGGACCCCGTCCTGATCGAGTCGAAGGGCCGAGACGGCGGGGCCTCGTCCGAACGGCGGTTCCTCCTGGAATGCACCGCCCGCCGGACGGCCGGCGCCGCCGGCGAGGAGGCGAGACCGTGAAGTCGGTCCGGCCGAGAACAAGACGGCGGCTGGCGGTGAACCGCCACCAGGTGCTGATCCTGGCCCTGGGGGCGGTCATGCTCGGCAGCTTCGTGGTGTTCGTGTTCCGGCCGAAGCAAGCCGAGCTGTCGGCCCTCGACCGGGCCGTCCAGCAGGAGCGGGAGCTGGTCGGACGCAAAGTCCTCACCAGCCGCAGCGGTGAGTACATGGCGGCCCAGATGCCGAGAGTGCGGGACGTCCGCCGGCGGGCCGCCCGGCGGCTGCCGACCGAGCCCCGCCTGGCCGAGTTCCTCCAAACGGTGGCCGAGCGGATTGAGGCCGAGCCCCTGACCGGCCACGACCTGGAGCGGATCGAGGGCGTCGAGCCCGACGGGCCGGTCCCGTTCGTTCCGATACGGGTGCGGCTGGTCGGGCCGTTCCCGGCGGTGCACCGGTGCCTGACCTCGATCGAGCGGCAGGAGCGGCTGTGCCAGGTCCGCCGTGCCCGGATCGCGCGGTCCTCAGGGGGTGACGTCGAGGCCGAGGCCGAGATCCTGGTCTACTACCTGCCGCCGGTCCGGACGGGCCCCGGCCGGGCGCCGAACCCGGCCGTGGTCGTCGCCGAGGGGGCCGAGGGATGACGACTCGCGAGCCACAAACCGGCCGCCCGCAGGACCGGCGCCGGGGCCTGAGCACGGTCCTGGCGTGGGTCAGCGACCGGCCGCCGGGCCGTCGGCCCACGCGGCGGGGGCGATTCCTCCGCGCCGCCGCCACGACCGGCCTGCTCTTGACGGCGGTGGCGGCGTGGGCGGTGGCGATCGTCCAGCCCTGGGGGCATGCGGCCGAGCCGTCTTCGGCGGTGGGCCTGCCGGAGATGACCATCCCGCCGAAGGACGCATACGTGGCGGCGGACCAGCTCGAGCGGCTCTGCGCGTCGCTGGACGGGCCCGCGCCGCCGCCGCCGCTCGCGAGGGACCCGTTCACGGCCGACGACGGCGGGGGGCCTTCGCCGGGCCGAACCGAGCGGACGGCCGAGACCCACCTTCGCCGGCCGACCGACGCGCCGGCCGGGCGATCGGCCGGCCCCGGGGCCGGCGCCGGCGACGGGCCGCCCGACGTCCTGGATACGCTGAAAGCCTTGCGGCTCGATCTGACGCTGGTGGATGGGGAGGGCCGGCGGTGGGCCGTCATCGACGGCCGGGAGTACAACGAAGGCGACCGTATCGACGGCCTGGAGATTCTCGAAATTCAAGAGGGGTGCGTGAAGTTGCGGAGGGGCGACCTGGTGGGGATCCTCCGCGTGGATTGAGGAGAGGTACCATGGAACGGTCGAATCGAAGCACCCGACGTTGGACTCGATGGGGACTGGCGGCTGCGGCGGCCCTGGCGGTGACGGGTCTGGCGTCCGGTCCGCCGTCGCGGGCGGCCGAGCCGACGGACGACGTGGGCGCCGCCGGGGCGGAAGCGGCCCCGCCGGCTGCCGACGAGGAGACGAGCGTCGAGGCCGGACCGGCCGGCATGAACATCGAGCTGCACGCCCAGGAGGAGGACCTCGGCACGGTCCTGGAGATGCTCTCCCGCCAGGCCGAGGTCAACATCGTGGCCAGCCGGAACGTCTCGGGGAAGGTGACGGCCGACCTGTACAACGTCACCGTCGAGGAGGTGCTCCAGGCCGTCAGCCGGGCCAACGACCTCCGCTGGGTCCGCGAGGGCGACTTCATCTACGTCCATACCCCGGAGGAGATGAAGGCCATCAAGGAGTCCGACGAGCGGCTCCAGACGCAGGTCTTCCCCCTCAATTACCTGACGGCCGAGGAAGCCCGGAAGCTGATCGCGCCGGCCCTCTCGGAGAAGGGCACCGTGGCCGAAACCACCCCCTCCGAGACCGGCATCCCGACGGCCTCGGCCAACGTCGGCGGCGACAGCTACCCGCTGCCCGACACGATCATCGTCCGCGACTTCCCGGAGAACCTGGACCAGGTCGGCAAGATCCTCGGTCGGATGGACCGCCGGCCCCGGCAGGTGCTGGTCGAGGCCACCATCCTGGCCGTCACCCTGAACGACGAGACGGACCTCGGCGTGAACTTCAACGCCCTCGCCGGCGTCGACTTTCGCGACCTCTCGAGCACGGTCCACCCGGTCACGGACCCGACGAACGTGCCCAACGCCGCCGGCACCACGCTTGACGTCCAGCAGCAAACCCGTTTCGGCCACATCTTCGGCCGGGGGTTCGCCAGCCTCGGCGACGGCCTCAACATCGGCGTCATGACCAACAGCGTCTCGGTTTTCATCAACGCCCTCGAAGAGGTCAAGGACACGACGATCCTGTCGAACCCCAAGGTCCTGGCCGTCAACAAGCAGCCCGCCGAGGTCAACGTCGGCGACCAGATCGGCTATCGCGGCGACGTCACCAGCACCGAGACCAGCGAGGTCTCGGAGGCGGAGTTCCTGGACGTCGGCACGGTCCTGCGGTTCCGGCCCTACATCAGCGACGACGGCTACGTCCGGCTGGAGGTCCACCCGGAGGTCTCCCAGCGGGGCGAAGAGACCATCGACGGCGTCCCGAGCAAGCGGACCACCCAGGTCACGTGCAACGTCCTCATCCGCGACAGCCACACCCTGGTCATCGGGGGCCTCTTCGACGAGACGACCAGCATCGACCGGGGCCAAATCCCCGGCCTGGGCAACGTTCCCGGCCTGGGTGTCCTGTTCCGCAACAAGACCGATGCGACCACCCGCAACGAGATCATCATCCTGCTGACGCCGCACATCATCGACCACGAGGAGGCGAACCGCCTCGGCGAGGAGCTTCGCGACGACGCCAAGCGCCGCCTCATCGGCATGCGAGAGGGCTTCTACTTCTTCACCCGCGATCGCCTCACCGTCCGCTACGTCCAGGAGGCCGACGAACACTACCGCAACTACCTCCGGACCCGCAACTCGGCCGATCTGGACCGGGCGTGGTGGCACACCCAGCTCGCCCTGAACGTCGCGCCGAACAACCTCCACGCCATCCACCTGAAGGACCGCATCCTGATGGCGAAGAACCGGGGTCCCCGGCCGCAGCGGTCGTGGACCATCTGGGACAAGATCTCCGCCGACATCAAGCCCTACTACCTGTCCGACGACCGGCCGCAGGACGAGCGGGCCACCGCCGAAGAGGGCCGCCGGCCCCGGCCGAGGCCCATCGGTGACCGCCCCGCCTGGGAGAGGCCGGGGCCGGTCCTGGCACCGCCCGCTCCCGAGGGGCCGCCCCAGTCGCGGGCCAAGACCGCACCGCACGCCGAAGCGGCCGACGAGGCGGCGGTGGCGGCGGCCGAGGACGTCGAGGGACCCATCCCGGCCGAAGAGGTCCCGCTCCACATCCTCCTGGGCCCGGCGCCGATGGACGCCGAGGATGACCCGGCAACAACCGTGACCGACGCCCAACCCGACCCGGAGTCGACGCTTGAGGAGGCCGGCGATGCTCCCGAGACCACCGAGGTGACGGCGGCGGCAACAGCGGACGCGGCCGTCCCGGCGGACCAGACAAACGCCGAGCCGTCTCCTGGGACAGACGAACCGGCCGCCGGGCCGGTTGCCGAGACCGAGGAAGCCGCTGCCGAGGTCCGGCCCGACCCGAAGGACCAGGCGGCCGCGCCGGCTGCGGCCCAGGCCGACATGACGGTGGCCGCCGCCGAAGCCGAGGAGGAGGAGGAGGAGGAAGGCCGATGAGCTCGACCAGACGAATCGCAGTGGGCCTCGCCGTCGGATGCATCGTGGTGGCCGCCGGATGTGAAGGCCAGCGCCAGATGCAGCGGGACCGCGAGCAGGCCACCAGCAGGTGGGAGGCGTCCCGCGGCGAGATGGCCTACCGGCTGGCCAAGGGATGCCACGAACGCGGTGAGCTGGAGACGGCAACGAAGCACGTCGACAGCGCCTTGGCCAAGGGCGTGCGGCACGCCCCCCTGTTCGTCCTGGCGGCCCGGCTGGCCGTCGAGCGGGGCCAGATCGACGTCGCCAACGGCTACGTCAAGGCCGCCCGGGAGCTCGATCCGGACTACGCCGACGGCGTCTACGTCCAGGGCACGATCGAGCACGCCATCGGCCAGGACGACCTGGCGCTGGTGCACTTCCGTGAGGCGGTCGAGCTGGCCCCGAATGAGTCGGCCTACGTTCTGGCGGAGGCCGAGCTGCTCGTGGACCGCGGCCGGCCGGACGAGGCGGCGGACGTCCTGAACGAGGCCATCGGCCGCATGCCGGGCAAGGCGGAGCTGCACGCCGCCCTCGGCGACGTCCGGGCCGTCCAGGGCCGGTACCGCGACGCCGCCCAGAGCTACCGGATCGCGATGCGGCTGGCCCCGTCGCGGCAGGACCTGCGTCAGCACCTGGCGGCGGCGCTGTTCTTCGCCGGGGCCTACGACGAGGCCGAGCCGATCCTGGCGAGTCTGGTGGAGGCCGAGCCGCAGGACGCCGCCGCCAAGTGGGCCCTGCGGATGCAGGCGGACTGCCTGATGGCCCTCGGCCGGACCGAGGCGGCCCGACGGCTCTACGAGCGGCTGCTTCGGGCCGAGCCGGACGCCATCGAGCCGGTCGTGGCCCTGGCGAAGTGCGACCTGTCGGCGGGCCGGCGAGAGCAGGCCCGGATGTGGATTCGGCGGGCCTTGGCCGCCCAGTCGAACCATCCGGAGGCCAACGCCCTCATGGGCTACCTGCTGGTAGTCGAGGGCCGGCCGGCCCAAGCCGTGCCGCACCTGGAGACGGCCCTTCGGGCCCCGTCGCTGGAGGATCGCGAGACGGTCGAGGCCCTCCTGGCCCGGGCCCGCCACGAGGCGGCCCGGGGGCGGTAACGGGGTGGCAACGCGGAGCGGGGGGCGCGCCGCGTAGGGAGGGCGCCCCCGGCAGCGGCCGGCGGCACGCCGGCAGGGGGGATGTGTCCGCTGCCCGTCCCCAGCGGTTCCGGGACGGAGGCGGAGGGGTGATGCGGTGATCGAGTTCCGTCGCGCCGCGGTGGTGGTTCTGCTGTTCCTCGGGGTGGGAGCGGGGCTGCATCTTCTGCTCGACCCGCTCCAGGAAGCCAGCCAGCCGCCGCTCGTCAAGACGATGGTCCTGGCATGCGGGGTCACGCTCTGCGTGTTGGGCGTCATCGGGGGGGTGCTCCTGGCGCGGCTCCAGAAGGAGCGGATCGAGGCCGTCGCGGGCCGCCTCGAGGAGATGGTCCAGCGGGGCCGGATCGGCCTGATGGTCGGCGAACACGAGGCCAACTCCCTCGGACGTCTCGGACGGGCCGTCAACCGATACCTCAGTTTCGTCAAGGAGGAGATCGAGCAGTCGCACATGGCGGCCAAGGAACGCCAGATCCAGATGAAGGTGCTGGAGGCGGAGAAGCGGCACGTCGAGGCCGTCATCCACTCCATCAGCGACGCCGTCCTGGTCACGGACGCCTTCGGCGACCTCATCCTGGCCAACGAGGCCGCCGAGGGCATCTTCGAATTCCAGTTCGACCCGTCGGCCCGCCGGCCTGTCGAGGAGGTCATCGAGGACGAGGCCATCCGGGGCCTCCTGCACGAGGCCCGCGAAACGGGCCTCCACTCGCCCCACCGGACGGCCGAGTGGATCCGCGGCAACGGCGACGCGGCACGGACCTTCCGCGTCATCCTGAACGCCGTCATCGAGGGCCGGCGGCGGGAACGCCTGAGCGGCGTTGTGGCCGTCCTGCACGATGTGACCAAGGAGAAAGAGATCGCCCGCATGAAGAGCGATTTCGTCTCGAACGTTTCGCACGAGCTGAAGGCCCCCCTGGCGAGCATCAAGGCCTACGTCGAGATGCTCCAGGACGGCGAGGTGACCGACGAGGCGGACGCCCAGGAGTTCCTGGCCACCGTGGCCGGCGAGACCGACCGGCTGGCCGGCCTCGTCGAGAACATCCTGAACCTCAGCCGCCTGGAGTCCGGCCTTGTCCCCATCAACAGGACCGACATCGAGGTCGCCGAGGTCCTCCAGGACGTCGTCGAGGTGATGACGCCTCAGGCGGCGAAGCGCGGCGTGGCGGTCACGGCCGACCTGGCGCCGGTGTTCTTCCGCGTCAACGGCGACCGCGGCATGCTCCACCAGGCCGTCCAGAACGTCGTCTCGAACGCCATCAAGTACACCCCGGAGGGCGGCCACGTCCGCATCGCCACCTTCCTCGAGGACAGCACCGTGGTCGTCTCGGTGGAGGACACGGGATACGGCATCCCGGAGGACGAGCTGGACAGGATCTTCGAGAAATTCTACCGGGCCCGCCTCAGTGGTCGCGTCTCCGCCGGGACCGGCCTGGGGCTGCCGCTCGTCAAACACGTCGTGGAGAACGTCCACGGGGGCCGCATCGCCGTCGAGAGCACCGTCGGCACAGGAACGACGTTCCGGCTGTACCTGCCGGCGGCCAGGTGACGGCGAGCTACGGAGTTCGGGTGGGGGATTGCGGAGACCAGCCGTGCCGAAGGTGTTGGTAGCCGACGACGAGCCGTCCATCGCCAACGTCGTTGCGAGGAAACTGGAGCGGGCCGGCCTGGACGTGGTCGTCGCGATGGACGGCCGGGAGGCCTACGAACTGGCACTGGCACAGCGGCCCGACTGCCTCGTCACGGACCTTCAGATGCCGGGCCTGTCCGGCCTGGAGGTCTGCGAGCGCCTTCGGGACGAGCTCGAGACGCCACCGCCGGCCATCCTGCTCACAGCCAAGGGCTTCGAGATCGGCGCCCCGGACCTGCCGGTCCGGCACGTGATGACGAAGCCGTTCAGTCCCCGCGAGCTTCTGGCACGCGTCCAGGAGCTGCTGGGGGTAAGCCAGGGATGACCCGCGACGAGGAGCCACGCATGGGAACGTCGTCGCCCGACACGGCCGCAGCGGGCGCGTTCGTCGCGACGGACGCCTCCGAGCGGGCCGGCCTGGCCGGGCTGGCCCGGTCGCTCAGCGAGACGATCGGCGTGGACGTGGCGTTCTACGACCCCCGTGGGTCGCTCCTGGCCGGCAGCGGGTCGGCCTGCCGCCAGGATTGCGCGGTGCCCGACGGTGAGGAGCGGGCGACCTGCGGGCCTGCCGCGACACGCGGCGTGCCGGTCCCCGAGGCGGGGGGCCCCCCGTGCCGATGTGGTGTCGCCGAGCTGGTCCGGTCGGCCGCCGAGTCGGGCTGCGAACGCGTCGAGGTGATGGCCGGGCGGGTGGTGGCGGTATGGCCGATCCGGCGCCGAGGCCGGACGCGGCTCGTCGCCGTGGCCCAGGTGACCGGCGAGGCGAGCCCGGGGGCCCGGTCGCTGCTGAAGGCGGCGGGGGAGGGCGTGCGGGCACGCCTCGGCCTCGCCGACGCCCGGGCCGAGACCGATTCCCTCTCCGAGGCCCTGTCGCAGAGCTACGAGGAGGTCTCTCTGCTACACGGCCTGGCCGAGGTTCTCCGGGTCACGCAGCCGATTGGCGAGATGCTCGGCAGCGCGTGCAGCGAGCTGCGGGCGTGCATCGACGCCGAGGCCGTCGCCGCCTGGGTGCCCGGCGCGGAGACGTCTCGTGCCCGGAGCGCCGCCGGCTCCGAGCGAAGCCGGGCGGGGCGGGAGGCGACTTCCGAAGGGCCCGCCGTCATCGTCTCCGGACGGCTCCCGTTCGACCCGGCCGACCTGCCGCGACTGGTCGAGGACGTGCTCGACGCCACGGGCGGCGACAGGCACCTGGTCATCAACAATCGGTGCCAGGACGTGCCGGCCCTGGCCGCCCTGTCGATCGCCCTGGACCGCCTGGTGCTCGTGCCCCTGCCGGTCGGGGACGGCGTCATGGGGGCCCTGGTCGCCGTCAACCGGGCGGAGCCGGAGTTCGGCAGCCCCGACGCCAAGCTGGTCCGGTCGGTGGCCCTCGAGGCCGCCGTCTTCATCGAGAACCACCGCCTGTACCACGACCTCCAGGACCTGATGCTCGACCTGGTGCGGGCCCTCGTCTCGAGCATCGACGCCAAGGACCCGTACACCTGCGGCCACAGCGAGCGCGTGGCCATCACGTGCCGCGAACTGGCTCGCCGGCTGGGCCTGCCCGAGGAGCGTGTCGAAGAGGCCTACCTGGCGGGTCTGCTCCACGACATCGGCAAGATCGGCACTCCCGAGAGCATCCTCCTGAAGGAGGGTCGGCTGGAGCCGGAGGAGCGCGGCATCATCAATCAGCACCCCGCCGTCGGGGCCCGGATCCTCAGCACCGTCAAGCACCTCCAGCCGATCCGCGAGGCCGTCCTCCACCACCACGAGTGGGTCGACGGCTCGGGCTACCCGGCGGGGCTGGTGGGCGAGGAGGTCCCGCTGCTGGCGCGGATCGTCGGCCTGGCCGACGCCTTCGACGCCATGACCAGCAACCGCCCGTACCGGCCCATGCTGCCCCTGGAGTACGTCCTGAAGGAGATCGAGCGGCACGTCGGGCGTCAGTTCGACGTGCGGGTGGCCGAGGCCCTGTTGAGTCTCGACGTAGGCCGGCTGATGCAGCAGTTCGTCGACCGCCAGGCCTCAGCCGCCCCCCGGCCCGTCCCGGTTTGAGGCCCCCATGGGAACCGTCGCAGACACCTACGGCAGCATGACCGTGTTGACCGCTTCGCCGGTCCTGACGAAGGGCGAGGCCGACCAGTTCCGCGCCGTCGCCGACGAGCAGGTCCGCTCCGGCGTCCGGTGGTTCATCCTGGACCTGGCGAAGCTGACGTACCTCGACAGCCGCGGCCTGGAGGAGCTGCTCTGGTTCCAGGACGAGGTCGAGGCCAAAGGCGGGTGCGTCAAGGTGGCGGGCCTGAAGGGCAACTGCCAGAGGACCTTCGAGATGGTCCGCTTCGACAAGAAGTTCGAGGTCTTCGAGAGCGTCCACGATGCCGTCCGGAGCTTCGAGTAGGGCCAGGCCATGACCACCGCGCCGAAAACGCAAGCCCGGCTGGGCGACCTGCTCGTGGAGCGGGGCGCCATCACGCCGGACCAGCTCCGACGGGCCCTCGAGATCCAACGCCAGGGCCAGCAGGAGAAGCTCCTCGGCGAGATCCTCGTCGACCTCGACTACGCCGGCCCGGAGGACGTCCTCTCGGCGGTGGCGGAAGGGTGCGGCGTCCCGTTCGCCGTCCTCACGCCGCAGCTCGTCGACCCGGAGGTCCGGTCGGCCCTGCCGGAGGCGTTCATCCAGAAGCACGGGCTGCTGCCCCTGTTCTGCGTCCGCAACGTCCTGACGGTGGCCCTCTCCGAGCCGGCCAACGTCTTTCTGGTCGACGAGATCGGCCACGTGGCGGACCTGAGCGTCCAGGTGGTGGCGGCGACGGCGGACAACATCTACAAGATGCTCGAGCAGACCCGGGCGGAGGAGGGCGGCGGACCGGCCGTCCAGGAGGCCGAGGCCGACCTCGCCCTGGCCGACGAGGTGCTCCAGCCGGAGGACTTCGACTCGGCCTACGGGTCGTGGCCCCCGGAGAAGGTGGCGGGCCTGGTCCTGCGCCACGCGGTCCGAAGCCGGGCCGAAGCCGTGCACCTCGAGCCCGAGCAGAAGGTGCTCCGCATTCGGTTCCGCATCGACGGGTCGCTGCACGTGGTGATGCGTCCGCCGGTGCGGCTGGCGGCGGGGCTGCTGGAGGCGTTCCGGCAGATGGTCGCAGGTCCCGGAGGCGACCGGTGGCCCGAGGGGCGCGGGACCCGGCTCCAGGTCCAGGGCCAGGGGGTCCAGCTCCGGATCGTCGCCCTCGACGCCGCCTTCGGCACCCGGGCCGTCATCCGCCTGATGCGTGACGACCAGGCCCAGATGCCACTGGAGAAGCTCGGCTGCGACTTTAACCTCCTCGCGGCGTACAAGGAGTTGGTCGGGGCCGAGCAGGGGCTGGTCGCCGTCGCCGGCCCGCGCGAGTGCGGCGCCACGACCACCCTCTACAGCACCCTCCACGCCCTCGACCCCGTGCGGTCCAACGTCTGCACCTTCGAGCGGTCCATCGCGTATCACGTGTCGGGGATCAACCAGTTCTCGCCGGCCACGTGCGGCATCGACGACCCCGCCGAGGCGGTCCGTCAGGTGCTGGCCCAGCAGCCGGACGTCCTGATGCTGGACGACTGCCTGGACGCGGGGGTGCTGTCGGCGGTGATGGAGCCGGCGCGGGACGGGTGCCTGGTGCTGGCTCGGGTCCGGGCGGTCGACGCCGCCGACGCCGTCGTTCGCCTGGCCGGCTGGGCCGGCGCCGAGAGACTGGCCGAGACGCTTCGCGGCGTGCTGGGTCAGCGGCTGGTGCGGACGGTCTGCCCGGACTGCAAGACGAGCTACGAGCCGTCGGCCGCGCTGAAGCGGCGCTTCGCCCGGGCCTTCGGGCCCGTGGGGGACTCCGTGAAGGGCCGGGGATGCCGGACGTGCCGACGGACGGGGTTCGTCGGGCGGATCGGCCTTTTCGAGCTGGTGACCGGTGACGGCCCGGTGGGTGAGCAGGTCCGGCGCGGGGGCGACGGCCGGGCCATTCGCGACGCCGCCCGCGCCGCCGGGGCCCCGTCGCTCTGGATCGACGGCGTCAACAAGGTCAAGGCCGGCATCACGTCGTTCGACGAGATGGTTGCCGCCCTGGCCGGCTGTCCCGGTCCGGACCGGCCTGCCGCCGAATCGTCCGACTGGGCCCACGCGTCGGGCGACCAGGCGGAGCGCAACAGAAAGGGGAGCCACGTCGGGCTCCCCTGAGTCGTCGCGGCGGCAACCGGCCCGACCGGCATCACGGGCCGGCGCGGCGTCAGTCCTTGTCGGCGCGGTACTTCT
Organism: uncultured Anaerolineales bacterium; assembly: GCA_964526295.1. GTDB lineage: Bacteria > Planctomycetota > Phycisphaerae > FEN-1346 > FEN-1346 > CAZGKW01. Next base: position 117,595 of record CAZGKW010000010.1, read on the forward strand.
TCTCCTGTTCCTTCCGTTCCTTTTCTTTGTGCTTTTCCCGCTCCTTCTGCATCTTTTCGGTCTTCTCCTTCAGCTCGACCACCTTTTTCTTCAGCGACGCCAGCGCCTGCTCGCTGCGCTGCTCCTCGGGCAGGTTCTGGACGATCTGGGCGTAGATCTGGATGGCCAACGGGTAGGCGGCGATCCCCTCGTACATTCCGGCGACACGCTCCAGGTTGGCCCGCCGGCTCCGCCAGATCGAGTCCCGCAGGTCCTTGACCCGGTTGGTGTAGCTCGTGTCGCCGAGCGATTCGAGGTCCCGCTCCATGGAGTTGAACATGGCGTCGAGGGCGGCGTAGCGGGGATCGAGGGTCAGGAGCCGCTTGGCGCAGGCGGCGTAGACCTGCTGGTATCGGACGAGGGTCTTGTCCTTCTCGCCCTTGCGGATCTTCTCCTCGATCTTCTTGGTGTTCTGGATGCCCTCGACGGCCTTGGCCTGGGCCTGGAGGACCTGGAGGCCGAGCTTCGACTCCAGCTCCCGCAGGTCGTCGAGCTTCTCTTCGACGGTCCCGAGCTGCTTTTCGAGGCGCGTGCGGATGGCCTGCGTGCGGAGCTGCTGCCGCTCGTCGGGCGTCTGGGGCCCATTGGCCCCCGTCGCCCGTCCCGACGCCGCGAACGCCAGGACCAGGGCGGCCAGAAGCGCCAGCCCGTGTAACCGGTACCAACCGTCGGTGCGCATAGGGATTACCTCCGACCCTGTTCGAATACCCTTAGCCCACATTATTCACGAAGGCTGACCGTTTGCGCATAACAAAGGCCGCCGAAG
>CAZGKW010000011.1:0-83517 GCA_964526295.1 uncultured Anaerolineales bacterium
CGACGTCAACGGTCGGCAGCAGGTAACCACGCGTGTGGAGAACCAGGTTGGCCCGGGCCCCTGCTGGTCGTTCGCCGCAGTGGCCAGTATCGAATCCAACGTGCTCAAGCAGGGCCTGGCCTTTACGCCTGAGCCCATCCCCGTCGGCGACGACCCGACGGTCGCCAACGGCCTGAACCTTTCGGAACACTACATTCGCATGCTGGAGACGCAGGGCAACATCGACCACAACACCGGCCATGACACCCCCGGGTACACGCGAGTCCCCAACAGTGACGGTCGTACGGACGTGGCGGTCGGACATATGTCACGTTTGGCCGGGCCGATCCTTGAAAGCCAGTGTCCCTACGAGTATCAGACCACCACGGATGGCTACGACCCCACCCCGCCGGAGGGGACGCATCCGCCCCAGTATTTCCTGAAAGAGCTCCACAAAATCTCCGGACGCGACAAGATCAAGCAGGCCGCCATGGACTATGGCGCTCCGTATGTCCACATCCTGCATCGGGACGCGGCCTACGACGCGGCCACGAACACCTACTACGACGACGGGAATATCCCGCCGGGTCAGCGATCCGGCTTGGGAGCCCATGGCGTAAACATCATCGGCTGGGACGACAACAAAGCGACTGGCTCGCCTCATTCGGGGGCTTGGCTGATCAAGCAGAGTCATCCCACCGCCACCAGTCCCACGACCTTCTGGGTGTCGTACGACTCGGTCTCTTCCGGCGGGATCCCTACCCCCTTTGCCGACGTCGCGGAGTTCTTCGTCGTCGACAAACCGGACGTGGTTACCAGCGTGTACAACCACGATCTCTGCGGGGTTGGCATCTCCAACTATGGCTACTGGCAAAATGGTGCAGACCAGTCCAAGGCCGCCATGGTCTTCCAAGCCGATACCGACGGCGCGAACATTGGAAAGATCAGCTTCAATACCGCCCAGGCAGAGGAACAGTACACACTGAAGGTCTATGATTCGCTGGCCGATTTGCAGTCGGGCGTAGCCAGCCCCCTGGCGACGAAGACAGGCACAATCGAAAACCCCGGCTATCATGTGATCGACTTGGATGCTTTCATTGTTCTTGCGGCGGGCGATGATTTTGTCATTAGTCTAGACTTTGCTCTGGGCAACCAGTTTGTTTCCTATTCCTCGGACACGTACGACACCGCAGAAAATGTCGATCCGGGCGATTGCCTCTTTTTCGATACCGAAACCAATCAGTGGGCTGACCTCGGGTCATATTTCGAGCAATGGTCTGACGAAGACCAGGAGTGGCAGAACGTCTACTACGGATCGCAGAGCTTCACGATCAAGGCCTATGACATGGTTCCCGAACCGGCCACGTTGTGCCTGCTGGCCCTTGGCGGCCTGGCGGTCCTCCGTCGCCGGAAGGCCTAGCTGTCCCCACCACAACACGTGCGAATTTACAGGCGGTCGGCTCCGGTCGGCCGCCTGCTCCGCGCGAAGCCCGCCTACGGACTGGCGGGTAAATTCGACTCGGCCCAGACGACAGGCCGCATCACCATGATATCGCCGACACCTTGACCTCTCTTCGCGTAGGTTAACAGTAGAAGGCTTGTTAACCGCTCCCCGCGCCAAGGACGCCGCCAGACAGCCCACCGGTCCCCGAGGGAAGGTCCCTTCGGCCTTGCTCAGGACAGGGGTTGTGGGTGGCCTGGAGGAAAAGGCCATGCTCAACCATACCGGTCCCGCCCAAATGATGCCCGACCAGCGCCGGGCCGAGGTCGCGACCATCCTCGCCACCGGCCTCCAGCGGCTCATTCGCCGCGGGCCACGCCTGTCTTCCGACCCGCCGCAGAAGCCTGACAGGAACCTACGTCCACCGCCTGATGCAGCGGGCGAGCCGCTCAGGTTCAGCTTCAAGGTGAATCACGACGACGGGGGCACGATGGACCTCACAGCCGGCCGGTCGATCGCCGAGGGCAAAAGCAACTCCTTCCACCCGGACTGGGGACCGAGCGCCCCGGTGGAGGTCCCGTTCGGCTGGGAACGGCCGTGAGAGCGATGATCCGGGCATCCCGTGCCGAAGGCAATCGCTGGATGAGGCTGCGGGCCCATCTCACCGCCATCGCGTTCGGATGGTGCTGGGCTTGCGCTTCGGCCGTCACGGCAGGCGGCCGCGGGCGCCGTGCCGAACTCGAAGTTTCAGCGTTTCCGGGGGTTCAACCGCGCCATGCTGTGGGTGGCCACGGTGTTCGTGATCGCCTTTGCGCTGTTCCCGTACTACAGCCCTGCACTGGTCCGCGCTGTCGCAAGCCAATCGCCAGATGCAGTTTCCGAGTCGGGCGACCCGACGGATGCTGCCGCTGCAAGCGTCACGCGCACCTTCCACGTTGAGGGCATGACCTGCCGGGCCTGCGCCGCGACGCCCGCCGCCTCGGGGGCGGCGACGTCGGAGTCGATCCCCTCTTCGCGGAGCCGATAGAGCGGGTAGAGCATCTCGCAGTCCTCGACCCGGTCGGCGGCAAGTATCAATGCTCGCATGTGTGTCTCCTCGGTTGGGGCGGGGACCCGCCGCGCGGCCGCCGCGCGGCCCCGCCGGGTCCACCCTACGACGCTCCGGCCCTTGTCGCGCCCCGACGGGCCCGCCCGCAATCCGAGTCCGTCCCGACCGGGGCCGGGTGAAGGCCCGGACCGGTCCTGGGGGGGCCCCCCGAGGGTCGGCACGAACGCCGTTTTTTTTGACATTTTACTTGCATCCAAAGGGTCCTGACGGTACGGATGACCCGGGTAATGGAAGAAAGGGGTCTACAATGGCGAAGAAGAAACGACCGAGTGCTGCGACGCTGAGGGAATGGGCCCAGGGGTTCTCGCTCCTGTCGGACAAGACGCGGCTGGGCATCCTGGCCGAGCTCGCCGACGGGCCGAAGAACGTCACGGCCATCTGCAAGGCCCTGAGGCTCAAGCAGCCCACCATCAGTCACCACCTGGGCCTGTTGCGCATGGGCCGGCTCGCCACCGGCCAGCGAGAGGGCAAGTCCGTGGTCTACACGGTCAACAAGGGCAACCTCAAGGCCCTCGACTCCGCGCTCTCGACCCTGACGCCGTAGGCGGCCGTCGGCGTCCGGCAGGCTGGGCGGGGCCGTCGGGCCCGCGCTATCGGTGTGTCTCGGGGAATCCCTGGTGAGGGGGGCGCTTGGTCTCTATACTGGCGGCCCCCCGAGGCGCGCGTCTCGGGCAGCCGGCATGGGAGGCCAGGAGTGACCCGGGACACGACCCCTTCCCCCCCCGGCGCCGGGGGTGCGCCCGCGCCGACCGCCGCCCTCGCCTCGCAGGCCGCCGGCTTCGACAACCAGAAGTACCTTCGGGAACAGGCCGACGCCATCCTGGAGCGGGTCCATCGGTTCGACGACCGGCTGTACCTGGAGTTCGGCGGCAAGCTGCTGTTCGACCTGCACGCCTCGCGCGTCCTGCCCGGCTTCGATCCGAACGTGAAGATGCAGCTTCTCAGGGACCTCCGCGACGAGGCCGACGTCATCCTCTGCATCTACGCCGGCGACATCGAGCGGAAAAAGCTCCGGGCCGACTTCGGCATCACCTACGACGTCGACGCCCTGAAACTGATCGACGACCTCCGCCGATGGGACGTCGACGTGGCCGCCGTCGTCATCACCCGCTTCGACGACCAGCCCTCGGCCCGGATCTTCCGGAGCAAGCTCCAGAAGCACGGCATCCGCGTCTTCACCCACCGACGCACGAAGGGCTACCCGACCGACGTCGACCGGATCGTCAGCGACGAGGGCTACGGGGCCAACGCCTACATCGAGACCGACCGGCCCCTGGTGGTCGTCACGGGTCCCGGGCCGGGCAGCGGCAAGCTGGCCACGTGCCTCTCGCAGCTCTACCACGACCATCGCCGCGGCGTCCGCTCCGGCTATGCCAAGTTCGAGACGTTCCCCATCTGGAACCTGCCGCTCCAGCACCCGGTCAACGTCGCCTACGAGGCGGCGACCGTCGACCTCGGCGACCGGAACCTCATCGACCCGTTCCACCTGGAGGCCTACGGCGAGACGGCGGTCAACTACAACCGCGACGTCGAGGTCTTCCCCGTCCTCAAACGGGTCCTGGAGCGGATCAGCGGCCTGGACGAGACGTACCGGTCGCCGACCGACATGGGCGTCAACCGGGCCGGCTTCGCCATCACCGACGAGGCGGTCGTTCGCAAGGCCGCCCGGCAGGAGATCATCCGCCGCTACTTCCGCTGCGCGTGCGAGCACGCCATGGGGTTCGTCGACGGCGAGACGCTCCAGCGGAGCGAGCTGGTCCTGGAACGGGTCGGCGCCGGGCCGCTCGACCGCCGCGTCGTCGCGCCGGCCCGCGACGCCGCCGAGGAGGCACGCCGGGCCGGCAAGGGCCACAAGGGCATCTTCGCCGGCGCCGCCATCGAGCTGCGAGACGGGACGGTCGTCACGGGCCGCAACTCCCCCCTGATGCACGCCTCGAGCGCCCTGGTCCTGAACGCCGTCAAGCACCTGGCGGGCATCCCGCCACAGTTCCACCTGCTGGCCCCGAGCATCCTCGAATCGATCACCGGCCTCAAGCAGCAGGTGCTGGCCGCCCGGTCGGCCAGCCTGGACCTCGGCGAGACCCTCATCGCCCTCTCGATCAGCGCCGCCACCAACCCGACCGCCCAGGCGGCGCTGGACCGCCTGAAGGACCTCGCCGGGTGCGAGGTCCACCTGACGCATATCCCCCGCCCCGGCGACGAGGCCGGCCTCAGACGTCTCGGCGTCCACCTGACGAGCGAACCGAACTTCTCCAGCAAGGACCTGTTTCAGGCGTGACGGTTTCGGCGCGTCACGGTCGGCGGGTCACTCGGCCTCCAACTGGTCGAGCCAGCCTCGGGCGATCCGGGCTTCGTCCGTGCCGGGCAGGTCGCGGACGACCGCCTCCAGGCGTTCCCGGCGGGCCTCGACGCGGCCAAGCCACCGGGCCAGGCGCGTCGGCGGATGGGGGACCTCCTTGAGGGCCGGCGAGAGGCGGACGTCCCGCTCGGGGGCCTTCGCCTTCGGCTCGACGCGATGGGCCGCAAGGGCGTCCGTCCACTTCGCCGCGAATCCGCCCACACTCGTGAACGACCACCCCTTGCTCCCCGGCTTCACCACGACGCACAGCACGTGCTCGCCGGGGGCGACGCGGACGGCGAACGGGTGGGCCTTGACGTCGGTCGGGGCCGACCCGTTGCCCCGTTCCATCGTGTCGTACACGGGCTCGCCATCGACATACCAACGCATGAACCAGTCCGCCCCCGCCGTGACGTAGAGCGTCCCCTCGGCGGGCACCTCGACCGTGGCCCAGGCATACGCCAGGTTGGGCGTCCCGATCTTGACCGTCCGGGGGGCGTTGGCGACGTCCGGCTCGGCCCCCGGCACGAGGCCGATCAGGCTCGTCAGGTACACCGTGCCGTCCTCGGCCGGGACCTCGCAAGCCGTGTAGGTTCGCGGCCCCACCTTGAGCTTCTTGGGCGGCCGCTTGAGGTCGGCGTCGCGGATCGGCGGGCTGTCCGGCGGCATCGGCCCGTACACCTTCCACGTCTCGGGCCAGGCGGTCCGTTCCAGCGCCCCCGCCTCCAGGGCCGCGACGACAGCCACCGGCGGCACGACCTCCCGCTCCTCGGTCGCGTAGTAGCCGGGACCGATCCGCAGAAGGTACGGGTACAGGCCCGGCGAGAGGTGGACGGGCGAGTCGGCCCGCAGCCGCTCGCCGCCGAGCCACTGGGCCAAGCCCGGCGAATCGAGGCCGGACACGACGACACGGTCGCGGCGGTTGTCGAGGACACTGTACAGGAGCCCCGCGCCGCGCTCCAGGCCGCTCACGCACGTCGGATCGACCTTCGTCGAGAAGACGGGGACGATGTCCCCGGTGCCCTGGAGGGTGGACTCGCGGCGGTAGAGCGGCGGCTCGTTGTACGCGAAGTCTCGCCCGAGAGGCTCGAAGCGGACCGTCCGGCCGCCGACCGAAAGCTCCGTCCCGGCGCGAACTTCCGTCGCAGCCAAGGTCGCCGCGGCGGCCTCGTCGACCGCCTCGGGCGGCATTGGGCCGGCGCCCAGCCAGTACTGCGTCGCCTGCCCGTCGATCAGTTCGCCGACGGGCAACGCGCCGCTCGGCCCAACGTCCTTCATCGGCTCGACGTTGCGCGCGTCGGCTGCGGCGGGCCGTCGGCCGATCTCCGCCAGCAACGTCTCGGCGAGCCGCCGGGCCTGGTACGACCGGCCCTCGTCGGTCGTGGCGGCGACGCACACCAGGCCCTTCGGCCCGCGCAGGAGCATCCGCTCGCCCGCGAAGACGGGCGGCGTGGTCGTGCCGAGGTCGATGCGGTTGCGGCAGACCAGCTGGAGGTCGGCGTCGGCGGTGGCGACGGCGATCTGGCCGAACGGCCTGCCTCCGTGCGACCCGCCCCCGGCGTCCTGGCAGAAAACGTACCGGCCCGCGACGACCGGCTGGATGGCGTGCGTCACCGCCCCGACGAGGGCGGGCTTGAGCTTCGCCAGCGGCCGGCCCGTGCGGGCCTCGTAGGCCTGGAGCTCGAGCCGAGCGTCCGGGCAGTGCGGCCCCCGCTCAAGCACGGGGTTCCACGTGAAGACGTGGTCGCGCGTGGCAACGGCGGGCGTGACGATGCGGCCGAAGCCGCCGTGCTCGTAGCCCGTCTCCCAGCTCATCGCGCAGGCCGGCTTCCCGCCGACCGTCCACAGTCGCACCGCCACGCCGTGGTCCTCGGTCGTCAGGTAGACGCGGCCCGGGGCCGTCGTGACCCAGTAGCCCGTGCCGGCGGGGTAGCCGGTGCTCCAGGCGCCGCGGCGGCCGCCGTCGGGGCGCTCGACGTCCATCGGCGGCAGAAGCGAGACGCGCCCGGCGTCGACCACCGGCCCGACGGAGGTCCACACCAGGCCGGCCCGGTCGTCGCCGCTTCCGGCCACCACGAACCGGCTGTGCTTCGCCTCGAAGCGGCCGGGCACGGTCCAGGAGGCCAGCACCTCGCCACTGGCGGCGTTCAGGACGAGGATGCCCGTCAGGTCCTTGCGGCGGCGTCCCCGCTCGTCCTTGGCGATATCGTCCGGCGCGGTCCAGCCGACCGTCGGGTCGCCCTCGATGACAAGGTGGCCCTCCCAGAGGTGCACGCGTCCGCCGGCCAGGTGCGTCTCGGTGAGCCAGAGCCGCTTGCCCGACGCATCGAAGCACGCCGCCGCGCCGCTGCCCCCCTGGAACCACACGCGGCGACCGTCGGTCACGGGCTCGGAAGCGAGCGCCTCGCGGCCCTTCTCGTCGCGCGGCTCGGGCCCCGGCGCCTCGCCTGACCAGAGGAGTCGGCCGGTGGCAAGGTCGACGCCGTGCAACTCGTGCGACCCGGCCGTCACGAAGGCCGACCCGCCCGCGACGGCCGGCCGGCCCTTGCCGGCGAGTCCGGCGTTCCGCCATGCGATGTTAATGTCGCGCTCCAGGTCCCACGCCAGCGGCGGCGAGGCTTCGGGATAGACGTTCGGGCCGGCGGCCGTTTCGGACGGCGGCTCGGGACGGCCGCGAGCGGGCCCCTTTGCCGTCAGGGCCAGGCGGACCCAGGAGGGCCGGCGGTCGCGATGGACGCGCAGCAGCAGCTCGTTCGCTCCGGCGACCAGGTCGACCGCGACGATCTCGCGCCCCCTCGGCCGATACCGCCAGGTCGTCTCCCGGCCGGTCCAGAGGAGCCGCCCGTTCACCCACAGCTTGGCGTGGTTGCTCGCCTCGAGGGCGAGCCAGACCCGCCGGGCCCGCGGGGCGACCAGGTCCGCCGTCGCGTACCACACCTGGCCGGCGAAGCGGGTGTAGAAGCCGGCCTTCTCCCACGGGGGCGAGAGGCGGCCTCGGTCGGCTTCGACGGTCTGCCAGGCGTGCACCTCGGCCTCGGCGGTGTCGGCGCCGTAGCGGTCGCGGTCCTGGCGGTAGCCCAGGCCGGGGACCGGGGCGATTTCGGCCAAGGCCGCGTCATCGTGCTCCAGGCCGAGACGCTGCTCGAACGGCCCGACCACCTGCCACCGCGGGACGTGCCACCATCCCGCCCCGGCGTCGGCCGGCAGCGAAACCGCGCCCGACGCGGTCACAGGCAGGTCCTCGGCGCCCGTGCTCGGACTCTCGCCCCAGCCCTCGGGCCGGGCCGCCAGGACCGATGTCGTCTCGGGATTGCCGGCGGCATCCACCAGCCGTCGGACCTGGGCCGCGTAGGCCGCAGCGACCGCCGGATCGATCGCCGCGCCGGCCTGCCAGGCGGGGGCGGCGACGTCGGTCTGGTCGAAAGTTTCGGCGAATGGCAGCGGAAAATGCTGAATCGCGAGGTACAAAGCGCGAATTTCGTGAAAAAGACGGTTAATCCGCTTGGCCGCCTCTCGAGCCGCCTTCGTCTCATCCCCGGGCAAACGAGGCTGGTCGCTCATCCGCTCGGCCGGCGGGGCCGGGTCGTCGAGGACCCTCCCCAGGACGGGCCCGACGCGGGCGCCGATCTCGCCCTCGGCCCGGAACCGGCCCCGGACAGCCGGCCCGCCCCGGCCGCGCACGGTGCCGCGGTACGACCCCATGTCGCCCGTACACGCGTACGTCCCCGCCAGGTCGTGATGGACGAGCCGGGCGTCGAGATCGAACTCCAGGACCTGCGCCGGGTGCTGCCACGTCTTGCCGCCGCCCCACGGCACCCAGCCGTCCTGGTGGAGCAGGATGACGAGCGTGCCGCTGAGCCGGCCGTCGTCGAAGGCGAGGCCCGTGGCGTCGCCCTCGTGGAAACCGCCGTTCCACGTGGGCGTGCGGACGTCGACCGCCGTGAACCGCGTGCTCGGGACGACGAGCCGCACCAGGATCGGCCGCACCATCGCGCCGCCGGTGGCCTTCTTGTGGCCGGTGGTGGCCGGGTCCCAGTGGACGCCGCCGTCGAGGACCAGGTCGAACAGGTGCGCGCCCGGCCCGATCTCGGCGTCGAGGGTGTACCGTTCGCGCCGCGGCTCCGAGAGGCCGGCCGGGATGAACCGGTCCCACCAGCCGTGGGGTTCGCCGGGAGGCAGCCGCTCGTCGAGCGTCCGGTCGAGGCGGAACCGGACGTCCAGACTCCCGGCCAGGCGGATGCCCGCCTCCAGGCCGGACGCATCGACGGCGTACCGCTGGGTCGGCCGCCAGGCACAGGCCACCCCGTTGCCCAGGTGGTACCCCCGCCACTCCTGCATGGTGCTCTGCTCCCAGGCGGGGACCTCGGCGAACACGTCCCGCCACCGGCCGCCGGCCTGGCGGAGGACGACGGTCGCATCGGCCCCGTCGGCCCCGCCGGCGAGCTCGAGGCGATACTCGACGACGCCGCCGGCCTTCGCCTCCGCTGCCTGCCGGGCTTCGAGCGCCCGGCACAGCCGATCGCGCACGGCGACCAGGTGGGCGTAGTCGTCGGCCAGGTCCGCCCGCGCCGCAGTCGCCGCCCACACCAGCGCGAGCGCGGCAACCAGGAACGCGATACCGAGGGTCGGATGGACCGTGCTTCTCACGAGCTGCTCCTTTCGCTGACGCGGATCGCCGCGTACCTCCTCACCTGGTATAACACGCGGGCACCGGTGGAGTTGCCCTTCCATCGTCGCCTCCGCCGGCACGGCCGGCCGGTCGAGGGGCGGGATCGGCAATCGGCTGATGCGACGGGGGGCCGCGGCGGAGCGGGCGGCCGACGCCGGTCGCGCCGGCCCGCATCTCGTGGACCATGGACCGGAAGGACCGCTGCCGCTACAACCGCCTGAGCTCCGTCACGTCCGTCCTGATCAGGCGGCTCGCCGGCCGGCCGGTCTTCTCCGGCCCCTTCGGGCCGACGTACCCGGTCGAGAGGGCGACGTCGTCGTACCACACCGTGTTGTTCCTGGTGGCCTTGTGGACGTAGACGCCGATGTTGAACCGCTTGAGGCGGACCTGCGGGCTCGCCCGCCAGCGGATGCCAATGTAATGGAGATAGAGCTTTCCGTCGATCCAGGCGGCCAGCTCGCCGTCGCCCTTGCCCACCGTGTTGCCCCGGACCATGTGCTCCAGGCAGTGCCACCGCCCGCGCCGAAGGGCGACCCGCTCGTCCTTCGCCGGCCCCAGCATGTTGCCCCAGTAGTTCCCGTCGCGGTCGCGTTTCATGTCCATCCAATAGGTGTAACAAAACAGGTAGCCGGGCGGCGGATAGCGGCCCCAGTCTCGCCAGGGCTCGAACGAGCTGGTGAACCGGTCGTCGCCCTTGGGGCGGACGCCGGCCTTGCCCATCCCCGCCCACCGGTCCGTCCCGGCCACCGCGGCCAGGCCGCCCCCGACGTGGTGCAGGTTGCCCTGGTCGTAGTCCGGGGCGAAGCGGATGTAGCGGCGAAAGTAGACGGTGTCGTAGCCCTTGGGCCCGAACCAGGCGCTCGCGCCCGCGCCGCCGGCGCGGCCGTCATTCGCGGGCGCCGTGAAGCGGATCGCGCCGCGGCCCGTGTGGGCGAGGGCCGGTTCGTGGACCAGCGCGGCCCGCCCGTCCTTCCGGCCGCGGACCTCGAAGTACTTTTTCAGCGAGTCGTCCGACTCGAAACCGTCCTCGAAGAAGACCTCGCCCGGTTTCTGGAGGCGCGCGAGCAACGCCGGGTCGGCCTGGGTCTGCGCCGTGACGAGGCGCGGCGGGGGGACGTCGCCGCGAGGCGGCTCGGACGCGCCGCCGTCCGAAGCGGCACCCACGGCGGCGATGCTCGCCAGGACGAGCGCCGCAACAACCAGACGCGTCATGAAACGCGAGGACGCCACGAGGTCCCCCGCATGCTGCGCGACCCTGTTCCGGGGCCCGGCCTTCACAGGCTGAGTTCCGGGTCCTCAGGCGGCGGGCCGGGCTCGGTCTTGCCGCCGGGCAGGCCCAGCTTCTCGCGGACCTCGGCTTCTTTCTTTCGCCGGGCCTGCTCGGCCTGTTTCTTCAGCTCCTCGGGCGTCGGCGCCCGCGGGACCGTCACGTAGAACCCGCCGCCCCGCCACGCGCCGGTGTACGTCCCGGGCAGCACGACCCTGGAGAAGTCGCCCGTGCGGACCCCCTGGACGGTGAAGACGCCGTAGTCGCCGTCCCGCAGGGCCTCGTCCGCCTCGACGACGAGCGTGCCGCCGACGGCCGCGTTGCCCGCGACCGAGACGACCCCGCCCCGGCCGATGCCGCGCCGCGACTTCTCGTGGAGCCGGACCCGGAGCGTCGCCCCGTCGTCGATCCGGGCGTTCCACCGGACACCGAGCCGCTCCTTCCCCACGTCGAGCGTGTACCCCTTGCCGAGCACCAGCCCCATGCAGGATTGCCCCGACGGGACGGTCACGGCGCCGCCGCGGCCCTCGAAGACGGCCTGGCTGGCGCCGTCCCACTCGGCCGGCTCGCCGTCGCGGCGCCAGCCCTTGCCGGGTCCGTCCCAGGCGCCGTCGCCGCCGGCCCACGTGAGGACGGGCGGCGGCGGGGCGTCGATGAAGTCCTTCAGGATCGGCGGCGGATAGAACCGCTCCTCGACCGGCCGGCCGGCCGTCGGGTCGGGGTGCGACCACGGCTCGCGCTGGTGGTACTCCCAGATGGCCATCGCGGTGGCCTCGTCCGGGGCCCAGAACGCGAGGTGCCTGTCGCCCCGGTAGTCGGCGTAGGGGGCGGGCCTGTGCGTCGGGTCCTTGATATCCGCATCATAAAGCCAGCCGTCCTCGGCGTGCATGGGGAGGCACCGCACCTCGGTCCGGCCTTCGGGCCCCTCCTTCGGGATGCGGGCGTCGGCCAAGCTGTGGACGTACCGGATGAACAGGTCCGTCATATCGTCGTTCCACGACGTGTGCCCGCCCCCGCGGTGGACGACGAGCGTCCAGACGTTGTCCTCGTCGCGCCGGCGGCGGTCGAGCATCTGCATCCGTGTCATCACCCACTGGGTCTGGTTGCGGGTCCGGCCGTCGGGCCCGGTCGTGGCGTAGCGGGACCGCAGGCCCCGGCCCAGGTCGCCGCCCTCGGGGCCGTACTGCTCGAACTCGCCGCTGAAGTGGACCAGCGGCACGGTGCGGAGGCTCCGCGAGGTGTCCTCGATGGCGTGGTGGAAGTTGCCGCTCTTGATCATCACGACCCCGATGACGCGATGCGGCTTCCAGTAGGCGACGTTGCGGCAGAACAGGCCCGCCGCCGAGTGGCCCGCCGTCAGCATGGGGGCGAACTCGACCTCCGGGTGGCCGCTCGCCTTGGCCAGCGCCGCCAGGGCCCGCTCCAGGTACGCCGACCCGCCGTGAATGATCCCGGCCCCGAGCGGGTAGTAGAGGACGCCCATGCCCTCCTCGGCGAGGGCCGCGCGGACCTTCGCGTCGGTCGCCAGCTTCTTCTCGATCATCACCGTGCCGGGATAGAACAGGCCCCGGACCTTCTTCACCCCCTTCGGCAGCCACAGGGCGGCCGGCGCGGGCGGCCGCTCCTTGCCCCGCTTCGGCGGCACGGACAGGTCGATGACCACGGTCCAGTCTCGCTCGTCGATGCCTTTCCGATCGGCGGCGCCGGCGGTCCCGGCGGCGATCACGAGCGCCGGTACGAGGCGACTCATCCATGCAAGCTTCGTCATGGGAACAGCCTCCCAGGCCCTTCGGGCGGCACGTCGAGGTCCGGCAGCTCGACCCGCTCCTCCTGGGCCGAATAGTCGACCGCCGACGACGCCGAGCACGTGAACTGGACGCGGACCGACTGGCCCGCCAGGTCCCCCGTCAGGCCGATCGACCGGCCGGGCACCGTGAACCGGATGACGAGCAGGGCCTTGTTCGGACGCGTGCCCGGCTTCGACGGATCGACGTTCTTCGGAATGACGAACTGGGCCCGGCACTCGGCGTCGCCGATCGGCACCGCCTGCGGGCCGACGTGGAGGGCGCCTCCGAGCCGCGCGCGGGCCACGGGGCACATGACCCGGCCGTAGCCGGCGGGCCGGTCGGCCGGCTCCCACGGACCGACCTCGCTGACCGCGAGCTTCACCGGCTTGTCGAGGACGGCCCGCTGCCTCGGGCGGCCTTTCGCATCGGTCACCTCGGTGACCGTGAAGCTGACCAGCTCGCCGCAGACCCGCTGGTGCTGAAGGCCTTCCTCCTGGAGGACGGTGGGGCAGTCGAGGACGAAGTCGGCCTCGGCCCCGCGTGTCCCGTAGGTGAACCTGCCGCCGGCGGCGGCGCGGCCCTGGTAGAAGCTCGGCCACATGGCGTCCTTCTGGTCGCGGAAGGTGGCCTTGACGGTGACGTATCGCTCGGTGCCCATAGTGAAGACTTGCCCGTCGGCGGGCCAGGCCAGCGGTCCCTCGTAGGGCCTCGGCTCGCGAGGCGGCCGCTCCGGCTCGACGTACTCCGGCCAGGGCTTGGTCGCCGTCAGGTCCAGCAGGAGCGCGTAGCCGTCCATCAGGCCCCCGCCGAACGACGCCTGCACGGGCCGTTCGAGTGGCGGCGTCACGGTCTCGCCCCGGTCGCGTTCGCTCTCGGAGGCGCCCGTCAGCCAGAGCAGCATCGGCCGACCCATCGAGACGCCCGTCGCGAAGCCCCACCCGTTCGGCCGGTCGTAGCACCCGCTGACCGTCACCCGCGAGCCGCAGGCGGGCACGATCGAGGCGAACCGGTAGGCCGTCAGGTCCGGGTCGATGACGTAGACCCCCCGGCCCCCGCGGCGGTCGGAGACGGCGTTCGGGGTCCGGACGCTCGAGCCGGTCGCGCCGACCAGGGCGACCGACCCGTCGGCCGCGCAGACGAGGTCGCGGATGAAGCTGGAGTTGATCCACCGCGTGGCCGCCAGGACGTTATGGTCGCGATCCATTTTGACAATGCTCGCGCATGTATGCATGGGCCGATGATCGAGGCGGTTCTCCACGTACCGCTCGATGTCGTACGGGTAGCGGAAGAAGACGTTGTTCCCGCCGTGGCTCCAGGTGCCGATGACGAGGTCCCCCGCCGGGTCGTAGGCGCTTCGGCGAACGGCCGAGTCGGCGACCAGCCGCAGGGCGTCGACGCCGACAAACGGGCCCCGCCAGCCGTAGAGGTGCTTGCGGGTCGAGCCGTCGGGGTTGTAGACGTAGAGCCGGGGGTTGCGGTAGGGCTCGCGGCCGGTGCCGCTCATCCAGTCGCCCACCCGCGTGAAGCACCCGTCGACGGGGCTGACGTCGAGGCCGCCGAGGACCCGGGTGTTCTCGATAGAGACGGCCCGGACCAGCTCGCCGGCCGGCGTGTAGGTCCGGAGGCCCGGCCCGTGCATGGAGACCGTCCCGTCGTCGAGGACGCGCAGCCGCGGGGCGATGCTCCACCCCTCGAGGTCGCGGACCCACTCCACCCGCGTGCAGTCGGGGCCCAGGCGCGCCAGGTACGTCCGCCGGCAGCCGAACGTGTCCTCCGAGACGCCCTTCGGGTCGGGCACGGTCTCGGTGAGGCGGCGGTCCGAGAGGCGAGCGATCCGCCCGGTCGCCGCGCCCGCGATGTAGACCGCCCCGTCGGCGGCGACGGCGGCGCTCGTGATCGAGCCCGCCCCGCGCGGCAGGCGCCGCAGGCGAAGCACCTGCTTCAGGTCCGGCGTGCAGACGGCCAGGAAGCCGGTCGCCTCGGGGTCGAGCCACGTCAGCTTGCGGTACATCGTCCGGGACGCGACGGACTCGCCCTCCTCGCCCCACTGGAGCTGCCGCGGCCACGACCGAAGGGCCTCCAGGTCCTCTTTCTCCCGCCGCTTCAGCTCCTCCTCGGTGGGCGGCGGCTCGAGCGAGAAATCATCATACGGCGACGGCTCGTTCAGGCCGCCGATCTCCAGCTCCGGGACGGCCGTCCGGCCGGTGTCCTTCTCCCCCAGGCGGCGCCAGGACCTGACCCGCGGCAGGCCCGGTGCGTCGCGGCCCAGCGCCTCCGCCTTCACGCCGCCGAGCGTCACCTCCGCGTCGAGCGTCACGCCGCACACGAGGACCGTGCCGTCGGGCAGGAACGCCCCCGCGGAGAGCCACTCGGTGCCCTCGCCGCCGAGGAAGGTGGCCGTGACGACGCGGGCCGGGTTCGGCGAGACGAGGTCCCGCCCGTCGGCGTTCGCCTCGCCGGCGCCGCCGACCAGGACGGCCACGAGACCGACCCACGCTGCCGCTCGCATTCCCATACCGCTTCTTCCTTTGGGCTGCTTCCGAGGTCCCCCGGCGACCCCCCGGCGCCCCATGGCGGCGCTACCGCGTGGCGCGAGCGTCCCAGCAGTAGACCCCGTTCTCCTGGCGGAAGAAGATCCGCCCGTCCACCATCGGGTAGAAGATCGGGTGGTGGTAGCTCGTCGTCGTGCCGCCGACCGGCGGGACCCACGCGGCGTCGGCGTTCAGCGACCGGACGCTCCCGTCGGGGCCGACCTTGTACCAGGCGCACTCCATGTTCCCGTGTGTCCCGTCGCGGCGAACCAGGACGAGGTCCTCCATCGCCTGCATGTACCCGCCGTTCATCGGGACGATGCCCGCCGTCTTCGCGAGCACCCGCCCCGTCGCGAGGTCCGCGACGCGAAGGTCCGCCGTGAAGACGTACTTGCCGCGTACGACGACCGGCACGCACTCCTGGTGCACCGGCCCGTAGGGGGCGCTCTTGCCGCGGAGGGCCTGGACGCGGGCGGTGTCCTCGTCCGGGCCGAGCTGCCACAGGGGCGTCGGCCCGTCGGGGCTGAGGCGATAGGCGGCGATGGCGGGGTCGATGGGATCGCCCTTCCGGCCGGTCCCGTTGTTCTGGTTGACGAGCAGGAGGTCGCCGAAGACGCTGATGCCGCCCGGCCCGAGGCCCCTCCCCGCCGTCAGGACGTTGACCGGCAGGTCCCACACCGGCTCGCCGGTGTCGGCCTTGAGGCAGGAGATGCCGCGGGGCGCGTGGCGGGGGCCCATCACGCCGATGACGTAATCTTCCCCGGCGTGCGACCACGCCGAGAGGGTCGACACGGCCCGTCCGCCGCCGCCGGCCGTCCAGAGCAGCCTGCCGGTGGCGGCGTCGTAGCCGCCCCACTCGCGGCCGGCCGGGGCGACCACCACGTCGCCGACGGCGAGCAGGGCGTTGCTGAAGTCTCGCTCGGACTCGATCTCCCAGAGCGGCTCGCCCGTCTCGGCGTCGAAGGCGTAGAGCCAGCCCGACATGCCGAGGGCGAAGACGCGCCCGCCCCCATACGCCGGGCCCATGTCGAACGGGCCCGCCTTGTGGTGCTGCGAGTTCACGCCGCGGGCCCTCACGACGGCCTTCCAGAGCGTCTTGCCGGTGGCGGCGTCCATGCACAGGACCACGTCGTCGGCGCACTGGTACATCTTCTCGATGGCATACGTCGGCAGCGTCTCGCCCGTGAAGCCGGCCTGCCGCGCCTCTTCGAGCATCGCCCTCCGGGCCGACGACTCGGTCACCTTCTGGAGGCCGTACTCGCGGATGCCGGTCTCGGGCGTCCCGGCGGGCCGCGGGGCGGGCACGAAGTACTTGAAGAACACCCGGCCGCCGGCCACGACCGGCGACGCGCACCCCGAGCCGGTCCGCCGGGCGCTCGCGCTCTTCCACGTATGCATGAATCGGGTGATGTTGCCCATCCCGCGGCCGACGTCGCTCTCCTCGCACCGCCAGACCATGCGGAGGTCGGCCGGGTCGTCGAGCGTCGCCGCGCCGGTCCACTGGGCGGAGCACCCGCCCATCAGCGGGCCTTGCGAGACCGGCCAGGCCTTGTCCTTTGCGACCGCGTTGCGGGCGGCCAGCTCGGCCTCCATCACGAGCGTGCCCGTGACCGTCGCGTCGCGTCCGCCGACCGTCGCGGTGCCCGCGATCGTGCCGCCCGCCACGGCGGCGTCGACACTCACCTCGGCGCCGAGGTCGACGCGGCGGAAGCGGCCCGTCAGGCGGCCGCCCTTGAGCGTGAGCCATCCGCCGGGCTCGATGAGCCCGACGCCGTCGTCGACCCGCATGCGTCCGCCGCGAAGGCCGCCGACGTACGTCCACGTCAACGGCTCGCGCATCGCCCGGTCCTCGCCCTTCGGGTCGCCGGGGACGGTCACCGTCAGCGTCGCCAGGGCGTAGTCGCCCCTCGGGCGGTGGACCTCGCAGTCGGCGATGCCTGAGCGCGGGGCGGGGGCTTCGGCCTCTCCCGCGGCAGCGACGGCTCCGAAGGCGAGGGCGGCCAGACACGCCGCGCAAACCGGCGTCAGATGGCGAACGCGCGAACTCCTGGCTTCGAGCATCTCTCCTCCTCGTCCGAGGGCCGACCTGCGGCCGCGCCCGTCGCGCCGCCGACGTTCCTCCCTAACGATGAAACCGCTCGACGGGGGAACGGGCCCGGCGAATGCGTCCGGCCCGCCCCCGCGACGGCCGCTACGGCGATGCGTTCGGCCCGCCCTCGCCGATACGAATCACCGCTTGCCAATGAGCTTCATATCGACGTACATCACCGCTTTGTGCCACGCCACGCGATGGGCGTCCTCCCTCTCCAGGTGGGCCCAGACGGCGATGGACCACTTCGAGCCCGGTTCCATGCCGTTCTGGCTGGGCGTCGCGTGCTGGGCCGAGGCGACGAGCCGCCCGTCCTTGTCGAGGAAGGCGACGACGCACTCGTAGAAGACCCGCTCCTTCGACCGGTTCTCGACCGTGCCGCCGGCCGAGCGGGTGAGTGACGCTGGGGTAGGGGTTGAAGTAGCAGGCGGCCTCGAGACGGAGCGGATCGCCGAGGACGACCTTGACGTGCTTGTCCTTCTGCTCGCTTCCCGCCTCGGCGAGCTTCAGGGGCCCCTCCTTCTCGTACCGCCGGGCCGCGCAAGCTGCTTCGATGCCGGACCCGAGGACCGCCAGGGCCGCCACGACCGCCAGGGCCGCCGTCCAGAACAGTCGCCGCATAACCGTATCCTTTCGCCAACCCGAGCCGCCACCCACGTCCCCCGATGGGATGCCTGGGCGGGCAGTCTACCATCGCCTCCGCCGGGCCGCAATCGGCCGGGCCCTGCGGCCGGGCCTTCCGGGCCCGGGCTGCCAGCCTGCCGGCATGTCGCCCGCAAACCCATCCTGACCCATCTTACGCACCTGTTTGAAAAATGTCAAGAGAAAAGGCGCGCCGTGACGAGATTTTTCAAACAGGGGGGCGGGGGGTGGCACGGCGCTTCCGCCCTGCCCTGCGGCGGTTTGGCTTGCGAAGTCCCGCGCCGGCCGCCATACTGGGCCCCATGCGAAAACCCATCCCCTTGGTAGCGACGATTGTGGCGGCGGCCTTTTGCATCGCGTCGGAGTCGGCGGCCGACGTGTCCCACCCCTACATCCTGTGGACGCCGGAGGAGGCGGCGGTCCTCCGAAAGACCTTCGAGCGCGAGCCCTGGGCCCGCGAGTCGCTCGAGCGCCTCGCCGCCCGACCTCGCAGCGAGCCCTTTGTCAACCTTTTCCGCTACCAGGTTCTCGGCGACGAGAAGGCCGGCCAGGCCGAGCGGAAGTACCTCCTCTCGTTCGTCGGGGCGCCGCTGGAGCGGCGCGACTCGACCGGCCGCGGCGTCGGACGGCATTACGACAACTATCTCCATGCGATCCGATACGATGCTCTCTACGACTCCTTGACGCCCGAGCAGCGGCGGGGCCTGGAGGAGACGTTCCGCCGCTTCATCCGGTACGAGCTGGACCACCCCTACCGGAACACGCGCTTGAGCCTCCTGCCGAACATGCAGCTCCCGCGGCTGGTGGCGGCCCACCTGATGAGCGTGGCCCTGGGCGAGGAGGCCCTCATCCGCCGCCTGTGGGCCGCGCCGAGCGGCTTCCGGTGGTTCTTCGACGAGTACCTCTCCGACGGCGGGTTCTACAACGAAGAGTTCGGCAAGATGACGTCGCTGATCGGCGAGTACCTGCTCTATTGCCGGGGCTTGGAGCGGCTCGGCCTGAACGAGCTGGGCTACGGGTTCGAAGGCCGGGGCGGGGCCACGATGCGACGCTATGTCGAGAGCTACATCTGGCTGGGCTATCCGCGGACGGAGCTGCCCGGCGGCTTGCCGCGCTACGAGCGGGTCGCCATGGGCGATACCCGCGGGCGCCTGCTGGGCGTTTTCCAGCACGCCAACGTGCCGGGGTTCCTCGGCCCCCGCCCCGACGGGGTCGAGCCGGGCGGCAAGCGGGGCCGGTCCCTGCTCGACGGGTGGGACGACTTCTACGCCGCGAACATGAACGGCCGCGACCACCGGGGCACCAAGACCCAGAAGCTCCAGTTCCCCCAGTGGTTCGAGGTCCTCCACGCCCGGTACCCCGACGGGCCGTTCGGCTACTTCCTGGTGGCGATGCGGCGGCCCGGCCGGGCGAAGTACGTGCCGACGCCGTTCTGGGGCCTCGCGCCGCTCGGAGCGGACGACGTCGAGCCGCCTCCCGCGCCGTCGGCGGTGTACCCGGAACGGGGCTTCGCCATGCTGCGTGCCGAGGAGTCGCCCGCCTACTGGTCGTCGCCGGCGCCGGCGGTGGCCCTCCAGTTCGCCACGCTCTACGTCCATTACACGAGCGACTGCTTCTCGCTGCTCGGGTACCATGCTTTCAACCGTCCGATCTATCTCAATCGGGCCATCTCGGCCGGCTACAACGGCGGGCCGTGGGACTTCAGCGTGCGGGGCCATTGCGGCGTGGTGGTCGACGCCGAGCAGGCCCAGCCCATCGGCACGGTGCCGTCTCGCGAGGACTTCTCGCCGGTGGTGAAGTTCGTCTCCGCCCGGGGCGTGCTGGCCGAAGGGGCCGAGCTGTACCAGGGCGTCCGCGAGGTCCGTTCGAGCGACCAGCCCCGGGCGCCCGCGACCGATGTTTATACGAACGTCGACCTGTCGCGGTCGCTCTTTTTGGCCCGGGAGTACCTGTTCGACGTCTACTGGCTGGCCGACAGGGAGGCCCGGCCGCGGCGGTTCTACTGGCTGGTCCATCCGCCGGGGGTGCTCGAGTCGACCGAGGGCTGGACGCCCAGCACGGACCTCCAGGCGACGCTCTTCAACGTGAAGGCCCTCCGCGACGAAAGGGGGCCGCGCCGGCGTTCCCTGCCCCCCGCCGACGCCCCGAGCGAGTCGTGGGTCCGCATCCAGGGCGAACGGAAGATGGCCCTCGGCGAGGGGCCCGCCGACGTCACGGTCGTCCAGCGGTGCATCCTGCCGGACGCGGGCCGTTCCGTCCTCGGCCCCGAGTGGTACGCCCGCGAGGTCGGCGTCCGCGTCCGCATGCTCGGCGTGGCCGGGACGAACGCGTACGTCTTCGACACGCCCACGTGTTACCCGCCGGGGACGCTCCGTTCGCCCCGAGGCGGCGAGGCGCCGCCGCGACCGGAGACGGGCGGCGTTTCGATCGTCGTGGCCCGGGAGGCGCCGCGGACGATCTTCGCCGCCCTCCACGAGCCCATCGAGGGCGGCCGGTCGGGCATCGAGCGGTTCGAGCGGATCGCCCAGGTTCGCGACGCCGTCGCCGCACGGATCGTCGGCCGCGAGGCCGGCGTCAACGACCGGGTCATGGTCCGCATCGGCGACTCCTCGGGCGAGCCCCTCACGCTCGAAGGCGGGGGCGAACGGTTCACCTTCGCCGGCCACGCCTTCGTGCGCATCGGCCCGGACCGCGTCGAGGCGCGAGGCGACCTGCGGGAGCTGAGGGTGAAGGTCGAGGGCCGGCCGCAGCTCGTCGTGAACGGCCGCGACCGGCCCGCCCGCATCGCCGATGGTTTCCTGGCCTACGCGGCGCACTGACCGGCCCGGCCCGGCCGCTATGGAGGTGTCGGGCGCGCGGCCTCACGCACTCAGGACCGCGGCTACTTCGGGTGCTTCTCGAAGTCCGTGCCGCGGTACTCCGCCAGGCGCATCCGCTCGCGCTCCGTAAGCTGCTGCGTGCCGACCGAGGCGCAGTTGCAGTCCATCCAGACGACCAGCCGGCGAAACTGCTCCCGCGTCAGCTTCACGCCGTGATGCGACGGCACGAGGTGCCCGAGGAGCTTCGAGCCGCGGGCCCCGAACTCGCCCGGCACCGTCCGCGACGGCTCGTACGGTTTCGGCGAGACGTAGTACGGGACGTACCGCATGAGTCGGTTGCGGTCGAGCGACGGGGCCGACTTCTCCTGCCGGTGACACCCGTCGCACTTCGCCTCGATCACCGGCTCGACCAGCACGCGGTAGTCGAACGGCCGCGAGCCCTCCGGCCCGGGCGTGATCTCCGACGGCGGCCGCCGAAGCGCCAGCGGCACCTCGTCCGGCACCGGCGGGGCCCGATGCCTCGGCTCGTGGCAGCCCCGGCACGACAGACGCTCTCCCGGATGGACATACGTCAGCGACCGCATCGACTGGACGGCCATGCCGTGCTCGTCGAGGGCCTGGAAGTAGATGCCCATCCCGGTCGGGGCGTAGAAGTGGGCGCTGCCGTCCGGCTCGACGGGCACCGCGCCGATGACCTCGCGGATGCTGGTCCGCCCGGTGCCGCAGAAGCCCGGCCGCCGGTTGCTCGGCTTGGGAATGATCTGGACGATGCGAAGGGCCTTGATGGTCGTCCCCTCGGGCCACGGCAGGAGACCGTTGGTGACGTTCATCACGGAGACGGTGGCCCGGTCGTCGGGGTTCGACTCGGGGTCCGGTCCGCCGCGCGCCTGGCGCGTCGTCTCATTCTCCCCCGCGCGCGTCTCAGGCGGCAGGCCCACGGCCGTCGCGTGCGGCACCACGGGCGGGCGCGGCCGGGCCTTCAGCGGGATCGGGCTGAGGCACGGCACGTCGGGGCCCTTGTAGAGGAGCTGCCGGCCGCCGAACGCGTCGATCAGGTAGAGGTCGCCCCCCGCCGCGCAAAGGTAGTACGTCTCGTCGAGCGGCCAGGCGGTGGCGTACTCGCCGCGGCCCCGCTCCGCCTCCGGAAAGCGGACCTCCGGCGTCAGGCGCCGCAGCTGCGACATCGCATCGTCGTCCTCCAAGTCCGGGTCGAGCACGACGAACGAGCCGTACGCCTGGCCGTGGTGCGGCGCCGCCGTGGCCACGAACTTCCGCGACCCGGGGATGGCCCTGATGTCCATCTCCATCCAGGGCCGCAGGTGCAGTCCCCGGCAGCCCTGGGGGTAGTTGCCGTGCAGTGCCCGGGCGTCGCGGCCGTCGGCCGTCGTGGTCCAGGGGTGGTGGGCCTGGTTCGTGCCGCGGTCCACGTAGTCCCACCGGGTGTAGACGATCTGGCCGTGGTTCGTCACGGACGGCTGCCACTCGTTGCTCTCGTGATAGCTCAGATAGGTGATGTCGGACCCGTCGGGGTTGACCGAGGCGAGGGTGTAGGAGGGGGCGTCGCGGCCTCCGTGGCAGCGGCCGTAGCCGCCCCGGCGCTCCGAGATGAACGCGATCCGCCCGTTCGGCAGCCAGCAGGGGTCGAAATCGTTCAGGCGGCCGTCGGTGAGCTGCACCAGGTCCGACCCGTCGACGTTCACGCGAAAGAGGTGGAAGCACGTCTGGAGGCCCCACCCGCGGCGGAAGTCGCTGTCGGGCTGGCCGCACTCGCAGTACGCGAAGACGATGGTCCGGCCGTCGAAGGAGAGGTCGGGCGAGAGGAAGCAGCCGCCCTCGAGCTTGCGGCCCTTGAGGCGCCCGCTCCGGACGACCGAGCCGGCCAGCACGTCGACGACCCGCGGCTCCGGCCCGAAGGGGTCCTCCAGGACATAGAGGCCCCCGCCCGGCCTGGCGTTGGCCCCGAGGAACTGGTCGACCATGTGGCTCTTGCGGGCCCGGTGCCGCTTGATGAAAAGGAGGCGGTCGAAGTCGAGGAGCGGGTTCTCGCGGGAGATGCGCCAGTAGAGCTTTCGGAACTCGGCGAACTCGTCGCGGCCGAGCGCCTGTCCGGCGGCGCGGACGACGTTCATTCGCTCGACGAGGTCCGCCAGCTCGCGCCGCTCGGCGGAGAGGTCCGGCGAGCCCGGCCGCCGCGCCACGTCCGCCAGCAGGGCCGCCGTCCGCCGGGCGATCACGTCGATCGGGTCGCGGTCGGACGGCTGGGGGTACATGTCGGGCCGGACGGCCTGGGCGTACTCGGCGGGCAACTCGTCGGTCCCGATGAGCTTCTCGAGCTCGCCGAAGCCCCCCGTGAAGTCCCGCTCGACCTCGACGGGTCCCACCTCGGGCGAGTCGGCCGAGTCGCGGTCGCGCGACCGGGGCTTCGCCGCCGCCGGAAGCGCCGCCGCCGCCCCGAGAACCATCACCGCCGCCAGGACCGCCGCCGGCGCTCGTCCCTGCCCTGCATCAACATGCCGCACTCGGGCCGCTCCCCTCACCCCCCGCGTCGTCTCCCCAGTCTTCAACCGCGTCGCGAGCGATGCGTTGCGTCCCGAATCCAGGAACGCCCGCGCGGCCACGGCGGTTTCGCCGCCACTTTCCGCCACCGATGGGAATCAACAAGTGGGTACCGCGTACCCGGCGGCGCCGCCGCGGACGCAAGCCCTGCGAACCACCCAACCGAAGGAGGCGTCTCGATGGTCTGCCGTCTGCTGCTCCCCCTCGCATTGGCCGCATCGGCCCTTCCGGCCGCGCTGGCCGCATCGGTCCCCTGCCGCGGGGCCGTGCCGACCGACTGCAACGTCGAGGTCAGTCTGAAGGATGCGACCGCCCGGACCGACGACAGCCGCCACGACCTGGACCTGGAGTTGCAGGTCCGCGGGGGCGAGTGGCAGGCTGACTGGGTCCGCGGCCGAGGCCTCAACCAGGGCCGCCACACCGGCCGCCTTACGTCCGCCCGAACCGTCGACGGCGAGACGCAGCTCGCGGTCGAGATGCGCCTCAAGCCCGACATGTGGATCGGCGGCGGCAAGGCGGCCTACGCGATCACCCTCCGCCCGATGGAAGACGGGCGGACCTTCGAGGGCGCCTACAAGGGCACGTTCACGTTCATCGAGGAGCCGAAGCCGACGGCCCCGCGCCGCAGGGCGCCCCCCGCCGCCCAGGCCGAGCGGCAGGAGCTCTCCCCCGAGGTCCGCGAGTTTCTGAAGCAGATCGGCGCCAAGCCCGCCGGCCGGTCCGGCCCGGCCGACGAGCCCGAAGTCGCCGAGGGCCGCACCGTCGAGGTCTCCGGCACGGTGACCGGCCGCGTCCGCGGCGCCTGGCCCGTGCCCGTCCCCGGGCACCGGCCCGTCGAGCCGGGCGAGCACCCCCGGCTGATCTTCCGCCGGGCCGACGTGGAGACCCTCCGCCGCCGGGCCGAGACCCCCGAGGGCAAAGCCATCATGGCCCGCTTCATGCAGGTCATCGACTACACGCAGCACGACGGCAGCTACAAGTTCGACTCCTGGCCGGGCATCGGCTTCGGGTTCGCCTGGCAGATGACGGGCGAGAAGAAATGGGCCGACCGGGCCCGGGCCCTCGTCGAGGAGAAGTTCTTCCGGCGTGGCCCCGTGGGGGGCCAGGACATCCACCACGCCCCCCAGCTCCAGGGCCTCGCCCTCACGTTCGACCTGTGCTACGACGCCTGGGACGACCCGTTCCGCCAGAAGTGCATCGACGAGATCTGGCAGCGGACCCAGGAGTGCGACACCGGCACCATCAACCGCAGGACGATGGGCGGCACGAACTGGGCCTACTGGTCGAACCACAACGGCATCCGGGCCGCCGGGGCCGGCCTCGGGGCCCTGGCCATCTGGGGCGAGACGGACGCCTCCGGCCACACCTTCGACGCCGACGTCCTCGCCATCGCCGACGAGGTCGCCTACGACCAGCGGGGATGGCTCCACGACGGCTGCGGCGGCGGCCAGTGGTTCATGGAGGGCGTCTTCTATAAAGGCATGACGATGGTCCGCGGCCTCAGCCACTTCCTCCACGCCTACGCCGAGGTCACCGGCAAGCGGACCAACGCCTCCGGTCCGCCGCCGAAGCCGGTCAGCAACGGCTGGGGTCTCCGCGATGAGCTCATCGTGGGCTACTTCCTGGAGGCCGAGCCGGGGAAGCTGTTCGGCAAGCTCTCGGGCATCGATGCCGACAGCCTGGAGGAGGTCATCTGGACCATCGGCCTCGGCGAAGTGCCCCCGGAGGCCATGCCCGGCGTCAAGTACCTCATGGCCCGCAAGGTCGGCCTCCAGGGCGATCGGACGTTCGGCCTGGACCGGGCCTGTTACGGGCCCTACCTGATGGCGGGCTACCCCTTCGACGTCCAGGAGAAGCACCCCGCCGAGTGCTTCCCGTGGGTCTCGCCCGACGTGCAGAACGGCCACTGGGTCTTCCGCAACACCTGGCGGGACGGGGATGACGTGCTGCTGACGTGGAACCTCCTGAGCGGCGTCCGCGGCTCGTGCCACCACGAGCGGGTCGGCGAGCCGCAGCACTGGCAGCTCTGGGGGCTCGGGCAGCGGTGGCTCGACGGCCGCTATCACCCGGCGGTCAAGGGCAAGGAGAAGTGCCTCGGCGAGCAGAGCGGCCTCAAGACCCTCCGCTGGTCGGCGCCCGAGGAGCGGCTGGCGATCCTGGTGCAGGACGTCGCGCCGGCGTACATGACGCCGCTGAAGAAGCAGCGCGGCAGCACGTGGGACGCCGCCGCACGCCAGGCCGGCGCCCATCGCGCGGCGTTCGTCGAGCCGTGGCGGGGCGGCCTGGGGGACTTCGGCATCCGCGGCACACGGCGCGTGGCGGTGGACCTCTCGGGCAAGTCGGGGGCGCCGCTCCTTCTGGTGATCGCCGAGGACCTCTCGGACCGGGCCTCGGCCGACGCCGAGCCGCAGGCCGCACGCTTCACCTGGAAGCTGCCGCTCGATACGAAGGGCGGCAGCGTCGAGGTCGCGGACAACGTCTTCCGCTTCACGAAGGGCGACGCCGTGATGAGCGGCGTGGTCCTGGGGGGCGGGCCGCTCAGCGCGACGGACGCCTCGACCGAGGTCGAGGGCGGGAAGCTGCTCGCCGTCCTCGTCATCCATAAGGGCGCCGGGCCGAAGATCGACGTCAAGGGCACCGCCGCGCTTGCCACCGTCAGGGTGGGCCGGCGGACGGTCCGCCTCTCGCGCGAGCGGCTGATTGTCGAGTGATACGCCGGGCGTCCTGCGGTTCGGGGCGAAAGGATGGAGCGAATGAAGACTATCGTGGCAGGACTGATCGTTTTGGTCGGCTGCGCCGGCGCATCGGCCGGCGAGGCGGACATCCTGGAGATCGAGCTTCGCCTCTTCGGGGCCCTGCGCCAGGCCGGCCAGCCGGCCGACGCCCCGGAGGGTCCGTCACTCCTGGTGGACCTCGCCCGGACGGGCGAGCGGTGGGAACGCGTCTGGTCCGTCGGCGACGACGACCGGCACATGAAGTTCCTGACCGGCTGCGTGACGAAGGCCGACGTCTCGTCCGAACGGATCGCCCTCGAGATGGTCGTCCGCCTCTCGCCGGTCGCGCGGATACGCCTCGACATGAAGCGCGACGCCGAGGGGGGCCTCAGCGGCACGTACCGCGTCGCGTCGCGCGCCGGGACGCTCGAAGGCCCCGCCGACGGGCGGGTGAAGCCCGCCCGTCCTCCCCTGCCGGACGGCTTCGTGCCCGTCCGGCCCGGCGAGCGGCCGCGGGTCCTCTTCCGCCGCTCGGAGGTCCCCGCGCTCAAGGCGAAGCTCGCGACGCCCCTCGGTCGCGTGCTCTTCGAGAAAATGGGCGACGAGGAGATGGGCGACGCCATCGGGGCAGGCGTCAAGTACCAGCTCACCGGGCGGCAGGAGTTCGCCGACCGGGCCCGGGGCCTGGCCGAGATGCAGATGGCCGGCCGCGGGGCGAGGTGGTCGAACCGGACCGCCGCCGGACGCCGCCCCAAGCAGGTCGCCGTGGCCTACGACCTGTGCTACGACGCCTGGCCGGAGGACTTCAAGCGGAAGGTCGTCGCGTACCTGCTCGCCGACGCCGAGGACACGATCGCCGGCCGGGACATGGGCGGCAACAAGCACGTGTGCAGCAACTGGTGGGCGAAGCCCTACTCGGCCCTGGCGTTCATCGGCCTGGCGCTGTGGGGCGAGCCGGGCGAGGCGCCGCCCGGGCCCCCCGCCGACGGGCCCGACGCCGACCTGGAGCGGATACTGTGGCGATTCGACATGAGCGAATGGGAACGCCTCGGCCGCGTCAACCCGGACTACCAGCGCCTGTTCGAGACGGGGCGGCAGCTTATGTATTGGCACTACCGCGAGGCCGTCGGGACGGGCGGCTTCCGGGGCGAGTGCGCCCACTACGGCCTGAAGGCGACCGAGATGCCCGCCGAGTACGCCCCGTGCTACCGCCGGATGTTCGGCCGCCACGTCTCGCCATACGACGACATCACGCACATGCTGCCGCGGATGGTCTTCTGCCACGATTACCCGGCCGATGGGGAGGCGGCCGGCGAGGGGAAAGGCGGCCGGCCCGTGCCCCTGAACATCAACGGGTGGTCCGCGATCTGGGGCAACTACTTCGCCTCGCTCTACGAGGTCACGCCCGAGCGGTGGCGGCCCGCCATGCTCTGGGCCTGGAACCGTCAGCTCGGCGTCACCGGCCCCGACGGCGCCGCCCGGATGCTCGCCGACCGGACCATGGACGAGCACGGCACGGGCCACCCGGCGCCGTTCTTCGTGGGCTACCCCGCCGACGCGACACCGCGCCACCCCGCCGAGTGCATGCCTCTCTCGTGGCAGGCCCCCGACATGGGCTACTACGGATTCCGGAGCGGCTGGACGGGCCGGGGCGACTTCGTCCTCGGCCTCTACGCCAAGACGCGGCACATCGGCGGGTGGAAGGGCCCGAACGCCGGCACGTTCCGCCTGTACGGCCTCGGCCGGTCGTGGAACGACGACTACAGCGGCCGCGAAATCAGCACCTGGCAGGCCAACCGCGTCTGCCTGCCCGAGGACGAGACGCATGTCGACGGGTGCGGACGCGTCGTCCACGTCCAGGCGGCGCCCGACGGCCCCGGGGCCGTCACCGTCGACCTGACGGACAGTTACTCCGGGCCCACGCGGGGGCTCTACACGCACTACGGAGGCATCCGCCACGCCTCGGCCTATAAGGACAACGGCATCCGCGCGCTGCGGGCGTTCGGCGTCGACTATAGCGGCAAGTGCGGGGCGCCGTGCCTGTTCGTCCTCGTCGACCGGATCACGGGCGGCCGAAAGAAGGTCTGGACGTGGAACCTGGGAGACGCCAAGGCCGTCGCCGCCACGACCGTCCGCGGGAACACGTTCACGGTCGCCTGCGGGGAGGGGACCTTGCGCGGAACGTTCGTCGCCCCGGCGAAAGCCGAGATCGACGCAGCCGTCCACAAGGTCACGGCGTCGCTGTGGAAGGGGAAGAAGGAGCTGAAGATTCCGTCGATCCACGCCCGCGGCGGCGATGCGTTCTTCCTGGTCGCCACGGTCCAGCCCGCCGGCGCCGCGCCGCCCGAGGTGAAGGTCAGCGGCACGGGCCTGGATGCGGTCGTCACGGTCGGCGCCCGGCGGGTGACGTTCGACGGCACGCGGGTCGTGTTTTCGGACGCCGGGCAATAGCCGCCTCCTCGCCGCTCGGGGCCGCCCATGCGGAGGCCCCTTTCGAGTGCGGCGGGCACGGAGGCCCGCCGTGCTTCGGCTTCTCGGGGGGCGCGCTTCGGCTTTGTGCCAGCCGCGGTCGGGCCCCCCGCGGCACCGTACAGGCCGGACTTCCCCCGGCACCCGGCCGCCCCTTCGGCGTTCCATAGTGCATGGGGCGCTGGGCGTCAGCGCCACGTCCCGGGCACGGGCTGAGAACGGAGGCGGACCCACGTGAAGCGACGACTGGCGACGGCACTGATCGTACTGGCGGCGGGAGCGGCGACGGCATGGACCGACACGCGGGCCGACGTGGTCGTCCTCCCCGAGGACGCCCCCTGGCGGACCTACCTCGTGACGGCCCCGCAGGTCCGCGGGACGGCGGCCAACCCGCAGCCGGTGCGGCGGGGCAAGATCCGCGAGCCCTCGCCCTTGCCGCCCGCGGACTGGATGCAGCCCGACTTCGACGCCCACGCCTGGGCACGCCTCACGGACGACCTCGACGCCTTCACCGGCGAGTACGGCTATCGCCAGCCCGCGGACATGGCGATGCTCTGTCTGCGGTCGCGGTTCGGCATCACCGACCCGGCCCGGGCCACGGACCTTACGCTGGAGATGGAGTACCGCGGCGGCGTGATCGTCTACGTCAACGGCCGCGAGGTCGGCCGCCAACACATGCCCGAGGGGCCGGTCGAGCCGCTGACGCTGGCCGAGGACTACCCGCTGGAGACCTACCTGCTGCCGGGCGGCGGGGGGTCGCTGCGGCGGACGAGCCGCCCCGCCGAGGAACACCTCGAACGGTACGAGATGCGGATTCGGCACCTCAAGATGAGGCTGCCTGCCGACGCCCTTCGCCGCGGGGCGAACGTCCTCGCCCTGGAGCTTCACCGGGCGGCCTTCCGGGGCAGCCGGGACGAGTGGAGCACCGTCGGCGTGTGTAAAGTGGGGCTGACGAGCCGGTCGGGGGCGGGCGCCGTGGCCTACGACGAGGCGGCCGGCGGGCTCCAGCTCTGGAACGCCCTCGCCCTGGAGACCGTCGCGGAGCGGCCCAAGCCGCTCAATCGCGGATGGGGCACGGGACCGATGTCGATATCCGCCACGGGGATGCGGCGGGGCAACCCGTTCGACCCGCTCCGGCCGATCCGGATGCTGGGTCCGCGCGGCGGCGTCGCCTCGGGCCAGGTGGTCCTCTCCTGCGACGCCCCCGTCGGCGACCTTAAGGCCACGCTCGGGCCGTTGGCGCACGCCAAAGGCGACGTCATCCCGGCCGGGGACATCGAGGTCCGCTACGCCGCCCAGCGGGAGGACGAACGGTTCTGCGACGCCCTGCTCGCCGAGCCGCCCGACGGCGCCACGGTCGTGCCCGTCTGGATCGTCGCGAAGGTCCCCGCCGGCCGGCGGCCGGGGTGGTACACAGGCGAGCTGACGCTCGAGGCCCGCGGCCGAACCTTCCGCGTGCCGGTGCAGCTTTTCGCCAGTGCCTTCACGGTGCCCGAGCCGCGCGACGACCGGGCCCTCGTCGCCCTCCCCCATTCGCCGGACACGCTGGCCATCCACTACGGCGTCGACCCGCTCTCGGAGCCGCACTGGCGGCTGCTGGACGAGTCCTTCAAGCTCCTCGGCCAGCTCGGCCAGGACGAGCTCTACGTCCCGGTCATCCATAAGACCCACATGGGCCACGAGACGGGCTTCGTGCGGTGGGTGGAACGGGGCGGCGGGTACGAGCCCGAGTTCTCGGCCCTCGAGAGATTGATGGACCTCTACGAGAAGCACTGCGGCCAGCCCAAGGTCGTTTGCCTCATCGTCTGGAAGCCGCAGTACGGCAGCAAGGCGAACTTCCGCGGGGCCCAGGTCAAGGGGCCCGAGCCGATCGTCGTCACGCGATTCGACCCGCGGACGGGCCAGATGGAGCCGATGGAGGCCCCCATGTTCGGCTCGCCCGGCAGCGAGGCGTTTTGGCGAACGATGATCGACGGCGTCCGCGACCGCGTCCGCAAGCGGGGCTGGGACGAGCGGGCCCTGATGCTCGGCCAAGGGTTCGACAGCCGGCCCCTGGCCGAGCACGTCGAGTTCCTGGGCCGCGTCGCGCCGGGCCTCCGGTGGCAGGTGTTCAGCCACTGGATTCGCGACCCGCGGCCGGAGAACGGGCGGCTCGTCCTGGCGAACGGCATGGTCGTGGGGTTTCGCGAGCAGGCCGGCCCGACGCCGCTGCCCGTGCTCGACGACGACTACCCCGACGTGCCGGAGCGGGACTTCCTGATGGCCGGGTCGCACCGGATGGACGTGGTGCAGTGGTCGTCGCCGCCGTCGTGGCGGAACATTCCGACGATGACGGGGACGCTCTGCCGCATCCCGTTCGACTTCTGGCCGACCAGGGAACGTGACGGGCGGCTCCGGCCGCTGCTGCACACGGGCATCTGTGGGGCGTGGCTGTATCGGGCGGGGCCGAGGGCGATCGTCTCGCCCGGCCCGTCCGGGCCGGCGCCGACCGTCCGGTTCCAGATGGTGCGGGAGGCGCTCGCCGAGACAGAGGCCCGCATCGCCCTGTCGGAGGCCCTGCACAAGCTGCCCGAAGGGGACCGCAAGGGGGCGCTCCAGGCGCTGCTGGCGGAGCGCCGCATGGCCCGGCACGTCGGGCGGGCCGTGCCGCAGGCCCAGGTGGGCCTCGACTGGCTGGGCCTCTCGGCCCGGGAGTTCGCGGCCGCCGCCGCCCTGGCCGGAGAGACCGAGAACGGCGCCTGGTCCGACCCGCCCGACACGGCCGCCGGCGCGGCAGGGGAATGACGATGGCCGATCCTCTGCCCCGCGCCGCTCGGACGCCATTCCCCTTCGTCCCTCTCCCCTGGCGGGAGAGGGGCGGGGTGGGGAGGAGTGAGGGCCCTGAGGCAACTTCGCCGCGGGCCGGGACAAGCCCAGCGAAGCCTGAGCGCGACGGGCCCCCTTCGGCTTCGCTCAGGACAGGCTCGGACCCGCCTCGCAGAGCACGTGTCGCAGCGATGAGGCCGGGTTTCCTGGCTGCCGCGCTGCTCCTGGTCGCCGGGCCGGCGCGAGCGCTCATCAACCCCAACTACACGCCCGCCGACCTGGTCATGGATTCCCGGTCGATCCACGCCCTCGAAGTCAAGGCGCCGAAGGACGGCCGGGTCGCCGCCCGCATTACCGGGACGATCAAGGGCACGGCGCCGGCCTCCGAGACGCTCGTCCTCGACGTGACCTCGGCGGTGAGCATCGAGCCGGCGGAGGTCGCGCGGGCCTTCTCGGGCCGCCCGACGGCCCCGGCGGTCCTGTTCATCTCTCGCGAAAGCGACGGCGACGCCAGGACCGGCGCCGTCCAGATCGCGACGACGTGGTTCGCCGTCACGGAAGCCGAAGGCGACGGCGTCTGGACGCTCGACCGCGACGAGCAGGCCCTTGAGCTCGTCTGGGCGGGAAGCGCCGACCAGCTCGCCCGGGCCGCCCGGCAGACGATCGCCGACCCGACGGTCGAGTTCCCGGTCCGCTCCTACCTGGAGTGGGGCGGCGACCGGGCACTCGGCACCCTCGGCGGCCCCGCACGGGACTGCGTTGCGGCAGACCTCGGCGGCGCGATCGGCCCGTGCGTCCTCGTCCTGGCCGACTCGGGCGACCGGCTCATCCGATCCGACTCGGACGGCGGGCCGCCGGTTGACGCCACAGCAACCGCCGGCCTCCGCACCGCGTCGCGATCGATGGCCCCGGGCGACTTCGACCGCGACGGACGCATCGACCTCGCCTGGTACGATGGAAAGGCCGTCCGCTTCGCGGTTCGCTCGGCCGACGGCACCTTCGGCGCCGCCGACGGCCCGGGCGTGGCACTCGCGGGCGTCCGGTCGTTGGCGGCGGTGGCTGCGGGAGCCGACGATGGGCCGGGCCTGGTGGCCGGCACGCCGGACGGGCCCGTCTTGATCGCCCGTGGCGCGGGCGGTACTTGGTCCGCGCGGCCGATCGGATCGGCGCCTGGCTCGAAAGGCACCGACCTCGGCGCCGGCGGACTGTGCGTCGTCGCGGACTTCGACGGCGACGGACGGTGCGACCTCCTCGCCCTCTACGCCAAGGGCCTCGTCTTCTATGCGGGCGCCGCCGAAGCGGGAACGTTCGCGGCCCCCGCCATCACGCCGCTCGAGCCAGCCGGCGAGCCGTACGCGGCGCTGGGCGGCGACTTCGACGCCGACGGGTCGCTCGACGTCGTCACGGGCGGCCGGGAGGGCCTCGCGCTCCTCTCGCGCGACGCCGCCGGCGCCTGGCGGAACACGGCGTTTGAGACCGGCGAGCTGGTCCGCCACGGCGGCGAGGGCGAGGCCGCCGTCCGCGACGTCTCCGCCTGCGACGTCAACGCCGACGGCAAGCAGGGCGTGGCCCTCTTCTACGCCCGGGGCAATCCGGCGGTGTTCTTCAACCGGGGGTTCGCCTGCTTCGGCCTGGCGCGGGAGCTGATGCTGAGCGCGTCGAACCTCAAGGGGGCGGTCGCCCTCGGCCGGGGTCAGAGCGCCGGCGTCGTGACGGACCTGAATGGCGATGGGGCCGAAGACCTGCTCGGCGTCAACCCCCAGGGCGAGATCTGGACGCTCTTTGGCCAGACGGACGAGCCGCGGAGCACCCGCCTGACGGTCGTTCTGCCCCCGGGCGCCGCCGGCCCCGTCACCGTGACCGCCCTCGTCCGCGACCGGCCGAGCGGGATGGTCGTCGTCCGGCCGGGGAAACCCGCCGTCGTCAACCGGCAGATGCCGGGCCCCGTCACACTGGCGTGGAAGACGCCGGACGGGCGGGCGATCCGCCGGACGGTCATCCTGGAGCGCCCCACCCGCGTGTCGCTCACGGCGGAGGAGTGAGAAGCCGCCGGCGGGCGCAGCCAAGGGCCTATCCGAATAACCTGCTCTACGGCGGTCGGCGGCGAGACCCCCCCGCGCCCGGCGGATTGTCCTCGGGGCGCGCCGGCCGGCCCGGTCCTGGTACAAGGGCGGCAGCGACGGGCACTGCCCGAGAGGACGCAGCGAGGCCGACCATGCGAATCCTGATGATCACGAACGTCTACAAGCCTTTCGGCGGGGGCGTGGCCCGGAGCGTCTCGTCCTGCGCCGAGGCCTTTCGCGAGCGGGGCCACGACGTCCTCGTCGTCGCGCCCGAGGCCGAGGGCCAGGACGAGTCGGAACCCGGCGTCGTCCGGGTCCCGAGCATCCACCGGCCGCTGAAGCGGCCCTTCGCCATCGCCCTGCCCGTGCCCGGGCTGCTGACGAGGCGGGTCCGGGAGTTCGAGCCCACGGTGGTCCACTCGCACCACCCGTTCCTGCTGGGCGACGACGCGCTGCGGATCGCCGCGTCGCGGGGCCTGCCGCTCGTGTTCACCTATCACACGCAGTACGGGACCTACGTCCGGTCGCTGCTGGAAGGGGGCGAGCGGCTGGCCCGGTTCGCCGAGCACCTGGCCGTCGAGTACGCCAACCTGTGCCAGTGGGTCGTCGCGCCGAGCGAAAGCATCGCCGAACGGCTCCGCGAGCGGGGCGTCCGAAGCCCCATCGCCGTCGTCCCCACGGGCGTCGACGTGAAGCGGTTCAGCCGGGGCGACGGCCTGGCCGCGAGGGAGCGGCTCGTCATTCCCGAGGACGCCTTTGTCGTCGGCCACGTGGGCCGGCTGGCCGAGGAGAAGAACCTGGGGTCCCTCGGCCGGGGGGTGGCCCGGTTCCTGGAGGAGTTCGAGACGGCCCGGTTCCTGGTGGTCGGCACGGGCGACGCCGAGGAGGAGCTGACCGCCCCCCTGGAGGCGATGGGCGTCGCCGACCGGGTCCACCTGGCGGGCCGGCTGGTGGGGCAGGAGCTGGCCGACGCCTATCACGCGCTCGACGTCTTCGCGTTCGCCTCCAAGAGCGAGACCCAAGGGCTCGTGCTGGCCGAAGCGATGGCGGCCGGCCGGCCGGTGGTCGCCCTCGCAGCCCCCGGATCGAGCGACATCCTGGCGGACGGGACGAACGGGGTGCTGGTCGAGGACGAGGACGCGGAGGCGTTCGCCGAGGCCCTGGCCCAGGTGGCCCGGATGGACGCCGAGGCCCGCGAGGAGCTGGCCCGGGCCGCCCGCGAGACAGCCGAGGCGTACTCGCTGGACGCCTCGGCGGAGCGGCTGCTCGAGGTGTATGAGAAGGCCCGCGGCGCCGCCCCCGAGCCGGGCGAGGCCGACTCGGGCCGGTGGCATCGGCTCAGGCGGTCGCTGGCGGCCGAGTGGGACCTGTTGACGGCGGGCGGGGAGGCGGCTTCGGCGGCCTTCGGCGAATCCGACTGACGGGCCCCGTGTGGCCCCTCACGACGGCGCGGGTCCGCGTCGCGCGGCTGCCGCCCTTCGGCCACGCTCAGGGCGGCCGTGAGGCCCTCGAAGGGGCGCGGCACCGTCGGCCACGATCACCCTGGCGACGAGTCCTGCTCCCAGTACTTCGCCCGGCCGTAGTGCTCGTGAAGCGCGTCCTCGTACCGGCGGTCGATCGGCTCGGAGGGGTCGTACTCGGGGCTGTTGCGGACCTGGTCGCCGGTCATCTGGACGAACATCCGCTTGCCGGCCCAGTCCACCTGTCGGACCCAGGCGGGGGCGACCAGGACGTGCCGGCCGGGCAGCCCGTTCCGCGTGTCGATGACGAGATACTGGATGGTCCACGTCTCGGGGTCGATGATGAAGTCCTCGACGTGTCCGACCTCGTCGCCGTCGGCGGCCTCGACGCGGTAGCCGCTGACCTCGTCGGCGCTTCGGAGATGGTCGTCGCCGGCGGGCTCGGACGGGCTGCCGCCCCAGTCGGCGGGCTGGACCGGGACGGGGACGACGCCGCCCGTCACGGCCGGGCCGACCCAGTACGGGGCCCACCCGAACCACGCCACCAGCTCCTGTTCGTGCTGCCGCGAAACCGGCTCGTCCTCCCGGACGCTCGGCGCCTCGCGGACCTGTTCCTGGCTCAGATGGACCGGCACGGCCTCGGCGTCGGCATCGGGCTCGCCCAGGGCCTCGGGGGCGAGCAGCACCTTGCGGCCGGGCAGCCACGTGCCGGTGTCGGCCACCAGGTACCGGATGCGCCAGCCGCGGTCGTCGAAGTAGCAGTCCTTGACCTTGCCCAGCTCGCCGTCGGTCGCTTCGAGGGCATGTCCCTCGATCTCGCTCACGCTCGTCAGCACCTCAGGGCCCTCCTTCCACGTACTTTTCGGCCGGCGCCTTGTACGCGCCCGCCTCAGTGAATCACGGAATTCTCTACCTGCCCCGAAACGGGCACAATCGGAGGATTCCCGCTCGCGCGGTGGGAGATAGTCCCTGTGAGGAGACGGGCTTCCCCCCAGGCGGCGGGCCCGAAGGGAGGGCGTGCGAAGGCGTCAGCCGGTGGACGACGTGTCGGCGGAGGGCCGTTCTGCCTCGGTCCGGACCCAGTCGAAGGCCCGCTGGTGGAGCTCGGTGGCGTCGGCCAGCTTGAGCTTCCGCTTGATGTTCTCGCAGTGGGTGTAGACGGTCTTGGTGCTGAGGTGGAGGCTGTCGGCGATCTCGCGGGTCCGGCGGCCGCGGCCGATCAGGTCGAAGACCTCCAGCTCTCGGTCGGTCAGGGCGTCGACGGGCGAGGTGCCTTCGTCCACGTCCCGGCCGCCGACGACCCGCTTCAAGAGGCGGCCGCTCATCCGGTCGCTGAGGCAGACCTGACCGCTCAAGACCTGGCGGAGCCCTTCGACGACGCGTCCCAAGGGCTCGCCCTTCATGAGGTAGCCCTGGGCCCCGGCGCGGAGGGCCCGCTCGGCGTAAAGGGTCTCGTCGTGCATCGAGAGAACGAGGACCTTGACGGGCCGCTTACCGGCCGCCAGGTCCTTGATCAACTCCAGGCCGCTCCCCTCCTCCAGGGTGATGTCGACGAGGGCGACGTCGGCCCGGTGCTCCTTGACGAGCTGCTTGGCCTCGCGGACGGTGGCCGCTTCGCCACAGACCTCCAGGTCGTCGGCCCGGGCGATGGCGTCGAGCAGGCCCCGCCGGACGGCCGGATGGTCGTCGACGATCAGGACCCGGGCGGGCTCGGTGGCCCCGAGCGTAGAAGCGGAGTCAGGCATGGGCGCGTTCTCCCTGGGTGCCGAGAGGCAGGGGCAGGCGACAGCGGACCACCGTGCCGCCGTTCTCGCCCGGCTCGATCTCCCATTGGCCGCCGATCAGGCTGGCCCGGTGCTGCATCGTGTGGAGGCCCATGCCGCCGGCGGACCCGGCGTCCTCGGGGATGCCGTCGCCGTCGTCGGCGATCGACAGCGACAGGCCTCCCTGGTCGCGGACCAGGCGGATGGCGATGCGTGAGGGGCCGGCGTGGCGGACGGCGTTGTTGACGGCCTCCTGGACGATGCGAAACAGGTGCGTCGCCGCGCTGCCGTCGTGGATCGGCACCGGCTCGGGACAGTCCAGCTCGCAGGAGACCTCGAAGACTTCGGCGGTGGTTTCGGCCAGGCCCCGGATCGCCCCCACGAGGCCCTCCGGCCCGGGCTCGACCGGCGAGAGGCCCCGGGCCAGCGACCGGGCCTCGCGGATCGTCTGGCAGGCCAGCTCGGCCAGCTCGGCGGCGTCCTCGGCCTGGGGCCGGCCGTCCTGGGCCAGGTCCTGGGCCAGGTTCTCGCACCGGTACGACATCGCCGTCAGATGCTGGCCGAGGGTGTCGTGGAGGTCGCGGCCGATCCGCTCGGCCTCCCGGTCGCTGGCCTCCAGGACCATCCGCTCCAGGCGCTTCCGCTCGGTGACCTCCACCAGGGTGAGAACAAGCCCGACGACGTCCCCGTCGGGGTCTTTCACGGGGCGGAGGCTCCAGTCCCAGTAGGTGACGCCGCGGTCGCCGTCGGTGAGATAGATGAACGGCTTCTCGAAGACGACGTAGGGGCGGCCCGTTCGGAGGACGCCCTGGAAGATCATCTTGAGGGCCCGCCGGGCCGCCTCGTTGCCGGCCTGGGGGAACAGGTCGAAGTGGTTCTTGCCGACGAAGTAGTCGGGGTGCTTCCCCCCGGCGCGGGCGTAGGCCTGGTTGACCCGGATGAAGTTGAAGTCGGTGTCGAGGTAGGCGATGAGCATGTGGACATTGTCGAAGATGCGTTCGAGCAGTTCGGAGGTCTGCTGGAGGCGGCGCTCCGTCTTCGCCCGACGCTGCCGGGCGCGCAGCACCCCGATGCCGAACGCCAGGTCCTCGGCCATCTGGACCAGCAGATCGACCTCGTCGGCGTCGAAGTCGGCCGGCTCGTCGGAGTAGATGTTGAGGACGCCGAAGACCTCGGCGTCGAGGACGAGCGGCAGGGCCAGCGTGGAAGCGTAGCCGCGCCTGGCGGCGTCGTCGCGCCACTCGACGAAGTGGGGGTCGGCGAGGATGTTCTGGCAGGCGATGGGCCGACCCTGGCGGACGGCCCGGCCGCTCGGGGCCTGACCGTGGGGGGTCTCGGCCCAGGAGAACGGGCTCGATTCGAGGTAGCCCTGCTCGAAGCCCGCCTGGGCCACGGGCCGGATGGATTTCTTCGCGTCGCCCTCCCGGTAACCGACCCAGGCGAGGCGGTACCCGGCTTCCTGGACGCAGATGCGGCAGATCTCGTCCAGGAAGGCCCGTTCCTCCTCGAAGCGGACGAGGGCCCGGTTGACGGCCGTCAGGACGCGAAGGGCCCGGCTGAGCAGGCGGACGCTCTCGCCGGCGGCGCGCGGCTCCCCGGGTGCATCACGATGCGCCTCGGCGCCCGGGCCGTCGGCCGCCCGGTGGGCAGACGGCGGCTGAGAGTCCGCGGGCGCGGGTTTCCGGCAGTTGGACCCCGACCCCTGCATCCCGACCCCCGTGTTACGGCCCCCCGACCCCAACGGACACACCGTATAGGATATACGGCCCGCCGGGCCCCGGTCAAGCATGGGAACAGGCCGGCACGAGCAGCCCTCGCCCGGGGCCGGCGCAACGCCGGGGCCGTCACGGCACCCAGACGAGGCTGTTCAGGCGGCCCGCATCGTCGGCCACCAGGGTGTCGGCCTCCGGGTCGTTCAGCCAGACGCCGTCGCAGACGAACTTGTATTGGTGCTCGCCGGGCGGGAGCTTGAGGCGGGCCCGGAAGGTGCCGTCCGGCATCTTGCGCATGCGGCGGGCCTGCGGGTCCCAGTTGTTAAAGCTGCCCACGAGGTAGGCCTGGGTGGCCAGGGACGCGGGCTTGCACGTGAAGGTGACCTCGCGTCCACGGTGTCGACGAATGGCCATGGCACGTACTCCAGGAAACACTCGACGCACCGGCCGAAGAACGATCGGTCCCCATCGGGGCCTTGTTCCCGGGGGCCCGGCCGTCGCTCTCGGCTGGCCGAACCGGTGCGGTCGAGGCGCCGCCGGGCGGGGCTAGCCGCCGCAGCCCTTGCCGATGAAGCTGCCGATCACCAGCAGGAGCGGAATGGCGATCAGGTGGACGACCCACCACCCGGGCCGGAGAAAGTGAAACGCCTCCGGCAACTGGAACCCCTTCGGCGTGGGTCCCCGCGGCGGGGTGGATTGTCCTTCCGACGGTTCCGGCGCAGGTCCTTGACCCATGGCGAGACCCCCTTTCGAGTGACGCATGTGCGGCAGGCCTCCCGGCCCGCCGGGGCAATGTGCCCGCTGATTGCCCCCATTGTCCTCCTTGCGGTCGTGGCACACCATGGGCGGCGCTCCGCTTTGTGTGTGGGGCCATCCCTGAATTTCGGGATGCCGGCGGCGACGGCCACAGACCAGCGTCTCGGCCGATCAGGACTCGTGCGTCATCTCGTACGCCGAGCCGGTGACCTTCAGGCGGTAGGCCCGGCCTCGGTGGAAGAACCGCGCCGTCACACCACGCCAGGCCTTCGGGAGGCGGGGCCGGACTTCGAGCCCCTCGGCGTCGGGGTCGCGTCCCAACCGCAGCCCCAGGAACCCCCGGAAGACGGCCTGCCAGGCGCCGCCCAGGGCCGCCATGTGCAGGCCGGCGTCCGTGTTGGCCATCGTGTCGTCCAGGTCGATAAAGG
Source organism: uncultured Anaerolineales bacterium (assembly GCA_964526295.1). Taxonomy (GTDB): domain Bacteria; phylum Planctomycetota; class Phycisphaerae; order FEN-1346; family FEN-1346; genus CAZGKW01. The sequence goes on from CAZGKW010000011.1 coordinate 39,397, forward strand.
CGGAGCGGCGAAAGTAGTCGTAGGCCTCTTCGGGCATGCCCAGGTCGGCGGCGGCGATGGCGTGGACGCTGGGGCTGAGGGACGAGTCGTGGGCCGTCCGCGGCTCGTAGTAGTCCCAGTTCCGCCGCCGGACCGCTTCATCGTACGCCTCCGGGAAGAGGACCATCAGCATGAGCACGTCGGCCTGCTTGAGGACCTGGGCCCGATGGATGCGGGCCATGCGTTCCTTCTCCGGCTCGTCGGAGACCTGGGCCGACAGGGCCCGGATGCCCTCCGGCCCGGGGTCGGAGAGGTCGAAGAACCCCTCGTACTGCTCCAGGAGCCCGTCGTCGCCGGGCCGGGGGACGTAGAGCGCCTCGGCGACGGCCCGCCACCGCTCGATCTCGTCCTCGGAGACGTCGAGCCGCTTCAGGAGCCGGCCCCGAGGGTGGACCTCCCGCATCCGGGCCGCCTCCTGGGCCGCGAGCCGCAGGTTCCACGCGGCCACGAAGTTCGTGTAGACGTTGTTGTCGACCTCCTCGTGGTACTCGTCCGGCCCGATGACGCCGCGGACCTCGTACCGCCCGCGGTCGGCCTGCCACGTGACGCGGCCGGCCCAGAAGCGGGCCGTCTCGACCGCCAGGACCAGGAGCTGCCGCTCGCGGAACGTCGTGTCGCCGGTGGCCCGTACGAACTGCCACGCCGCGTACACCACGTCGGCCGAGATGTGGTGCTGGAGGTCGCCGGTCAGGACGCGGACGGGCTCGCCGGTCTTGGGGTCGGGCACGTAGGGGGGACAGGTCTCGTCGCCCGTGTCGGTGCTCTCCCAGGCGAACATGGCCCCCTCGTAGCCGGCATCGCGGGCCTTGCGGGCGGCCCCGTCGAGGGTGAGGACCCGGTAGTGGAGGAGCCGGCGGGCGTCGCGGGGGCTGACCGCGACGAACATCGGCACGATGAAGATCTCGGTGTCCCAGAAGACGTGCCCCCTGTAGCCGGGGCCGCTCAGGCCCTTGGCGGCTATGCTGACGGAGGGGTCCCGCTGGGAGCAGCACTGGAAGAGGTGGAAGATAGCGAACCGGACGGCCCGCTGGTCGTCCTCGGGCCCGTCGATCTCCAGGTCGATGCGTCCCCATCGCCGCCGCCAGGCCCGGACGTGCCGCCGCCGATACACGCCGTAGGTCCCGCCCTCCAGGGTCCGGACCTCGCGGAGACAGCACCGCTCGACGGAGGTGGTCTCGGGGTCGCGGGAGGTGTAGGTGGAGACGATGCGGTCGAAGACGGCCCGCTGGTTGCACTCCAGGTGCGTCTCGTAGGCGAAACCGAGCCGCCCCGGGGCGAACAGGTGGCCGGGCCTGGGGGGGGCGGCCTGCTGGACCCATGCGGAGGCCCGGCAGGCGTGGCCGATACGGACCCGCGTCTCCCGGGTGGTGGCGACGGCCAGGAGCCGGTCGCGGCCCATGTGGCGGACGTGGAGCAGCCGCAGATGGTGCCGCCGCCGCTCGTCGCCCGCCCAGTCGACCCACAGGCGGACGGTCACCTCGCCGCTCCAGTCGAGGGGCGTGACGTCGATGGACTGGCCCGCCAGATGGGGATTCGCGAGGCTGGCGAACCGCTCGAAGACCAGTCGCGTCGACCGACCTTCCTCGGTGTAGACCAGGGACCGGGTCACCAGGCCCCGCCGCATGTCGAGCCGGCGGAGGTACTCGCCGACTCGGCCGGGGGCGAGGCGGACGGGCCGGCCGTCCAACTCGATCTCGGCCGCCAGGAAGTCCATGACGGGGGCCAGCTCGGGGATGCCGTCCGAACCGGGATTGAACGCCCCGGCGACGTAGATCTCGCGGCAGGTAGGCCCGGCGTCGAACGGCTCTTCGGGGTAGCCGCGGAGGCCGAGGTAGCCGTTGGCGGCGGCCAGGAGCGACTCCCAGACGGCGTTGCGCTCGGGCCCCCAGGCGGCCTCGTCGACCGTCCACGTCGGGGGGGTGCCGGGCGGTGGAACCATGGGGCCGTTCCGGGGGTCGGTGCGCGGGGGTTCAGGCGCTGGGCTGGGCCTCCGGCGAAGCGCCTCGGGCGTGGACCTCGATCTCGTCGAGCTGCTCGTCGGGCAGCGACAGCAGGTAGTCCAGGAAGAACCAGTACCCCCGGACGTGGTGGGTCGACTGGTCAGCGCTCATGGTGTAGTCGTAGGGCGGGTCCCACGACCAGAACCCCCAGTGGGTGTTCGGATCGTCGATATAGGGGGCGTCCTCGCCGCCGGGCACCTGCTGCTGGTTCAGGGAGTATCGGAGGGCCCGGGCGGCGCCGTCGACGTACTCCGGCCGGCCGCTGGCCTTGTGGGCCAGGAGCAGGGCGATGGCGATGTTGGGCATGTCGCCGGGCCCGACGTACTCGGTGACCGGGACGCCCCATCGGTCCTCGCTGAGGTGCCAGGCCCCTCCGGGCCGCTGGGTCTCGAGGTGCCAGTCGGCGAACCGCAGGCCCGCTTCCAGGAACCGCTCGTCCTCGGTCCGCAGGTAGACGCGTACGAGGGCCCGGATCTCGTCGGCCGCCATGTCGCTGCTGTAATAGATATTGTTGATCAAGTAGAAGGAGCCGTTCTCGGCCTGGAGCGTGAGGGCATACTCGGCCCAGTCGTGGGCCCGTTCGAGCCACATCCGGTCGCCGGTGAACTCCTGGAGGGCGATCAGGGCCACGATGACCCGCCCGAACGACTGCCACCCCCGCGTCAGCCAGCTCTCGTGGAAGTGGTCGTACTTGGGGGCGAAGTGGTGGTTCTGCGACTGGAGGAGGAACCGGCTGCTGCCGGTCGCCCGAGACAGGTACACCTCGTCCTCCAGCCGCTCCCACAGCCCCAGGTTCAGCGTCACGTAATCGGCGGTGTACTTCGTCCAGAGCTGGGTGGGCTTGATGTTATCGCGAACACCGCCGGCGACGAGACTCATCGGATGCGTCTCGACCATGAACTCGTCGAGCCAGTCGCCACAGCGGCGGGCCATCTCGAGGAACTGCTCGTCCTCGTACCGGTCGAACGCCGCCATGCACTGGAACGGGGCGATCAGGTTGACGGTCTGCGGCTCGGTCAGCATCCGGGACCGGGCGTCGTAGTAGCCGTGGAACGCCCCGGCCTGGTCGTCGAACTGGCGGGGCAGCCAGTGGTAGGTATTCTCGCGGGCCCGGTGCTCCAGGTCCTCCTTCGAGAGGCCCAAGGCGTCCAGGACGGGGCTGTTGCGGTCCTCGGCTGGGCACAGACCCCAGCCCCGGGGGGAGATCGGCATGTGCACGGGTTCGCCGGATGGTGGGCACTTCGCCATGGTGTATCCTCCAGCGGTTCGACTCGTCGCTTGGCCCATCCTAGGCCCGCGGGCGCCGCCCGTCTAGGCATGAACGCGCGATTCCTTCCGCCGGTGCGACCCCTCGATGGCTCGCTCGTAGACGCTGACCGTGTCCTGGGTCATCCGCTCGCGGGAAAAGACCTCGACGGCCCGCTTGCGGCCGGCTTCGCCCAACCGGGCCGCCAGCTCCTTGTCCCTGAGCAAGAGGGCGATCTTCTCGGCCAGGGCGTCGGCGTCCCGCTTCGGCACGAAGAAGCCCGTCTCCTCGTCGAGGACCGACTCGACGATCCCGCCGCTCGGGGTCACGACGACCGGCTTGGCGCAGGCCATCGCCTCGACCGGCACCAGGCCGAACGGCTCCTCCCCGATCGTCGGATACGTGACGACGTCGCAATAGTTGTAGACCCAGGGCAGCTCCATGTAGGGGAACGACTGGATGATGACGTTGTCCGAGAGGCCCAAGGCGTCGATGGCGTGCCGGACCTCTTCCTTGTACCCCTGGAGCTCGCGGATCCAGTCGACGATGTCGTCGGTGTCGGTGATGATGAGGGCCGCCTCGGGAAACTCCTCGCGGACCTTCCGCATGGCCCGGACGGTGTAGATGACGCCCTTCCAGGGGAGCATCCGGGCGGGGTGGATGACGACGGGGCGGTCCTTCAGGCCCAGCTTGTCGGCCCACTTCGGGTCGTCGTTCTCGGGCGAGAAGAGCCCCACGTCGATACCCGGATAGATGACCTCGATGTTGTCGAGATGGGGGGCCTGGTCCCGGATGCCCTTGGTCACGTGCTTGCAGAACGTGATGATGTAGTCCCACTTGGCCCGCTTGAGGAGGTCCTCGCAGATGAACTCGCTCCAGACCTCGTGGACCGTCAGGACGTTCGGCACGCCCTCCTCCCACAGGGCCGTCAGGGCCATGGCGTGCTCGGGCACGAAGTGGTGGAAGTTGTGCCCGTGGACCACCTCGATCTCGTGCTCTTTGATGAAGTCCGCGTACATCTGCCGGACGGCCTCGGTCAGCTCCTCGTCCTGCTCGTCCGCGGCGAGGTCCCTCTTCCCTTTCTCGTCGCGGATGTGCTCCGGATTCATCAGGTCGGTCCGGTAGACTTGGACGCCCTCGACCTCCTCCTGGTCGGGCCGGCCTTCGAGCGACCCGACGAGGGCGTGGACCTCGTGGCCCTGTCGGACGAGTTCGCAGCACAGGTCCAGCAGGTGCGACTCGACGCCTCCCGTGGTCGGAAAGAACGCGAAATGGGTCATGCAGATTCGCATCGGCTCTCCTCCTGGTGATACAGCGTGCCGGGGACGCAACGTGCCCGCCTTCGCTGATTCCCCATGATGGCCCGTCGAGGCGCAGAAGACCATCCGAGAACCGCGGGTTGCCCCACGGGACGAGGCCCCAAAGCCCCCTGGGAGAATGTCCCACCCCCCGGGAAAGGCTGAATCGGGCGTGAAGAACTGCTGCGGGCCGGCAGCGCGCCGGCTTCACTGGCATCCCCGCGCGAGGGCCACGAGCCCAAGGATACGGCGGAACAGGGCCCCGTGCGACAGGAGGCCCACCGCGAAAACGATCAGGACGCCCGCCGCCACGCCCATCCCCGTGCGGTACTGCAGCGGCCCTTCCGTGCCGAGAAGCTCCTCCAGGGGCGGGCCGAGCAGGGCTTCGGTCCCCGCCCCCAGCCAGTGGACGATGTACAGGCTGAGGCCGATCGGCAGGACGACCGCCAGCCCTTTCAGGAAGGTCTTGACCAGCGTGTTCACGTGTCGCCTCCTTCACGCCCCGCGGCCGATGGCCGCCACTTCGCCCGGCGTGGAAACACGCCGGGCTGCCGTGCGGCTGCGTCTCACTCCACAGCCGACCCCCTCGACCGGAGCCGCTGGACGGCCCGCAGCACTTGTCCCGCCGCGGCGGGGACGAGACTGAGGCCCAGCACGATGGCCCACCCCGCAGCGCCCGGGCCCTCGGTCTTCAGGACGAACGAGAGGCCCGGCACCTTGGCGGCGGCCACCAGCAGGGCCGCGCACCCCGCCAGGGCCGCCCAGATCCACGGGTTCCGCACTACGTCGTTGTCCCACAGCCGCGACCCCCGGTCCCGCAGGTTGAAGACGAACCACAGCTTCGCAAACCCCAGCGTCAGGAACGAGACGGTCACCGCCCGCGGCGTCTCCATGCCGGCCCCCTTCACCGCCCACGCCAGCCCCCCCAGGACGCACGCCGCCAGCACCACGCTCCACGCCCCGATAGCCAGCCAGTGCCGGCGCGTGAGCACCGACTCCTCCTTCGGCCGCGGGGGGCGGTCCATGACGGTCGGGCTGCCTTTGCCGACCCCGAGGGCCAGGGCCGGGAACACGTCGGTCAGGACGTTCAGATAGAGAATCTGGAGGGGCCTCAAAGGCAGCGGGGCCCCGGCCAGCGACGCGATCCCGACGGCCAGGATCTCCGCCAGGTTCGTGCACAGCATGAACATCAGGGCCTTGCGGATGTTGGCGAAGATGACGCGGCCCTCCCGGACCGCCGTCACGATGGTGGCGAAGGCGTCGTCCTTGAGGATGATGTCGGCGGCCTCGCGGGCGGCGTCGGTGCCCCGGCGGCCCATGGCCACGCCGACGTCCGCCTTCCGGAGGGCCGGGGCGTCGTTGATGCCGTCGCCTGTCATGGCGGCCGTCTCGCCCTCCTCCTGGTACAGGCGGAGCAGGTGGTACTTCTGCTCGGGGCTCAGGCGGGCAAAGACCGAGGCCCCGAGGGCCCGTCGCCGGACGTCCTCGTCCAGGTCGTCGCCCCGGCCGATCTCGCGGCCGGTCATTACGCCGTCGTCGCCGCCGGTCTCCAGGCCGACCTCCTCGGCCACCGTGACGGCGGTCTCGGCCCGGTCGCCGGTGACCATGATGGGTCGGATGCCGGCCCCGCGGCAGGCGGCGATGGCCTCCCGGACCCCTTCGCGTGGGGGATCGGCCAGGCCCACCACGCCCAGGAACCGGAGCCCTTCGTAGGGCTCGGCGTCGGGGTCGTCCACCCGCTTCTCGGCCATCGCCAGGAGCCTCAGGCCCTCCTCGGCCATGCCTCGGACCCGCTCGGCCCACTCCTTGCGCCGCTCGTCGCGGAGCGGCTCCTCCCCCTCGCCGTCCTCCGTGGCGATCGTGTCGCACGCCCCCAGGACCGCCTTGGGTGCCCCCTTGACGGCCACCCGGTACCCCCCTTCCTCCTCATGGACCGTGGCCATCATCATGACGTCCGGGTCGAAGGCCACCTCCCGGTCCTCGGGCCACCGGTCGAGCAGACCGTCGCGGTCGTGCCCGAATCGCCGGGCCGCCCGGAGCAGGGCCACCTCCATCGGGTCGCCGGACGGCTGGTCCTCCTCGTCCACGGTCGCGTTGTTGCACAGGGCGCCGATCTGGAGGATTCGCCGGACGATGGGGCCCGGCTCGGGCGTCTCGCTCCCCTGCTCGTCCGCTTCGTCCAGATCGTGCGTGCCGGCGGGTGTCACGACCCGGCGGAGGGTCATTCGGTTTTCGGTCAGCGTGCCGGTCTTGTCGGCGAAGATGACGGTCGTGGCGCCGAGGGCCTCGACGGCGGTCAGCCGCCGGGCCAGGGCGTTTCGCCGGGCCAGCAGCCACATGCCGCGCGCCAGCGCGATCGTCGTGGCCACGGGCACGCCTTCCGGCACGGCCGCCACCCCCAACGCGACGGCCGTCTCGACCATCAACAGGATCGGCCGGCCCGAGGCGTACCCCGCGGCGGCCACCAGGCCCGCCAGGGCCAACGCGAGCCACCCCATCCGGGCCCCGAACCGGTTCAGCCGCTCCTGGAGCGGCGACGGGCCCGACTCGACCTCCTCGGCCAGCTCCGTGACGCGGCCGATCTCGGTCCGGCTGCCCGTGGCGACGACGACCCCCTCGCCGGAGCCCTCCGTCACGGTCGCCCCGCGGTAGACCATGCCGGACCGCTCGGCCAGGGGGGCCTCCGCGTCGACCGGCTCGGTGCTCTTGGAGGCGGGGGTCGATTCGCCCGTCAGCGACGACTCGTCGGCGTGGAAGTGGTTGGCCTCGATGAGCCGGAGGTCGGCCGGGACGGCGTCGCCGGCCTCCAGGACGACGACGTCGCCGGGCACCAGGTCGGTCGTGCGGACCTGGCCCTCGCGTCCGTCGCGGCGGACGCGGGCCCGCGGCTTGCCCTTCTCGCGGAGCGCCTGCATGGAGCGGACCGCCCGCCACTGGCCCACGAACCCGATGAGGCCGTTGACGACCAGGACCGCGACGATGGCGACGCCCTCAGCCGCCTGGCCGGCGACGAACGCCAGCACCGCCGCGACCCCCAGGATGGCCACGACGACGCTCTTGAACTGGTCGGCGGCCACCTGCCAGACACCGGGCCCCTCGGCCTGGGGCAGGCGGTTGGGGCCGTGCTCCTGGCGGCGGCGCCGGACCTCCTCGTCCGAGAGGCCCTGCCCGGCGTCGACGCCCTGGGCGTCGAGCACGTCCCGGACGCTTCGGGCGTGTGCGGGCGGCGCGTCGTCACCGGCCATGCCGTGTTCCTCTCCCCGACCCGCCCCGGTCCGTCCCTGGTGGACCGGCCCCGAAGGTCCCCTCGGCCCCTGCCCTTTCTCCCGGCGAGACGAGCCGCCAGGGGACAGGAAAGTCATGGCCCGCCCGCTGGAGCGTGCTCAGGGCGTGCCGGACCATCTGGCTGACGTAGCCCCACTCGTTGTCGTACCAGCTCATTACCTTCACGAGGTCCCCGTCGACCACCTGGGTCATCTCGAGGTCGACGATGGAGGCCCGGGAGTCGGCGATGATGTCGGAGGAGACGAGCGGTTCGTCGGTGGCGCCCATCACGCCGCGGTACCGGTCGGTGTCGGCCTCCTCCCGGAGCTCGCGGGCCCGCTTCCGGGCCTCCTTCTTCGTCATCTCCTCGACCCGCTCCCGGATGTCCTTCTTGCCGGCCATGGTCAGTCCTTTTTCAGGCGTTTGCGGAGCTGCTTCTCGGTGCGGGTGTTGAGGACGTCCTTCTTCTCGAGCCAACCCCGGCGGGCGACGCCGACGGCGAACCGCATGAAGTCGAGGTCCGACAGCTTGTGGGCGTCCGTGCCGAGGGTGAACTCCACGCCCGCCTCGCGGGCCCGCTTGACGTGGGTGTCGGGCAGGTCCAGCCGGTCGGGCTGCCCGTTGATCTCGATCCGGACGCCGTGTGCGACGCAGGCCTCGAAGATGCGGTCCATGTCGAGCGGGATGGGGTCGCGCCCGCCGATGATCCGCCCCAGGGGGTGCCCGAGGCAGTGAACGACGCCGCTCTTGATGGCCGAGAGGTACCGCTCGGTCATTTTGTCCTTGCCGAGGTTGCGGTCGTAGTGGATGCTGGCGACGACCCAGTCCATCTCTTCCAGGGTCTTCTCCTCCAGGTCCAGCTTGCCGCTCTTCAGGATGTCGACCTCGATGCCGGCCATGAGCCAAAGCTTGTCGATATGCGAATCGACGTCGCGGATGGCGTCGGCGTGCTTCCGGGCCGCATCGTCGTCGAGCCCTTTGGCCATCGTCACGCGCTTGGAGTGGTCGGTGATGGCGAAGTACTGGTAGCCCTTTTCGGCGGCGGCCTGGGCCATCTCCCGGATCGAGTTGGCCCCGTCGGTGGCGTCGGTGTGGGCCTGGAGGTCGCCGCGGACGTGGTCGAGCTCCACGAGGTCGGGCAGCTCGTCGGCTTCGGCGGCCTCGATCTCGCCCCGGTCCTCCCGCAGCTCGGGCGGGACCCAGGGCAGGTTCAGCCGGTGGTAGACGGCCTCCTCGGTCTTGCCGGCGAGGGGCTGGTCGCCCTTCGTCAGGCCGTACTCGTTGAGCTTCCAGTCGCGGTCGACGGCCCGCTTGCGGAGCTTGATGTTGTGGGCCTTCGAGCCGGTGAAGTAGATCAGGGCCGCCCCGAAGCTGGCCGGATCGAAGTATCGAAAATCGATCTGGAGCCCGCTCGACAGGCGCACCGAGACCTTCTCCTTGCCGCGGCTCAGGACCTCGTCGATCTCGCGGCACTCGAGGACCGCCTCGGTGGCCTCGTCGCGGTCGGAGGCGTGGACCAGGATGTCGAGGTCGCCGACCGTCTCCTTGCGGCGGCGGAAACTGCCCGCCACCTCGTACCGCTCGACGGCGTCGATCTTGTCGAGGTGGCGGGTGATCGATTCGACGTGGTCGGCGGCGGCCTTGTACAGGTACCGGCCGGCCGTCGCTTCGAGCGTCTTCAGGCCCTTGAGGAGGTCCTGCTCGGTCTTGGCACCGAAGCCGTCGAGGTCGCGGACCTTCTCGCCCTCGCAGGCCTTCTTCAGGTCGTCGAGCGACACGATGCCCAGCTTCTGGTGAAGCTGCATGACCTTGCGGGGGCCGAGGTTGGGGACCCGCATCAGCTCCACGAGGCCCGGCGGGACCTTCTCCCGCATCTCCCTGAGTCGCTCGCAGGAGCCGGTCTCCAGGATCTCGTGGACCTTCTCGGCGGTGCTCTCGCCGATGTTCGGCAGGTCCGAGAGGTCTTCGCCCCCCTCGACGAGGTCTTCGAGCCGCTCCGAGAGGTCCCGCACGGTCCGGGCGGCCGAGCGGTAGGAGCGGATGCGGAACTCGTTGCCGCCCGACAGCTCGATCAGGTCGGCGATCTCGTCGAAGATGTCGGCAACCTGGGCATTCTCCATGGCCGGACCTCCCGTGATGCCGGGCCCCCACCCGCCTGTCGCAGCTCGGGCACACGCCGGCGGCATTCGTCCCGGCCGCGCATGCCTCCATTATAGCTCGGCGGACGGGGCCGCCGGGCAGCCCACGCAAGTCGGGCCCGTGACGCCGGATGGGTGCGCGGCCGCGTCTTTCCATCTTCCTGCCGGGGGGTGGCGATCGCTATCGGCGCCACTCGCGGCAGACCGTGGCCCGAACTATGAATCCTGGGTGGGTAGTTTCCCGGGGACATCGAGCGGGTGCAAGGGCGAGGTACGCCCCGCACGGACTCGGGCAAGACGCGGCGTCAAGAGGCAGGCAGCCGCGACAGGCCCTGGGACCGGTCGGGCCAGGGCGCCGCGTCGGGGCAGATCTCGGCCGCCAACTCGTACACCCGCCGCACGTGCGGCCAGACGTCGGCCGTGCCCGCCGGGCGGACCGCGCGGTTGCTCTCCATCACGTCCATCAGGACCTGGACGGCCCGCTCGGCCTCGTCGGCGAGCTCCTGCCCGGCCGCGGCCCGCCGCTCGGGGTCGGCCAGGGCGGCCCGGAGGCGTAGGACCGCCTCGGTGACCTGGAGCCCCTCGCGGAAGGCCCGGAGCTGCGGGCTGGGGGCCGCCCCGTCCGGGCCGGGCGCGACGAACGGACCGCCGCTCGGATGGATGTTGCCGAAGGGCGCGTACCGGCGGATGGGCCCGCGCTGCCGGCCGTCTTCGGCGGGCCAGGACCAGGTGTCGAAGCTCAGGAACCCGGTGCCGGCAAAGTTGGCCGCGATCCGCCCCAGCGGCGCCATCGTCAGGTAGTCGATGGGGCACGACGTGACGCCGTCGCGCTTCAGGCAGTCGATGGGGGCATCCGGGACGACGGTCCGGCGGGAATAGTTCCGCCGCACGACGTTGGCGTAGCCGACGACCAGGCCGCCCGGCTGGGTCCGGTCCTCGACGGTCGGGCCCCAGTTGCGGACGCTGCCGCCGTGGGTGACGACCCGCCAGTGCACCTCGGGGGCGAGTGCCTTGAAGAAGGCGACGATCTCGGTGTTGGGGAGGTTGTCGCCGCCCGTGCCCCAGAGGAGCCGCGTCCGGTCCCAGCCGAGGTCCGCCACGACCTTCTTGATGCCCGCCGCGACGGCCGCCCAGGTCGCCTCCGTCCCCGGCTTCGTGTAGACGGGCATCTCGGCCGGCACGAGCCGATCGCCCTCGAGCAAGCGGACCTTGATTGTCTCGCACATCCACTTCTCGTCGCCGCCGTCCCGGCCGAAGCCGCGGCGCGACACGTCGTAGTTCCACACCTGGACCGAGAGGAACCGCGGCGCGGGCGCGTGCCGGTCGTAGAGCTCCAGGTACCGCCGCGCGAAGCGAAAGTCCGGCACGTACCCGCCGCCCTCCCGGCGGAACACGACCAGGGGCTGGTCGCCGAAGACGTCCTCGGCGAGGACCGGCACGCTCAGCAGGTGGTTGCCGGCATAGCCCATCAGGGCCATCGACCGCTCCAGCAGCTCGAAGTGCCTGTCCGACCACAACGCGACACCGTACTGCCGCGCGATCGACTCCGGCGAGTGGAGCAGGCTGACCGACGTGCCGTAGTCCGCCAGGTCGGGGAGCTTCCAGTCGTAGACGGTCAGCTCGACGGGGACCTCGGCCCGCGGGGGCCGCCGGAGGCCCTCGATGACGAGCGTACCGCGGTAAAGGCCCGGCGGTGCGTCCTTCGGCACGCGTGCAAGGAGAAAAATGGGCACGATTCGGGCCGCGTCGGGCGGGTTTGCGAGAAGCCGCGGGACCTTCTCGCCCGCCGTGGCGTAGCCGACCTCGACGCACGCGGCGTCGAGGCTTGCGCCGGCGTCCGTCCTCAAGTCGCTCAGCCTGGCCGAGACGCCCGAAAGCGGCGCCGCCGCGCTGACCACCGCCTGGCCGGACGACACGCCGCCGGCCGGCGTCGCGAGGCGCACCGGCCACAGCGGCTCCAGCGGGTCGGCACGATCCAGGTCGACGCCGGGCCGCACGAGGGTGTCGCACGTCCAGACCTGCTGCGGCGGGACGTCGCCGGTGTTCGCCACCAGGCCGTCACCCGCCGGGGCCGTCAGGGAGATGCCCACCAGGCCGCACGTGCCCCACACGTTCTTGCCGACCCGCGGGTGCCAGGAGCTGCCTTCGACGACGGGCCCGAGCCGCGTGGGGATGGCGGCCCGATGCAGCTCCAGGGCGAGGACGTTCACTCCCCGCCGAAGCATCCCGGCCGGCAGCTTCACGCGGAGCGTCCGGAACCGCTCGCGGTAGTGCCCGAGGAGCTCGCCGCGGGGTTCCTTGCCGCGTCCGAGGGGTTTCAGGGGCATGCCGTCCGGCCCGGCGAAGACCTCCGGCTCGTAGTCTACGGCGAGCGTCAACGGCTCGACGTTTCCGGGCGGCATGTGGCCGCGTGCGACCTCCCGGCCGTTCAGGTAGACGACGACCCCGCCGCGGTACGTCAGGTCCAGCGTGAGCGGCCCGGCCTTCGCGGGGTCGGTGACGCCGAATCGGGTCCGGGCACAGAGGAGGTAGATCTCGGCGGCCGCTCCGCCGCCGTATCCGCCGAAGGGCGGCCCCGCCAGGCGCCGCCAGCCGGAATCGTCGAACTCGAGCGCGTCCCAGCCGTCCGGTGGCGGGGGCGTCGGCTCCGTGAAGCTGTTCCGGACCCACCGCGTGCCGCCCTTCGGGATGGGGTGCCCCCCGCCGAGGTCGTACTGCCCGTCGGTGACCGTGGCGGGCGTCCGCCAGGCGGCGTGGAACCGCCAGAAGGAGCCGTCGTTCAAGACCTCGAAGCCGCCGGCCCCGCCGCCCGGCTCCGCCGCGCCGAGTGCGACACCCGGCACCAGGCCCAACATAAACGCCGCAACACACGTCGCCCGGATCGCCTTCACTTTCATGCTGCTCCCCAGCTTGCTCCCGAGATCTGCGTCCAGTCGAACGCGACGGTCAGCCCGTCGATCCGCTTCTCGAGGACCGCCTCGTAGGCCGACTGGCAGTCCGCCGGGTCGGCCATCGTGTGCAGGCCGTTGACGTTGACGGCCCCCGAAGCGAGAAACCCGAGGGCACGCTCCATGTTTCCCCAAATGCTCGGCTTGCCCGTGCCGTCGGGGTAGCGGGGCACCTGCCACTCCGTGCCGGACCGCATCGTCGCCACCGCCCGGAAGACGGCCTTATAGGCGTCGTGGGCGAGGGCGTCGGTCTTGGCGGACATCGGGACGCCGACCAGGACGATCTCGCCGCCCTTCCGAAGACACCACGTCGCGTCGACCACGGCCCGCTCGTGGGCGCTGCACTCCAGGACCAGCCCGACCTTGCCCCGCCACGCCGGATCGTCCACCGGCACGGCCGGCAGGACCGTCTCGATTCCGTGCTCGACGGCGATCCGTCGGCGGGCCTCGACGGGCTCGACGCCGACGACGCGGTAGCCCGCCATGCGAAAGAGCTGGGCCCCCAGCAGGCCGACCAGGCCCAACCCCACGACCATCACGGTCTCAGGCGGGCGGACGGCCGTCGTGCTGTACGTGCTGAACGTCACGTTCATGATGCGGGCGTACGGGGCCTTCACGGGCTCGAGGCCCTCCGGAACGGGCAGACACGCCCGCCGCTCGACCCGCTGACACCCCTGGTGGGGCCCGGCACAGAAGATGAGGTCGCCCGCCTGAAGGTCGTCGACCTCCTCGCCGGTCTCCTCGACCTCGGCGACGGCGGCGTAGCCGGGCGTCGCGGGGAAGCTGCCCCAGCCGGCGCCTGCCCGGTCGTACTCGCCGAGGAAGATGTTGAGCTCCGTGCCGGGGCTGATCAGCGTGTAGAGCGTCCGGGCCGAGACCACCGCCGGGGCTACGCCCGAGGTGTCCCGCTCGACGTCGGCCAGCTCGCAGGCCCGCTCGGCCGTGATCCGAACGGCCTTCATGGTGGCTCTTTCGGTGCTCAAAGGTCGATCCTTTCCTTCTGTGCCAGGCCGCGGAGGTGCTCGGCGGCCAGGGCATATTCCTCCGCGTTCGGCAGGTGCTCGAGCATCACCGGCGTGTCGTCGGGCAGGCGGGACGCCTCCCGCAGGAGGGTCGCCAGGTCGAGGCGCCCCGTCCCGGGGCGGCACTCGTCGATGTGCACGAGCTGCTTCTGGGACATCGTCACGTCCTTGACGTGCACGCTCCTGACGTGCGGGCCGAGCATGCGAAACAGCTCCCGCACGATCCGCGAGTTGTCGTAAAACCGGGACGGGCCGGAGATGACGTTCACCGGGTCGAGGTGGACGGCGAAGGCCTTCCGGTCGACGGCGTCGATGAGAGCGAGGTACTGCTCGGACGAATCGGGGAAGACCCACGGCTTCATCTCCAGGGTGTAGCACGTGCGGGTCGGGCGGACGGCGTCGATGATGGCCCGGAGACCCTCCACGAGCAGGTCGAAGGCGTCCCGGGAGAAGTTCTCCGGGTGCCAGCCGTTCCAGGGCTCGCCCGCGCGGCTGCCGGCGATGTTGACGCAGCACCTCGCACCCACCCGGTCGGCCAGGGCCAGCGAGGCCGCGCAGCTCGCGACGGCCTCCTTCCGGGCCGCCTCGTCGGGGTGGAGCGTGTTATTGCGCCAGGCGCCGACCTCGGCCATGACCAGGCCGGCCGCTTCGGCGGCGTCGGCATAGGCCCGGCAGGTGGCCTCGTCGGCATCGGGCTTCAGGGGGCAGTAGGCCGCCCGCCATCCGGCCCGCTTGACGGCCTCGGCCCACGCCTCCGGCCCGTCGAACTCACCGTAGATCGGTCCGCCCAGTCTCATGCTTCGGTCCCTTTCGATTCCCGAGGCGCTGCGGCGACTCGCCGGCGCTTCTCCTACCCTACCGGCTGGGGCCCCCGGCGTCACGCGTTCTCTCGTTCGCCCGCAGTGGCCGCATCGCGTCACCGTCCTGCCCGCCTCGGCGATATACCCCCGTAACCACGCCGGGACGCCGCGGTTTACCCCTATTAGCCATCCGGGGAGGGGGTGCCCTACCGGTCCGACCCACCCGCGGACCCCCTGTTGGGGGGGGGACTGGCACGGCCGGGATGCCTGTGGAGTGCCGACCATGACGACGAGGCCGACGACCCGCCGAACGTCGCGGCTCGCGCTGAGAGCGCTTGCCCTGGGCGCAGCGTTCGCCCTCGCCGCACCCGGCGCCCGCGCCGGCGGCTTCAGCGGCGAGATGGACGTCGTCCTCCGCGATTGTCTCACGGACGGTCCCGACGCCGTCGACCTGCCGGCCGGCGGCAACCTCTTCCTCCATCTGGAGGCCGAGGATGGGCAGTGGAAGCGGGTCTGGGGCAAGGGACTGACCATCTCGGAGCACCCGGGCCTGGTCGAGTCGGCCGAGGTCACCGACGAGGGCGTCCGCCTCAAGGTCGGTATGCTGATCCTGGGCGACTTCTGGGTCAAGGGCGAGTGGCCCGCCGCCTACGAGATCACCCTCGACCGGCGGGACGACGGGACGCTCGCGGGCCGGTACGAGGGCCACTTCGCGGGCCACGCCCGGAGCGGCGAGGCCGAGGGGGACCTCTTCGGCCCCCGGCCCGTCCGCGAGGGGTTCAAGCCGCCCGCCATGGACGAGCACCCCCGGGTCCTCTTCCGCAAGGCCGACATCCCGCGCCTCAAGGCGAAGCTCGACACGCCCTTCGGCCGCCGCTACCGCGAGCGGGCCGAGGCGTCCGGCGACATGATCAGCCTCGGCGTCCTGTACCAGTTGACCGGCGACCCCGCCTACGCCGACAGGGCCCGGGCAGTCATCGAGGCGGAGTACCGCACCGGCGGGGACGACGAGATCCCCGTTTACGGGTTCGGCTCGGGCGGGTTCGGCCACGACATCTTCCGAACGGCGGTGGCGTACGACCTGTGCCGGGACGCCTGGCCGGCCGCGTTCAACACGTGGCTTCGGACCCAGTTCGAGGCGTTCACGGAGCGGCAGCAGCACGTGCTGATGACCTCGCACGCGAACTACCACCCGTGCAGCAACTACTACGGCCCCGGCCGGGGGGTGCCGGGGGTCGTCTCGATGGTCCTGTGGGGGGACAAGGGCCCCGCGCCCCCGCCGCCGCGCGACCCCGTCGAGCGGGCCTGGCCGGTTCGCCCGCCGCCGGATTACGCCCCCGCCGCGGGGGCCGAGGTCGTCGACTTCGAGGCGGGCCGGACGCCCAACCGATGGATCTGGACGGGCCTCCTGCCCTACGAGTGCAGTCGCGACGTCCTGGCGAAGCTCGGCGGCTACGCCGGGGCCCGGCCGACGGTCGGCACGACGACCGAATACACCGTCAAGAGCGGCACGTGGTTCAAGATGGCGGCCCTTAAGTTCGCCCCGCTGCCCGAGGGCGCGGCAACCGGCGACGGCATCGACCTGGGGAAGCTCTCCTCCGACGGCGCGGCGTCCGTGTCGGCGTGGTTCACCCACGTCCGCGTCGGCCGGGAGCAGGTCCTGAGGCCGGTCCCCGGTCGCGAGGGCGTCCGGGCCTGGATGTCGGGCACCGAGCTGGAGGCCGACACACTCTACCGCGTGCACCCGGGCGTCCACCCCCTGACGGTCGAGCTGCGGGCGGAGAAGACGGCCGGCGTTCTCGCGCCGCGGCTCGTGCCGGTCGATACCGAGGCCCAGGGCGGCCCGGTTGGCCTCTACCGCATCCGGGAGGCCCTGTGGCAGGAGGACAAGGCCCTGTGGGACCGGACCGGCATGGACCCGACGCGACAGCTCTGGCTCGACCGCGGCTGGTTCCAGAACTACCAGCACTACCTCTGGGGGGTCGGCCACGGGGGGTTCATGGCCGAGACGGGCGGCTACGCCCAGATCTCGAGCTGGTACCCCTCGGTCTACGCGTCGATGTACCCGAACTTCTTCGGGCGGCCCGTCTCGCCGCGACCCGACGTCGACCACATCATCCCGCGCCAGATGATGCAGGCTGTCTTCGTCCCCGGGCGCAAGCCCGCCATCCTCAAGCTCAACAGCGCCCTGACCCTCAACCTCCAGTGGATGGCGTGCCACTTCCCCATCATTCCCGACCGGTACAAGCCGTCGGCCCTGTGGGCGTGGAACTACCTGGCGGGCGTGACGAAGAAGACGCCGGTCGCGGAGGTCCTCGACGACGGCAAGCGGACCATCTGGGGCCTGGGCGGCCTGTCGCTGGCCCAGACGTTCCTCCACTACCCGCTCGACATGGGGCCGGTGCACCCCTCCGAGGGGATGCCCCGCCACTGGCGGGCCGACACGTTCGGCTTCCACGTCTTCCGGTCCGGCTGGGGCGGCGACGACCAGTTCGTCTCGCAGGTCTTCGCCAAGGCGGCCCCCGTGCGGGGGTGGAACCACCCCAACGCCGCCGGGTTCACTATCTACGGCCTGGGCCACGCCTGGACGGTGGCCCCCGAGGGCCGCAACGGCGTCCGCGAGCAGTACTCCGTGGTGCTGCTGCCCGAAGACGAGATCAACCAGAGTTCCTGCGGGCGGATCGTGCACCACGAGGCCCGCCCGGACGGCTCGGGGAGCCTGACGATCGACCTGGGCGATGTCTATGCCGCCCGGACGCGGGGGTTGTACGACGGGATGTTCTTCCGGCACCCGGAGCGGTTCAAGCCCTCCGGCATCGCGGGCCTGCGGGCGTTCGGGTTCGACTACAGCGGCACGTGCGGGGCCCCTGCCCTGGTGGTGATCGTGGACCGGATCCGCGGGGGCGGGCGGCGGCTGTGGACGTGGCAACGGCCGGGCGCCGAGACCGTCACCGACGAGCGGGGCTTCACGCTCCGCTATCCCGACGCGACGATGCGGGCCACCTTCGTCAGCCCGAAGGCCGTCCGCATCGAGGCTCCGGGGCCGCAGGCCGTCCAGGTGGGCGACCCCCGGCACGGGTTCCACGGCAACGTCAACCGCGTCAAGGCGGTCGCCGACGGGGCGTCGGCCGAGACCGGCGACGGCGAGAGCTTCTTCGTCGTCCTGACGTTCCAGCCCCAGGCCCCCGGTGATGGCAAGGGGCGGGGCGAAGCGCCGCCCGTGACGGTCGAGGGCGACGGCCTGGCCGCCACGGTCAAGGTGGGCGGGCAGACGGTCCGCTTCGACGGCACGCGCGTGGTCTTCGGACCTTGAAAAGTGGGGAAAAAGAGGGGACAGTCACCTTTTTCTGGACCATCGGGCAACTTCTCGGGCGACTGTGGGCGGAAAAGGTGGCTGTCCCACTTTTCACTTCGATGAAAGGAGAGAGCATGCTTCGCAGCACGTTCGTGTACGGACTGGCGGCCGCGATGGTCCTTGTTGGGGCGGTCGCGACGGCCCAGGCGGAGGAGGCGCCGCCGGACGCCGACGCGCCGCCGGAGGGCCAGGCGGCCCCGGAGGCCGAGGCGCCGGCCGTCCTCGACCAGCAAGAGACTGCGCCAGTGTCCTTGCTCGGCATCCTGAAAGACGCCTGGCAGAGCTTCAAGATCAGGTGGCAAGTGGGCGGCCCGTTGATGTGGCTGATCGCGGCGCTCGCGGTCGTTGCGGTCGTCTTCGCCATCGACCGGCTCATCGGCCTCCGCCGCAGCCGCATCGTGCCCCACGGCCTGGCGACGCGGGCGAACCGGCTCTGGGTCCAGGGCGAGTTCGAGCAGCTCCTGAAGCTGGCGCGGCGGAGCCGAAGCACCCTCGGCGAGGTCATCGCCTTCCTCGTCGAGCACCGCTCGAACTCCTACGAGCACCTCACGGCCGCCGCCGAGGACATCGCCGCCCGCGACTTCGAGCGGCACGGCCGGAGCGTCTATCCGCTGGTCGCCGTGGGCACGCTGGCGCCGTTGTGCGGCCTCCTGGGCACCGTCTTCGGCCTCCTGGGGGCGTTCGCGACGATCGGCGTCGTGGGCAGCATGGACGACCCGTCGGCCCTGGCGGGCGACATCGGCGAGGCCCTCATCACCACCGCCGCCGGCCTCATCGTGGCCATCCCGACGCTCATCCTCTACCACTACTTCAGCAGCCGGACGGGCCTCTTCGCCGGCATCCTCGGGACCGAGGTCAGCAACCTGATGCACGGCTGGTTCCTGAAGAAGGAGGGGACCGATGCGAGTCAGGCTTGACCGCAAGGAGGACACCCAGGTCCAGATGGGGCCGCTCATCGACTGCGTCTTCCTGCTGCTGATCTTCTTCATCGTCATCGCCGTGACGAAAAAGTCGATCAAGGAGCTGGGCATCCAGCTGCCCGCCCCGGGGGCCGCCGTCTCCGAGATCAAGCCCCGCGACAGGGACCTCGTCCTGCGTCTGACCGGCGACGGCCAGGTCTACGTCGGCGACCGGGAGGTCCTCAAGCAGGGCGTTCTCGACGCCATCCGCGATGCGTACGAGCGGGACCCTGATACGAAGGTCCGGTTCGAGATCGACAAGCGGGCCCAGTTCCAGCACCTGTTCCCCATCATGGACCAGCTCAAGCACTACAACCTGACGGACTGGAGCTTCCGCGTCCGCATGGAGGAGTAGGGAGGACGACGCGATGGCCGAATCCATCGAGCCGAAAATCAGCCTCGGGCACCGCGTGCTGGTGGTCGCCCTGCACGTCGTGGTGGGCCTCATCGGCGTCTATGCCGTCTACCTCCTGTTCCGGGGCGTCGAGGTCGAGCAGACCATCTCTCCGGGCGAGCTTCGGGAGGTGATCAGCGAATACCGGGCCAAGCGCCGGGAGCGGATGGCCGCCGAGATCAACCAGCAGATGCGGCCCCTCCTCCGCGAGATGCGGGCCATCCGCGACAAGTGGCAGGCCGACGCGGGCGTCACGGCCGACGCCGACGAGGTCCTGACCGACGCCGAGCAGGCCAGCCGGGCCGAGGCCGCCCGGCCCCTGGACGACCTTGCGTTCCACGGGGTCTACGACGTGGCCCGGGCCGTCGAGCAGGACATGATCACGATGTACCGCGAATTTCTGGCGGCCCGGACGGTGGGCCTGGGGCGGGGCTTCAGCTACGCCGAGGCCTACGACCACTCCGCCACCCCGCGGCCGACCCGCCCCCCCATCGACACCGAGGCCCTGTACCGCGAGATCACGACCGTCGAGGAGGGCGGCGGGCTCGAGGCGTTCCGCCAGGAGATCAAGAAGTCGAACGTCGAGGTCCGCGAGATGCACCAGAACTGCGAGAAGCTCCTCGCCTTCACCCGCAAGTCGACCACCCAGACGGGCGACGGCATCAGCGTCGACATGAGCGCCGAGGACGTCGCCATGCTGGGCTACCGCGGACCCGAGCTGCTCCCCGACGAGATCGACCTCACCCACAGCCCCGACCTGGGCAGCTTCAACGCCATCCCGGGCCGCCGGCTCGTGACCGGCGGCCGGATGGACGAGTGGCTTTACGTCGACACCTGGTACGTCATCGGCCCCTTCGAGGGCGACCGCCGGCGAGAGAACCTCGACACCCGCTTCGGGCCCGAGGCCAACGTCAACCTCGACGACGTCTTCACCGGCAAGGACGACCGCAAGGTCCGGTGGGAGTACAAGAAGGTCGGCTGGGTCCAGCCCGTCGGCCCGAAGACGGCCTTCTGGAAGATCGAGCCCCGCCAGGTCGAAAGCTACGCCATCTACTACGCCTTCACCGAGATCTATTCGGACGCCCCGCGGGAGGTCTGGATCGCCACCGCCACCGACGACTACGGCAAGCTCTGGATCAACGACGAGCTCGTCTGGAAGAGCCCGAAGACCCGCAAACCCTACAATGCGACGGAGAACATCCAGCTCATCGACCTGGAGCAGGGCCAGAACAAGGTGCTGTATCGCGTGGAGAACGCCGGCGGAACGATGGGGTTCTCCCTGATGGTCCGCCTGGCCACCGGCGGATAGCGTCGACCGCCTCATAGGAGTTCTCAGCGGCCGGTCTCTGTGCCGACCGCGCTTCACGGGCCGAGAACGCGGCGGGCGATCCGGGCCCGCCGCGCCGAAAGTCGACAGGACCTGCCCGAACCCGCTTGGCGGAGGGACCCGATGCCGAGGCACGCCGCCACGTCCATCTTGGCCGCGACACTCGCCCTGGCGGCCTTGCCCAACGCGGTTCGTGCCGCGCCGGCTTCGGCCGACGTGCTCCGGATCGTCGAGGGCCACGTGCCGCCCGAGGCCGGCGAGCATCCCCGCCTGATGGTCCGAAAGGGCGACGGCGTCGAGGCGCTCAGGCGGGCCGCCGCTACGGACTGGGGCCGGCGCGTCACGGCCCGCCTCCACCAGGCCCTCAAGCTGGTCGAGAAGCTCGCCATCACCGGCCGCAACCGCGAGGTCATTAAGGAAGCCGGCTTCAAGGCCGCCGGCTACGGGGCCGCCTGCCTGTTGGATCAGGACGCCCGGACCGCCGCCGAGGCCCGCGACACCGTCCTCAAGGAGGTCGTCCACTACCCGCTGACGGGCACGCTCAGCCTGATGGACCGCATCTCGCGGCTCCACGGCACGGCCGTCGCGTACGACCTCTGCTACGATGCGTGGGACGAGCCGACCCGGGCGAAGGTCCGGGCGTGGCTCGCCGAGGAGGCCCGGGACCTTCGCCGACGAGTCGACTCGCCCGAGCCGGCCCGCGTCGGCCAGCCGGAGCGCGTCACGGCCCACGCCGTGGCGGGCATCGCCGAGCTGGCCCTTCTGGGCGACTCGGGCGACGCGGCCGACCCCGGCCGGATCGCCGATTCCGAGCGGGCCGTCCTCGCCTACCTGGACCGCCACGTCGGCCCGCTGGGCTTCGACGCCCACGGCGAGTCGGTCCGCGAGGCGGCGTTCGCCTCGGGCATCCTCGAGTTCCTCCGGGCCGAGCGGCTCGTCCTCGGCCGCGACCTCACGGGCCACCCCGCCGTCGCCGCGGTCCTCGTCCCGATGGTCTACATGACCGTGCCGGAGGTGGGCATCGCCGTCACCGGCGGGACGACGGCGACGGTCGACCGGACGGGCCTGTTCGCCTTGGCGACCGACCTGACGCCGCCCCCGCGCCGACCGGCCGTCGCGTGGCTCTTCGAGAAGGTGGGGGGCGAGCAGTATCTGGGCATCGTCCGGCCGCACCACGGCCTGGCGATGATGACGAGCGGCCTGGACACGATCGAGCCGGTCCCGCCGGGCGACCCGTGGCCGCGACGGGGAAACGGCCGGACTTGGGCTGAACACGCCGCGCCGGGAAGCGGCCTCGCCGCCCGGGCCATGGGCTGGCCCCGGTTCGTCCACAGCGACCGGGCCGGCATGGCGGTCTTCCGCAGCCGGTGGAAGGACGCCGGCGACGTCGCGACCGTCGTCCACGACGGGGCCCTCCGGATCCTCGGGCCGGCCTCGCCGTGGGCGGCCCAGCCCGGCGTCGACGCCGCCAGGTGGAGCCACGACCCCGGGGCCGGCGGCCTGGACAACGTGTTTCTGTTCAGCCCGAACGTGGGCAAGCAGCGGGTCTACGAGCTCCGCCTCCGGCGCCGGCTCGTCTCGTGCCGCATCATCGAGCCCGGCCGCCTCGCCACGCTCGTCTCGACCGTGCAAGGCCGGATCGATGCCTCGACCGATTCCTACCAGGTCTCCAAGAGAAAGGGCGGAAAGAAAGTCGAGGAGAAGGTGCCGGTTCCGGCCGGGGGCCCGTTCGAGGGGACACGGGTCCTCGGCATCGATTACACCGGCCGGTGCGGCACACCCGGCCTGTTCGTGATCGCCGACCGGTTGAGCGGCGGCGGCGAGGTGCCTCGCACGTGGGCCCTTCACACCGGCCCCGAGGTGAAGATCGCCACCGACGGGCCGACGTTCTCGTTCACCGACGAGACGGGGGCCGGCCTCCACGCCACGGTCGTCTACCCCCCGGACGTGACCTTCGAAAAGACCAACAACCGGGGCGTGGCCAACTTCGTCACCGCTCGGACGCCCGGCGACCGCTTCGAGGTCGTCATGACCGTCCGGGCCGGCGGTCCGCCGCCGAAGGTCTCGGCGGGCGACGAGGGGCTCGCCGGCGACGTCCGGGTGGGCCAGCGCACCGTTCGCGTGGAAGCCGACGCCGTCGTCTTTGACTGATGACCGGTGGGCGACCACCGGGCCCCGGACGGTCACGGCCAGTTCTGTGCGTACCGAGGAAGGAACTCGCGTGTTCAGCTACACCAGCCGCAAGGGCGTCACCTACTACGTGCACGCGCGTCTTCGGAAGAAAGGGGGTGTCTCCTATGTCCTCAGGCGGACACCCGAAGAGGCCCTGTCGGGCCTGCCGGAGGGCTACGAGGTCGTCGAGAACGTGAACGGGCAAGCCTCCGTCCGCCGGGCACGGCCCCGGCTGATCACCCCTGAGGAGGAGGCCCAGGTGGCGGCGAGCCTGGAGGCCCACGGCCTGAAGGACTACCGGGTCGAGGTCAAAGGCCGGTATCTGACGGTCTTCGAGCCCAGCACGGACCCCGAGGAAGTCGCGGAGGTGTTCGACCCGCTCGGCCTCGGAGGCGGCCTCGACGGCCCGTTCAAGGACGTGATGCGGCACCTCCTGGGCGACGAACTCATCGATCGGTACATCCGCGAGAAAAGGCAGACATTTGCCGAGAGCGTCCGGCAAAAGCTGCAATTTTTCCCCGTGCTTCGCTTCGAGCTGGCCAAAGGCGAGCCGCGGCAGTTCCACGTCGAACGGAGGCACTACTCCGGCGACGGCGGCTGGTTGTCTCTTGCGACCCTTCGGCTCGAGCGCGGGCTGAAGCGTTACGTCCGGCACCTGGGCAAGGACAGCTTCTTCGAGCTGATGTAGCCGCCGGGCCGGGCCTGCGCAGCATCCAGCCGAGGCCGGGCCGGTTGCCGGTTGCCGCAGGCGCGGCGGGCGGGTATGGTGGCGGTGGTCTCGCCCCTTCACTTCTCGTGGCAGGAAGGAGACCGATCGTGTCTCGCAAGGCGCTTGCGCTGGTCCTTTCTCTCGCAGCGTTGCCCGTCGCCTCGGCCGGCGCCGCGGGTCCCTCCGACGACGCCCGGGCCATCCTGGAAGCGAGCGGCGCCCGAGGCGGACTTATCGTCCACCTCCAGTGCGGCGACGGACGACTCACCGCCGCGCTGGCCGGCGACGGCCCGTACCTCGTGCACGGCCTCGCGAGCGCCGAGCGCGACGTCGAAGCGGCCCGCGAGCACGTCCACTCGCGGGGCCTCTACGGCCGGGTCAGCATCGACCGCTTCCGCGGGGGACGGCTGCCCTATGCCGAGGAGCTCGTCAACCTCGTCGTCGCCGAGCGGGTCCCGGCGGCCCTTCGGGCGGAGGTCGAGCGGGTGCTCGCCCCGGGCGGCGCGGTCTGTGAGAAGCCCGGCGCCACGTGGGTCGCCACGCCGAAGGCCCGGCCCGAGACAATCGACGAATGGACCCACTTTCTTCACGGGCCCGACAACAACGCCGTCTCGACCGACGCCCGCATCGCCCCGCCGCGCCACGCCCGGTGGATAGCCGGCCCGCGGTGGGCCCGCAGCCACGACCACCTGGCGAGCCTGTCGGCGATGGTCTCGTCGGGGGGCCGTGTCTTCGCCATCGTCGACGAGGGGCCCATCGCGACGGTCGCCATGCCGCCGGACTGGCAGCTCGTCGCCCGAGACGCCTTCAGCGGCGTGCTCCTGTGGAAACGGGCGATCGGCCCGTGGGAGGGGACGCTCCGGGGCTTTCGAAGCGGCCCGGCGGACCTCGCCCGGCGCCTCGTCGCCGTCGGCGACCGCCTCTACGTGACGCTCGGATACGACGAGCCCGTCTCCGTGCTCGATGCCGCCACCGGCCGGACCGTCGCCACCTACCCGCAGACGAAGGGGGCCCAGGAGCTGGTTTTGGCCGACGGCGTCCTGTACGCCGTCCTGGGCGACCGGGAGCTCGCCGAGGCCGCCGACGCCGCACGGCGCCGCGGGGCCGTCCCCCCGCCGCGGAACAAGCGGATCGTCGCCGTCCGGGCGGCCGACGGGAAGGTCCTCTGGACGAAGGCCGACGCCGACACCGCCGAGGTCATGCCGACGACGCTCGCCGTCGCGGGCGGCCGGGTCTACTTCGAGGACCCGCGGGAGGTCGTCTGCCTCGACGCCGCCGACGCCCGCGAGGTCTGGCGGGCCAAGCGGCCGATCACCGTCAAGCGGCTCGGCTGGTCGACGCCGACGCTCGTGGTCTACGGCGACGTGGTGCTCTCGGCGGACCGGAGCGCCCCGGCAAGCTCGCCGCCCACCTCCTCGGCCGGTGCCGAGGCGGCCGGCCAGGTCGAGTCGGAGCCGTCGAGCAAGGGCGGCAACTCGCCGCCCGGCGAGCTGATCGCCTTCCACGCCGACACCGGCCGGCGGCTCTGGACGTCGCGCTGCCGGGAGACCTACAACGCCCCCGTAGACGTCCTGGTGACCGACGACCTCATCTGGACGGGCGTCCTTGTCAAGGCCGGCGAGCCCGGCGTCACGGAGGCCCTCGACCCGATGACCGGCCAGGTCCGCCGCAACCGGCCGCCCGACCGGGAGTTCTTCGCCCCCGGCATGGGCCACCACCGGTGCTACCGCAACAAGGCCACCGGCCGGTACCTGCTGCTCGGGCGGTCGGGCGTCGAGTTCATCGACCTGAAGACGGGCCAGGGCATCGCGAACCACTGGATCCGCGGCACCTGCCAGTACGGCATCATGCCGGCCAACGGGCTGCTCTACGTCCCGCCGCACTCGTGCGCCTGCTTCATCGAGGCGAAGCTGAATTCGCTGAATGCCCTGGCGGCGGACCGCTCGCGGCCTGCCCCGACGCCGGAGCGCGACCGCTTGGAGCGCGGCCCGGCATACGGCCAGGCCGGCGAGCCAGGCAGGAGGGCCGGCCGTGAAGGCGACTGGCCGACCTACCGGCACGACGCCGCCCGAAGCGGCCGGGCCTCGTCGGCCCTCGGGACCGACCTCGCGGCGGCCTGGGAGACGCCGCTCGAGGGGCCCCTGTCGAGCGTGACGGTGGCGGGGGGCAAGGTGTTCGTCGCTCGCGCAGGCGCCCACACCGTCTCGGCCCTCGACGCCGAATCGGGCCGGCCCGTGTGGCAGTTCACGGCCGGCGGCCGCGTCGATTCGCCACCGACGATCCACGAGGGACTCGCGCTCTTCGGCTCGGCCGACGGGTGCGTCTACGCCCTTGGCGCCGACGACGGCCGCCTCGCCTGGCGGCGGCAGGTCACCCCGGAGGACCGGCGCGTCGTCGCGTACGGACAGCTCGAGTCGGCGTGGCCGGTGCACGGGAGCGTCCTCGTGCGAGACGGCGAGATCTGGTGCGCGGCGGGGCGGTCGTCGTTCCTGGACGGGGGCATCCGCCTGTGCCGACTCGACCCCGCCACCGGCAAGCCCCTCGGCACGACCATCATCGACCATCGCGACCCGAAGACGGGCTACCAGGAGAAAGGCGTCGTCCGCGGGCCGAACATGCCGGGCGCTTTGCCCGACGTCCTCTCGGCGCAACATGGTTCCGTCTACATGCGACAGGCCCGGTTCGGGCCCGACGGGAAGGAACTCCCGCCCGACGAGCCGCACCTGTTCAGCCCGGCCGGGTTCCTCGACGAGACGTGGTGGCACCGGACCTACTGGATGGTCGGGACGGACATGGGGAGCGGCTGGGGCGGATGGGCCGGCTCGGCCGGACGCTGCCCCTCCGGGCGGATCCTCGCCCTCGACGGGCCGACCGTCTACGGCTACGGCCGGACGGCCTACGGGAACAACCGGCACGTCGGCCTCGGCACGTCCGCCTACCGGCTGTATGCGGCGAAGCTCGGGCCAACCGCCCCCAACCTCCGCACCGCGCCGGCCGAGGCGGGCGGCGCGAAGCCGAAGGCCGATCCGGCCAGGAAGCAGCGCCGCCGCGGCCGCCGGCAGGCCCGGCCGAAGTACGAGACGCGGTGGTCGCGCGACGCCGGCGTCCAGGTCCGGGCGATGGTCCTGGCGGGCGAGACGCTCTTCATCGCCGGCCCGCCCGAGGCGGGCGACGATCCGGCCGCCGCGCTCGCCGCGCACGAAGGCCGACGCGGCGCACTCCTCCGGGCCGTCTCGACAGCGGACGGCGAGGTCCGGTCGAGCGTGAAGCTGGCGGCGCCGCCCGTCTGGGACGGCATGGCCGTCGCCCGCGGCCGGCTCTACCTGGCGACGACCGACGGCAAGGTGCTGTGCTTCGAGGGGAAGTGAGGGCGGCCGCAGGTCGCTTCAATGCCGTTCTCCTCCCCCTCACCCCGGCCCTCTCCCGCCAAGGGGAGAGGGAGGTGATGAGACAGCCCCTAACGCAAGCCGGTGCCAAGCGGCACGACGCCGTTCCACGTCCGTGTCACGCCCTCGAACGCCCCGGCCGACTCCTGGCCGCCCTCGGCCATCGCCGCGAACAGGTGCGTCGGCTCCCCTCCCTCGACCAGCAGGAACGGCCGCTCGACGTGCGACAGGCGCCGCGTGATGCCGTCGTCGAACGGCAGAAGCAGGCCGTAGGCCTTCGGTTCGGGCGCGAGGTGCCACCGGAGGCCGTCCGGCGACAGGAGGTGGGCACAGGCGTGCAGCTCGCCCGTGGCCGCCCCATTGAGGTCCTTGGCGAGCATCTCGAAGTGGCCTTGCCCTGCGGGGCCCGCTTCACCGGACCCAGCAGGGCCGCCGGTCTCGAAGACGAACGGGTCCTCGAGCGACACGCCCCGAGCGTCGACAAGCGGCTCGTCGCTCCGCCACACGGGCCCGGCATCGAGGTCCTCGTAGATTGCCAGACCCAGCCGGCAGCCGCGGCCCCGGATGAAGCTCCGGTAGTAGAGGAGCAGGCGGCCGTCTGAGGCGACGCACGGCGACGGGTTCGTCACGACGTGCTCGTCCCACATCCCCGGGCGGGCCACGAGGAGCGGCTGGTCGCGCCGCCGCCACGGGCCGCAAACGCTCTCCGACTCAGCGAAGCCGATGCGGATCCGCCGATACCACGGCCAGAACGCGGGGCCCTCGGCCAACTCCTCGGCCGACGGCTTCGGGCCGTCGAACGTCGTCCCGATGTAAAACAGGACGTACCGGCCCTGCCACCGGACGACCGTCGGGTTGTGGGTCATGCGGCCGTCCCAGTGCTCCGGGCCGCGGTCCCCCAGGACGACCTCCTCGAGGCGGTACGGCCCTTCGGGGCGGTCGGCCGAGGCCCGGACGACTTCCGAGTAACTCTGGTAGGCGGGCAGGAACTTGAGGCGCCCCGGCCAGCGGGCGGCGAAGAGATGGTGCCGGCCGTCCTCGCCCCGCACGGCCGACCCGCACCACACCCACCACCCCTCCAGGGCGAAACCGCCGCCCGCGACGGCCGGCCGGAGACGCCGGGCGAACGGCACGTGCGGGGTCCCGCACGGGGCGCGAAGCGGCTCCGGGGAGCCGGCGTCGCCTCGGCTCGCGCCTGCGTCTCCGCCGCCCGCTTCGCGGCCCGTCTCAGGCATAGACGCATTCCTTCGCCGCATCTGCGAACGCCTGGACGTTCGCCGGGTCGCCGAAGAAGAAGTGATCCGACGGCGAGCAGATGTACCCGCCGTCCGGGCAGGCGGCGTGCAGGTCGCGGACCATGGCGGCGGCGGTCTCGGGGGTCCCTTGCTCGAACCCCTGCCGCTGGTCGAAGCCGCCGACGAAGAACAGGCGGTCGCCGACCCGCCGGTTCGCCTCGGCCAGACGGCAATCGCCGCCCATCCCCGGCGGCGTCATCGTCTCCAGGCCGTCCGCCCCGTTCTCCGCGACCGTCTCCAGCAGCGGCATCACCCCGCCGCACAGGTGGTAGACGGCCTTCGAGCCCGCGGCATGGATGGCCTCGTGCTGTCGCCGGTCGTAAGGCAGACAGAACTGGCGGTGCATGGCGGGGCTGATGACGGTGCTCGAGCCCGCCCCGCCGCCGGTTTCGACGAGGTCCAGCTCGATCGGCCCGCCGACCTCGATGGCCCGGAGCTTCTTGGCGAGCATATCGTCGAGGCAGCGATGGAGCCGGTCGGGCTCGTCGAGGGCGAGGAAGATGGCCGCCTCGGTGCCGAAGAGCGTCCCGAAGCTCTGCCACGGGCTGCCCTGGCCGAAGTCGAACAGGCACCCCCGGACGATGCCGCGGTCGCCGACCCGCCGCTTCGCCTCCCGGACGGGCGACCAGTCGACCCGCTCGGGCAGCGGCACGTAGCGGCTCCAGAGACGGAAATCGCGGTCGCTCTTGACGAGGTGCTCGGTGGTCCAGCGGGTGAAGGCGTTGGCCGCCTGGCAGGTGATGAGTGTGCCGCCGGGCGTCGTGATCTCGGTCCGCCAGCGGCGCTCGCCGCCCGGGTCCCGGCCGAGGTCGGTCGTCCGGACGTCCCAGTCCGCCAGCGCCGCGTCGCTGTACTCGTACGCCGGCGAGGCGTAGGCGACGGGGTCCATGTCGAACCGCTCGTAGGCGGCGTACTGGTCGCAGCCGTCGAGGTAGGTCGTCAGGTAGTACGACATCCAGCTATGGACCTGGCAGGGGAGCCGGTCGGGCGTTCCGTTCTCCAGGGCGATGAGGAACCGTTCGCGGCCGGTCATGCGTGCCTCTGCGTGTGCGTTCCGGCGGGTGGACGACCGAGGGGAAGGTAGCACAGACGGCGGGCATACGCAAGCCCTGCCTGGGGGCCGCGGCCCAGGCAGGGACTGCCTGATTCGAACGCGACCCGCCTTCAAGCGGGCCCGGGTAGGTCCTGTCAACATTCAGCGCGTCGGGTCTGCGTACCCGCCGCGTCTGCTGCGCACCAGGGCGGTCGGTGCGGAGACCGGCCGCGCCGAATCCCTATGACAGCGATCAGATCGCACCGTCCTTCTCGGGCCCGGACGACTGCGTGAACAGCTCGTCCGGGGGGGGGGCGAGGTTGTCCGGCCCCGTCGCCGCCGCCGGCCTCAGCCCCCGAAGACGACCTTCCCGCCGTCGAAGCGGACCGTCTGCCGGCCCACCCGGACGGTCGCGCCGAGCCCCCGGCGGTCGGCCCGGACCTCCGGCGGGTCGCCCCGCTGGACGGTGACGACCACGAAGAACTCGTCGCCGCCGGTGGCAAAGACGGCCTTCGAGCTGCTCCGGGTCAGGCTGTACTTGTAGCCGCGGACGTACTCGGCCCGCTCCTCGAAGCGGATGTCCGGCCGGGCCGGGGCGAGGAACGTCGCCCGCAGGTTCGCATCGCCCTGGGTCAGCGTGAACCCCCGGTCATCCACCTTCACCCGCTCGTCGCCCTCCACCGGGGCCGATGTGCACCCGAAAGGCTGGAACCGCGGCGGCGCGGGGATGGACTTGCCCTGGAAGATGACGCGCGTGCCGTCCTTCGGGTCCTGCTCGATCCGCCCGAGGCCGGTGGTGGCGCTCTCGAGCTGCCAGGTCCAGGTCTTCTCGCTTCCTCCGCGGACCTTGTCGACCAGCACCAGCAGGCAGGGCGCCCCCGACCGGCCGGAATAGTCGACCGCCATGGCCCGCATGCCGGTGATGCCGCTCGCCTCGACGGCCGCAGGTCGGAACACCCGGCCATAGCGCTCGTAGGGCTTCGCGAGCCGCCCCCGCTCGTCCTCCCGCGGGGCCATGTAGACCTCGTCGAGCCGCATCGAGACCGACCCCGACCCGTCCTCCCCGGTCTTGACGTACGTGACCCGACCGCGGCCGCCGAGGTTGATCCGGTCGGCGACGAGCTGGACGACGTTCTCGCCGTAACGCCGGCCCGCGGGCTCGCCCAGGCCGTGCGACCAGACGTGCCCCAGGCCCGTCAGGCGGAACGTCCCCGCCCCCTCGGCGTAGGTGGCCGCGAAGAACTGGGTGATGAAGGGGTCGGATGAGACCTCCCAACTGCTGCGGAAACCGTAGAACCCGAAGTCCGGCGCCTCCCACGTCAGAGGCAGGATGCCCTCCGGCCCCTGCGGCTCCATGTCCAGCGGGTAGTTGACGAACGCGTACAGGGGATGGGTGTTGAAGTCGCCGTAGGGCCGGCTGAAGGCGTAGCCCCGCCCGGGGGCCGTGAGGATCGTCTCGAAGCCCTCCTCGTCGAGCCGTTCGAGGCCGGCGTGCCAGTGCCACCCCCACAGGAGGGCCGGCTTCCACTCTTCCCGCGTGAGCGGGAACAGGGCGGCGAAGTTCTCTTTGGCCGTGTCCCGCTCGTTCTCGGGATAGCCGGAGGTCCTGAAGCCCGGCTCGCCGCTCACCTCCTG
Organism: uncultured Anaerolineales bacterium; assembly: GCA_964526295.1. Taxonomy (GTDB): domain Bacteria; phylum Planctomycetota; class Phycisphaerae; order FEN-1346; family FEN-1346; genus CAZGKW01. Next base: position 70,417 of record CAZGKW010000011.1, read on the forward strand.
GCCCACCACCTTCCGGTCGGGCCGGTAGGGGTAGACGAACAGGGTCCGCGGCAGGTAATCGGCGGCCATCCGGTAGGGCGAGACGTCCGTGCACCGGACGTTGCGGTACATGCAGGCGTACTTGTTGGGCCCGTCCATGGCGGCCATCTGGCCGGCCCCGGACAGGCAGCCGCCCCGGCCGAGCATCTGGCGAAACGTCAGTCGCATCTGGTGGAGGGCGATCTCCTCGGCTTTCAGGGTCCGTACGTCGCAGCCGCCGGTGCGTTTCCACTGGGCGCGGTCGAGCCGCCAGTCGCGGAGCTTCTCCTCGTAGATTTCCGCGACGCGCTTCTTCGCCTCGGCCGCCTCCGCCTCCGACAGATCCACCAGGCGGGGCTCGACGAACGTCTTGCCCCAGGGCTTCATGTCGCCGATGGGGCCGGTGATCAGCCAGGGGTAGAGACCCGGCTCCAGGCGGGCCACGTGCCCCTCGAGCATCCGCCTGCCGCCCAGCCAGGCCTCGACGCCGCGGTTCCCCAGCTCCAGGCGGACCCACCGGGGCCTGTCGTTCCTGAGGACGGTGTAGTAGTAGCTCATGGTCCGGACGGCGACGCCCGACGGGCCGGTCAGCTCGATCTGCGTCCGCCCGCCGGTCAGCTTCGGATGGCTGATGTAGCCCTTGCCCTCCTCGATCCGCCGCCAGGCCCGCGTAACGCCGTCAAAGGTCACCTCCTCCCCGAGGGCCGGGCGAACCCCTCCCCTGCCGCCGACCCCGGCCGGATGGTCCCCCTTCGACGGGAACGGGCCCACGTAGAGCCACGTCCGGGGCATGCGGCCGCTGGTGAAGGCAAAGACCTCGACGCCCTTGCCGGGCTTGTAGCCCTCGGCCGGCGCGATCGTCCCGTCCTCCTCGGCAACGACCACCGGCGGCACCGGCCTGGCGGGCTCGGGGCCCGGCTCACCCCAGATGGCCAGCGTCGCCACCCCGGCGGCATACATGACCGTCGCCGCGTGGGACGTCCCGTAGGTCCAGTTCATGTGGCTGTCGAAGCGGCCGCGGTTGAAGTAGACGTTCTCGGCCCACCGCAGGAGGTAGTCGCGTGTGCGGCGGCGGAACTCTTCCGGCCAGACGTCGTAGCACAGGTCGTAAGCGATGGCGGCCTGCTCCATCCGCCAGGGGATCCACCGGCTGCGGACCCGCTTCGAGCCCTTGTCCTCGTCCTTCATCATCTCCTCGACCCGCCGCCGGGCCTCCGCCGCCTTCGATTCGTCCCCGGTCAGTGCGTACTGCATGGCGAAGCCGGCCGCGTTGGTGCTCATCTTCGCGACGGCGGCCTTTCCGAAGGGCGTCCGGGCCTTCGCCTTGAGGGCCGGGAGGTCCTTCTTGCGGAAGAGGAGCCGGGGGTGCTCGCCGGGTTGGACGGGCTCGTAGCCCTCCTTCAGATGCTCTCGGGGCGGGAGGACGTAGATTTCGGCCATGCCCTCGACCTGCTCGCCGCGGAACGTGCCGCGGTAACGGCCGGCGAAGCGGTCGCCGCCCTGGTCGGGCCGGTCCTCGGCCCGCTCGACGTCGACCGCCACCTTGATCCGCCCGCCGGGCACGTAGCCGTCGGCCCGCATGGCGATCGAGAGGTCCAGCCGGATCGCTTCGGGGCCGACCTCGGCCCGGTCGACCCGGCCGGCGTGGACCGACCGGTTGAAGTCGCCGCCGGTGGCCCAGACTCGCTCCCACACGTCGCCGGTCCGGCACAGGTCGGCCAGGAGCGACGGCGAGCCGGGCCCCTGCTGCGGTCCCTGGGGGACGGCGTTTCGGAGGACGAGGCGCATGAGCGTCTCGTCGGCCCCTGCTTTCGCGCCGCGAGCAGGTGAGTCGATGAGAAGCGAGGTGAAAACAAACGCACTCGCCATGGCGAAACACAGCACCTTGCGCCCCGTCGTCATGCATCCGCCTCCCGTCTGTTCGTCAATAGAATGCGCGCCTGGCCTGAGGCCGGGCCGTCTCAGTCGCCCTCGATCTCCTCGGCCGTAAGGATCGTCCCGCCCACCTTCCCCTTCGCGTCCTCGCGGCGGCCGTAGCGTCCGGCGAACGAGCCGACGACCTTCGTCCCGGAGACGACCGCGTCGAGGTCGAACTCGCACCCGAGGTCCCGCTCGCCGGGCGGGAACCCCCCGCCGGCCTTCAGGTCCACCTTGACGGGGCCGTTGAGCCGACCGTTCGCCACCGCAAGGCCGGACGCGTCCACCGCGTGGGTCAGCGAGTTGCCGCCGCGAGCCACGGCGTCACCGAACCGGCCGCCCCTGCACTCGATGAAGAGGGCCAGGTCCTCGTCGTCGGTCAGGACCTCCTCCAGCGTGAGGACGTAGGCCGCGTCGGCGGGCGTGGGGTCATCGGGCCCCGCGGCGGTGCCGAACGCGGGCCTGAGGCCCCAGTTGTGCCCTCCCTTGCGGGTGGTCGTGGTGCCGTCTATGAACCCCCCGCGGACCGTCGCGTCGAGGTGGAAGGCGTAGTCGCCCCCGGCGGCGTCACCCCCGACGACCCGGCACCGGACCACGCCGCGCAGCCGTTCGTCGTCGAACGAGAGGTGGCCGCCGTCGAGCCGGCCGTCAAACCCGCGCTTGCCGGAGGTTCGGCTGTAGAACTCGCCGTCGACGGCCTTGCCGCCGCGGAGGGTGAACCGGACGGAGGGGTTTCGGATGTGCCCCCACCGGGTATAGAGGCTGGCGAAGTCCATCTCGATGCGAACGCCCTCGCCCCCCTCGGGGATGTCGCGCAGCTCGCCGTGGATGGCGCCGCGGAGGTCCTCCCGGGCCCCTTCGACGCCGAAGTCGCCCTCGTAGGTGCCCGCCAGGTCCGGCCCGCCGGGGTCGCGGAGCCGGGCGTCGATCCGGTAGCGGTACTCGACGGGGCCGATGACAGCCGTCAGCCGGCCGACGATGCGGTCGCCGCTCCGCTCCAGGCTGTGCTCGATGCGGGTATCGGCCCCGCCGGGCCCGTCGGCCCAGCCGCGGCCCAGCTCGCCGTCGCGGGAGTGGAGGCGGACCGTCAGCGGCCGACCGCCCTCGCTCGCCCCGGGCAGGACCAGCGTCACCTGCTCGTACTCGCCGGCGGGCCGGATCCGCTCGGCGCGGACGGTTCCCGCGACAGCCGCCAGCACGGCAACCGCCAACACCCCCGCCTTGCATGCCCCGAGGTCCCTGACCATGGCACGGACTCCCTTTAAGCAGCCGCTGGATCCGGACCCGGACACCCGCTATTCGGCGGCCGACTTCCTCAGGTCGTAGCAGACGATCGTTCCGTTCTCGGTCCGCAGGTAGAAGCGTCCGTCCACGTACGGCACCTCGATGGGCACCTCGTAGCCGGTGGTCGCGTTGTGGGGGAACATCCAGCCGTGGGACAGCCGGCGGAGGGTACCGGAGTCCTCGACGGCGAAGAGCGTCGCCCCGAAACTGCTCCGCCCGTGGGCCACGTCATAGAAGGTCATCAGGCGGTCCTCCATCGGCAGCAGCGGGTTGAAGCCCTCATGCTCGGGCGTGTCCGGCAGGGGCTCGAAGGTCTGGAGGACTTCGCCGGTGGCTTCGCGGACGACGAACAGGGCCCTGGTCCGCCGGCCGCCGACCTGGCCCCCGCGGGTACCGATGTAGACGATGCCGTCGCGGATGACGACCTTGCGGCGGCCTCCGGCGTCGAGGTGCCAGGAGAAGTCGTACTTCGGCCCGGCGGGAAGCTCCCAGGCCTTCTCGGCCTTCTCGGCGGTGAACCGGTACGCTCCCCAGTGGCCGTCGATGGACTTGTCGCGGTTGTCGGGCCCGGCCGGACGGGTGTTGACCACGACGTGCGTATCGGACGGGGAGAGCGGACCGAGGTACGGGCCCAGCCCCTCGACGGTCCATCGGACCTTGCCGGACCGGGGGTCGACGAGTCGCAACTCGCCGTCGGCGGTGTTGGCCAGCAGGTACTCGCGGCCCCCGTCATCGCTCGGGCGGACGGCCGCCGGTGTGGAGAACTTCGACAGGACGTTCGGAAGCTCCCACCGCGTCGAGCCGTCCTTCGGGTCCACGCCGACCAGCCCCCGTTCGTGGCCCGTAAAGGTCGGGACGATCAGGACGCCGTCGGCGACGACCAAGCTGCTGAGCCACCCGCCGAGCCGGGCGAAGCGGCCCTCCTTGAGGGCCTCGGCCTTGGCCGCCTCGGCCATCTCGTGGGTCCGGCCGAGGCCGACTTCCCACAGCTTCTCGCCCGTACGGGCATCGTAGGCGTAAAGGCGGCCCGTCGTGCCGAGGCTGAAGACGCGGCCGTCGTGGTAGGCGGGCGAGACGCCCCAGTCGCCACGCTTCAGGGCCGGGACGCGAGCCCCCTGGCGCTTCTCGACGGCCTTCCATTTCGTGCGGCCGGTGCGGGCGTCGATGGCGACCACGACGTCGTGGGCCTCGATGGCCCAGATGTCCCACGTCGCCTCGGGCTTGCCGTCGCGGGTGCCGAGGGTGCGGATCTGGTCTTTGGCGTAGGGCGGGCCGGCGGGCCGGTAGGAGGCGACGAAGACGGTGCCCTCGGCCACGATGGGGCTGCCGCGCCCGCCGGGGTGCGGGCTGGCCCCCTCGGCCAGGATGCGACTGACGCCGTACGGGCCCTTGCCGACGCCGATGTCGTGCTCCTCGCTGACCCAGGCGAGGCGGGCGTCGGCCAGGTCGTCGACCAGCTCGTGGCCGCAGCGGCGGGGGACGAAACGGCCGTACGGGCCGGCGAACATCGGCCAGCCGGGCGCCTTCGAGCGGTCCGCCTTAGGCCGCTCGGACGCCGACGCGTCCCGCCCAAGGCCGCGCCATCCGACAACCCCGGCCGACAGGATCGCCGCAGCCAGGCACAGCACCGTCATCGACGCACGGGTCTGCCGACGCATCAGCGCTCCCTTCAGTTGACGGGCACGACCCTCTGAACACGGAAACGGCCCGGAGGTCGTGCTCAACCTGGTCGCTTCGTCGCCCGCACAGAATGGCCGAAGCAGTCGGGCCGGCCAAGGACAATCTTCCCTGGCGGTTGATTCGGCGGCGGCGGGGTCATAGGCTGGACTGACGGAGGGGGCGCGCACGTCGCACGGGAGCTCTCTGTCGCCATTCCCAGGGCCGGTCCGGGACCATGATCGAGCTGTCGGGTGTCAGCAAGCGCTTCGGCGCGACCGAAGCCGTCCGGGCGGTCGACCTACGGGTCGAGCCGCGGCGGACGACCGTCCTGATCGGCCCGAGCGGATGCGGCAAGAGCACGCTGCTGCGTCTGATGATCGGCCTGGTGCGTCCCGATGAGGGTGAGGTCCGGTTCGAGGGCCGGCTCGTGGCGTCGGGTGACGTCCTCGCGCTTCGGCGACGCATGGGGTACGTCATCCAGGAAGGGGGGCTCTTCCCCCACCTGACGGCCCGGCGGAACGTCACGCTGATGGCCCGGTACCTGGGCCGGTCGCGTCCCGCCGGCGACGCGCCGCACAACGGCTCGGGAGACGGCATCCCGAGGGCCGACGGCGGCATCGACGCCCGCCTGCGGGAGCTGGCGCGCCTGACGAAGTTCCCCCTCGACGGGCTCGACCGCTACCCGGTGCAGCTCTCGGGCGGCCAGTGCCGGCGGGTGGGCCTGATGCGGGCCCTGATGCTCGACCCGGCGGTGCTGCTGCTCGACGAGCCGCTCGGGGCCCTCGACCCGCTGATCCGGGCGAGCCTCCAGGACGACCTCCGCGACATCTTCCGCTCCCTCGACAAGACCGTCGTCATGGTGACGCACGACATGGCGGAGGCGGCGTTCTTCGCCGACACGATCGTCCTGATGCGAGCGGGCGAGATCGTCCAGCAGGCCAGGACCACCCCCGGCTCGTTCATCCAAGGGAAGTTCGCCCCGGACTGAAGGCCCAGGACGTAGCGAAAAAGGTCCGCCCACGCCCCGGCACAGAACCCTTCCGGCATCCGGGTGTACTCGGCCAGGAACGTCTGGCCGTCCTCGAAATGGGAGCACTGCGGCTCGCCCCGGCAGGAGCAGCCCGGGTCGACGTCCGCCAGGACGGCGTCCCGATCGAGCCGCTTGACGACGGTGATGCGGACCTTCGGCACGGGCCCCTTCCTTCGCGTCCGACCTCACCCGCCCGACGGCGGCTGGGGCACCTGGGTCGCGTCCTCGCCGGGGCGCGTCTCGATGGTGGTCGGCCGGCCGCCCGACCACTTCGGGCCGACCTCGCCCCAGTAGTGCGGCCGGTCGGTCTCGATGCGGACCGGCACGAGCATCCCGGTCATGATCTGGGCGAACCGTTCCTCGACGAGGTCCCACGAGGTCAGGCGCACGTCGAGCCGGGCTCCCTTCTCGATGCGGGCGATGGGTAGCTCCTTCCGCTCGCGCATCGCGAGGACGTGGACGACTCCCTCGCCGGTGCCGACGGGCCCGCCCTTCTCGTCGACGAGGTCCGCGAGATGCAGCTTCATGATGTAATTGGCGTACGGGGCGTCTGTCTGCGGCGGGGCCGAAAGCGCCGCCACCGTCCCCGACGCCTTGACGCCACGGACCGGCTTGACGTCCGTCGCCGCCGACCGGCCTGCCGGGACGTCCACCGGCTGCCACTGCTCGCCCTTGTCGCGTTCGCGGACCCGGAAGGTGCGGCCGGTGAACGTCCAGACGAGCACCCGGCGTCCCTTCAGGTACCCCTTGGGCGCTTCCCGGGCCAGGCGGCCCGGCACGCCGGTCGAGAGGCCCTCGCTGCACAGGTAGGTGATCGGCACGGCGGTGCGGAGCGACACCTGGGCCGGCAGGTGCCCGCCGAGGTGCATATTATACATCGAGAAACTGTCGCCCGTGAGAATGACGGCGGCATCGGGCGAGGGCTGCCACGGCTGGCCGGTGCCCTTGGGCCTGACCAGGAGCAGGTCCGAGTCGGCCTTCATGCCGTCGTCTCGCGAGCCGGGCACGCCGACGTAGGGCCCCCCCCTGGCAAGGGCGGCCTGCACGAAATCGTAGCGCTTCAGGCGCTCGGAGACGCGCTCGGCCGCCAGGCGGGCCCCCCGGTTCAGCCAGTGCCCGTCGCGGACGTAGTAGAGCGGCACGTCGTCGCCGCGGGCCCGACGATACTCCCGGAACGCGGCGTAGAGGTCGACCACTTCGACGTCGCTCTCGAGCAGCTTCCGGAAGAGCCGCTTCATCCCGAGGGCGACCATGCGGTGCTCGGGGGCCTTCTCGGAAAGGTAATCGGGATAGATCGAGAGCTTCGACGGGACCGGGACGAAGACCAGGTCGATGCCGTGGGCCTTGAGCTGGCGGTCGAAATGGACGATGAACTCGCTCGGCTCGACGCCCGGCTTCTGGGCATCGAAGTCGTCGACGAGGAGCGTCTCCAGGGACCGGCCGTAGAACCGGTAGTCGTCCCGAGCGGGCCAGGGCCACTTCTCGGTCGCGACAATCCGCTTCAGGTCCTCGCGGAACGGCCCCAGCTCCTCGGCCCAGGCGTCCCACCCCCCCCGGGCCTCGGCCTGCTTGTCGACGGCCTCGAGGGTCCGGCGGATCGCTTCAGCCCGCGTCGGCCGCCCGGCAGCCGGACAGACGTCCACTGCGGCAGCGGCCAGCAGACCGACCGCAACGCCCACCCCAAAGGGTCTCGACGAAAGACCCACCCGATTCTCCTCATGCACGCTCTCGGCGAGCCCCCCTTGGTTCTAACCGAGCTGCGCGCCGCCCGTCACGGGCAATCCGCCGCGCCGCTCAGCCGCCACGCTCGTTAGCGGCCCAGCCGCGGGAGCGGAAGGCGTACCGGCCTGCGCCCACCTCGTAGACGGCCGCGCCCTCGCGCATCCCGACGAAGGTGACGCCCTCGGCCTGGGCCGCCGGCCGGCCGCCTTCTGTGACGGCGGCGGCGTCGTCCGCCGGGACACTCGCGGTGGCCGTGGCGTTCGGCGGGACGGCCACGTCGAGCACGAAGTCCTCGCCCTCGACCCGCCAGTCCGAGACGGCCTGGCCGTACATCGTCTCGAGCCGGGCCTTGGCGGACGTGATGCGGCCGCCCCGCAGCGGCCGGGGCCGCACGATGAGGTGCTTGTAGCCCGGCCGGTCGGGGTCGACGTCGAGCCCCGCGACGCACTCGTACAGCCACTGGCCCACGGCCCCGTAGGCGTAGTGATTGAACGAGTTCATCCGGGGGTCCTGGAAGCCCCCCTCGGGCGTCCAGCCGTCCCACCGCTCCCAGATGGTCGTCGCCCCGTTTCGGACCGGGAAGAGCCACGACGGGTAGTCCTCGTTGAGAAGCAGCCCGTAGGCGACGTCGAGGTGGCCCGTCTCGGTGAGGGCGAACGGCAGGTGGACCGTGCCGAGGAAGCCCGTCGAGAGGCGCCCGTCGCGGGTCTTCCACGTGTTGGTATAACGTCCATGACGGATGTCGCGGACCAGGTGCTCGGCGGCACGGGGCCGCAGGTCCTTCGGCAGGAGATCGAAGCGAAGGGCCAGCGTGTAGGCGGTCTGGGTGTCGCCGACGAGCCGTCCCTCGCCCGTGACGAACCGCCGCTGGAACTCGCGCCGGAGGCGGCGGAAGCGCCCGGCGAATCGCTTCGCGTCCGTTCTGCGGCCAAGCACGCCGGCGATGCGCGACACCAGACCCACGACGTGGGCGTGGAACGCCACGGCGACCAGGTCGACCGGCGTGTGGGCGTCGTGGTTCACCCAGTCGCCATAGTTGTGCCGCCCCCTCGGGTCGGCCGTCCGCAGGAACTCCAGGTACGTCTTCATGGCCTGGTAATGCCGCTCCAGGACCCGCGTGTCGCCGTAGCAGAGGTACAGCGTCCACGGGACGACGACGGCGGCGTCGGCCCACCCCGGCCCGCCGTCGGTGCCCGGCACGTCGTCGACGACGGGGGCGATGCTGGGGAACGAGCCGCACTCGGTCTGGCAGTCCGCCAGATCGGTCAGCCACTTCGTGAGGAACGCGGCCGAGTCCATGTTAAAGCAGGCGGTGCGGGCGAAGACCTGGATGTCGCCGGTCCAGCCGAGCCGCTCGTCGCGCTGGGGGCAGTCGGTCGGGACGTCGAGGAAGTTGCCCCGCTGGCTCCACGTGATGTTCTCCTGGAGGCGGTTGACGAGGTCGTGGGAGCACTCGAACGTGCCCGGCGGTGTCGTCGCGTCGGGGTCGGCGTGGATGACGACCCCTTCGATCGCCCCTTCGTCCGGCGTGCCCGGGTAGCCCGTGATTTCGACGTAGCGAAAGCCGTGCCAGGTGAAGCGGGGCTCGAATGTGGCGCACCCGCCGTCGCTGACGTAGACGTCCGTGCAGGCCGCGCCGCGAAGGTTCTCCGTGTAGATCGACCCGTCCTGGCGAGGCATCTCGGCGAACCGGAGGGTGACGGTCGTCCCGGCGGGGGTCTCGGGCGGCAGCGTCAGGCGGGCCCAGCCGACCATGTTCTGCCCCAGGTCGACGACGTGGCGGCCGTCGCCCATCGGCGTGATGGAGACCGGCCGAAGGGTCTGGGTGGGCCGGACGGGCGGCCCGGGCGACGCGCACAGGGCCCGTTCGTGCGGCTCGATCGTCTCGGCGGGCCGCCAGGCTGGGTCGTCGAAGTCCGGCGAGGCCCAGCCGTCGACCTCCTTGCGGGCATCGTAGGTCTCGCCGTTGTAGATGTCGGAGGCCCGGATGGGCCCCTCCGCGAAGCACTGCCAGGTGCCGTCGGTCGCGACGGTCTCGCGCCGGCCGCCCTCGTACTCCATCTCGATCTGGACGAGCAGGGCGGGCTTCTCGCCGCCCAGGGGCGGGTGCTTCTTGTGCCGCCGGCCCAAGGGGCCCGACCACCAGCCGTCGCCGAGGATGGCGCCGATGACGTTCTCGCCGTCCCAGACGCTGCCCGTGACGTCGTACGCCTGGTACTGGACGCGGGTGCGGAAGTCGGTCCAGCCGGGCGTGAGGAGCCGGTCGCCGACCCGCCGCCCGTTCAGGTGCAGCTCGTACAGGCCGAGGGCCGAGGCATAGACTCGGGCCCGCTTCGGGGCGCCGCTCGCCTCGAAGCTCAGCCGGAACATCGGGCAGGGATTGCTTCGCCCCGGGTCGATCGGCTCGGGCGAAGCGATCCAGGCGGCTTTCCAATCGCTTCGCTTCAGCAGACCCATCTCCCAATACGCCGGCGGGCTCCACGGCGACGGCCCCCCGTCGGCGTCCCACGTGCGGACCTTCCAGACGTACCGCCGGCGCGACCGCAGCTTCGGTCCGCCGTACTCGACGTGGATCGACCGGTCGGACTCGACCCGGCCGCTGTCCCAGACGTCGGCGGCGTCCTCGGCCAGCGCGTCGACCGACGAGGCGACGAGGATGCGATAGGCCCTCTGGCGGGCGCCGCGGCGGTCGTCGGCGAGATGCCAGGAGAGGCGGGGCCGGGCGACGTCGAGGCCCAGCGGGTCCTTGAGGTACTCGCACCGGAGGTCCTGCGGCGGACCGGCGGACATCGGTCCTCCTTTCGGGAAGGCGCGGCCTGGAGCAGCGCGGCCCCCGGTGTAATCACCGGGGGCGAAACGGCCCGGCGCCAAGACGGGCCGGACCGTCCGACTCACGGCTTGATGATGCGGAACGTCCGCTCGACCGGCGCGGCCGTCTTGACGAGCGGCTCGATCCCCCGGCCGAACTGGTACGCGACGACCTTGACCGGAATCGAAAACCTCGATCGGGCCGGCAGCTCGGCGATCTTCAGGGCGCCGTTCTCGATCTTCGCCGGCCCGTACGCTACGTAGTACTCGACGGGCAGGCCCGCGTCGCTCGTCGCTCCGAGCTTCACCGGCGGGCTGTCGGCCTTCAGGTCCTTGATCGGGGGGAACGTAATCGTCTGGTCCTTGCCCTTCGTCAGGCCCCCGAATCCCCGCGGCAGCATGCCGACGTGCTCCGTGTAGCGGTACGTCCCGTCGCCGTGGCTGTAGGCCAGGAAGGTGACTCGCATGCGGACGGTGGCGGGGTTCAGGCCGTCGTACCGGATGCGAAGCCGGTGCCCGCCGACGGCAACGACCGGCCCCCCGACGCCCTTGACGTGGATCGGCACGTCGGCATGGCCCACGGGCCGGCCCGCCCTGGCCCACTTCGGCCCGTGGCCCCGGTACTGCGACGGGTACGTGTCGCGATAGACCGGGTGGACCTCGAAGGTCTGGCCGTCGCCGACCCACGTGATCTTTGTGAAGAAGAAGCGGGCCCCGGCGTCGACCCAGTGGGGGTCCTCCCACTTGATGAACTGGTCCTTCTTGCCGAAGCCGTCGGCATGCTGGGCGACGGTGGCCTCGGCCATCTCGCGGTCGAAGTGCCACTGGGCCTTCGACTTCTCGCCGCGATACTCCTCGTAGGGGGCCGGCGGGAACGTGGCCGGCTCGTCGAACGCCAGGTCCGTGAGCCAGCCGCTGCGATGGTCGACCTTTCTGCACGTCACGGGCTTCGCGGCATCGGCGGGCCAGTCGGGGATGCGGGCCTCGGCCGCCTTGCGGAGCCACGGGGCCAGGTAGGCGGCGTTGCGGGGGGAGTAGGCGAAGTGCCCCGCCCCGGGCTCGACGACGAGGCTCCCCAGGTTCCGCTCGTCGGCGGCCCGATAGGCAGCGAGGGCGTTGCGGGCGCCTTGCCACTGCTCACGTCCCTCCTCGGTCCGCATCGTGCCGCCGAACTCGTCGAACTGCCCGACCATCATCAGTGCCGGGATACCGGGGGGGAGCGGCTCCTGGCCGCCCGGCGCGCCCCCGCGGTGCTGGACGAGGCCGAAACACCGGTCCGCGAACTGGATGGCCCTGGCCTTGGCCTGGGGCCCGCCCGCCGAGTGCCCCACGAAAAGGAGCGGCGCGACCGAAACCTCGCGGTACCCTGACGCCTTCGCCAGGTCGTCGAGAACCTGCCGGAGGTCGCCCCGCCCCAGGCCGCCCGTCAGGAAAACGAGCGCGAGCCCCTCCTCGGCGCACGCCGCCCGGATGGGCGGGTCCTGCATGAAAGGCCGCTCCATGAGGGTGTTGCCGCCGCCCATGACGACGCCGCGGACCTGCGGCGCCTTCGGCGAGACCCACAGAAACGCCTCCGCCTCCCCCCTGTCGGTCGCCACGGGGACCCGGTACTGAAAGACCGCCGCGGCGGCGGACCCCGCCACGAGCGCAACGATCAGGCACGCCACGGTTCTCATCACCATCGCCTTCCTCCCTCGCACGTTCGGAAGCGGGCCCTCCGCCGCCGCTCAGTCCGCATCCCCCTCGAGCGCATCCAGGTCGATCTCGGCGAACCACACGTTGTCGCTCCACGAGGAGCTGACCAGCAGGCACCGGCCCTCGCCGATCATCACGAACCCCTCCAGCTCGTCGCGCGGGTGGTCCAGGTCCACCGCCGGGCTGCCCCGGACGTCCTGGGGCCCGTCGAGGCGGACCACGCTCAGGCGATAGCGGAGGCCGGCCACCTGGTTCTGAGCCAGCACCAGCCGCTTCGCTTGGTCGACCCAGCACAGGCTTTGGACGAACGGGCCGCAGCGATATTGTCGGATGAGCACGCCCGGTCGGCTCGTCCTGTCGACCCGGGCCAGCATGACCGGGTCGCAGAGGCGAATGGCGTTGTCCTCGGCGCCGTAGTCGGCCGTCGCGATCAGCCACCGCCCGTCGACCTCGACGTACTCCGGGCGGCAGCCGTTGACCGCGAGGTCGTCCTGGGCGGCGTTCAGGACGGCCCGGTCGAGACGGCCGTCCGCCAGGGCCGCCTCCCAGTCGAGGTGGAAGATGGTCCCCTTGCCCGCGACGGTGTTCCCGAGGAACGTGCCGTGCTCGGGGTGGAAGGTCAGGCCCGTCGGGTGGGGGATGAGGTCCTCGCCGTCGCGCGTCAGGCGGACCTCCCGGCCGGTATAGTCGAGCCGGCCCCGGCCGTCGGGGGTCGTCACCGAACGATACTCGCGGATGACGCCGGTGCCGGCATCGCCGTAGAGGTAGACGAAGCCGTCGTGAACGGCGGCCCCCTGGCCCGCGCCGATGCCCGGGACGGTCTGGGGGCCCTCCAGCCTGACGGCCTCGACGCCGGTCTGCGCAACGGTCGCCGGGCCGGTGCGACTCGTGCAACCGGCTGCGCCGGCGGCGACCGCCAGCGCGACCGCCCACGGGACGAGCTTCGTGGTCTGCGCCATAGGGCTTCC
>CAZGKW010000011.1:83617-103962 GCA_964526295.1 uncultured Anaerolineales bacterium
CCGCCAGCGCGACCGCCCACGGGACGAGCTTCGTGGTCTGCGCCATAGGGCTTCCTGCCGGTGTCCGCCCCGATCAGACACGACGAACCGCCAGCAGTATGCGCCCAACGCCGGACGAAGCAACCCCCGGGCCAAGGACGCGCCCACGGGTCGGTCCCGATCCGCCGGCGCCTCGGCCAAGCCAGCCGGCCGACACCGAGACGGAACCGGTGGGGCCCCCTTGGCGGCCTCGGTGGCCCTTCTTGTCGAGGGCGGCGGGCCGGCGGGCCACCCCGGCCCCTAACACAAAGTACACAAAGGATTTATGGATTCCCCGGGCCTGCCGGATATTCCCTTAAGACGTGTCCAGACAAGGCCTTAGGACTATTCCGTCCTGCGGATCGCGGGTAAGGGCTTGCAATTTGTTTCGCACACGATATAATCCGGGCCATGACTCGCGTTCACGAAAGCCGCGGACAGGAGACCGTCGCCGAGCTGATGCTCGATGCGCTGCGGCGGATCATGCGGGCCATGGACCTCAGGAGCCGCTTCCTGGTCACCCGCTACGGCCTGACCGTGCCGCAACTGGCCGTGCTTCAGGCGCTGGCCCGAGGGGGGCCGGTCTCGATCGGCCGGTTGACCGGCGCCGTGCACGTCAGCCAGGCCACCGTGACGGGCATTCTGGACCGCCTGGAAGCCCGCGGCCTGATCCGCCGGGACCGGGGCCACCAGGACAAGCGCCGCGTGTGGGCGGCCCTGACGCCGGAGGGCGAGGAGATGGTCGCACGGGCCCCGTCGCTGCTCCAGGAGAGCTTCACGGCCGAACTCGAGCGTCTGCCCGACTGGGAGCGGACGCAGGTCCTGTCGTCGCTTCAGCGCGTCGCCGCCATGCTGGAGGCGTCGCACCAGGGCGTGGTGCCCTCCGAACGCGCCAACCGGTCCCCGGACGAAACGGCGGGAGTCGCGTAAGGGCGCCGAACCAACTCAGCCGAATCCGATCGCTGCGAAAGGACGCCATGGCCCAACCGACACATACCGAGCCGGGACTGCCGTCGAAGCTGTACCGTCCGCTTGACGACGCGGCGGTCAAACGCATCGCCGACGCCGCCCTCGACGTGCTGGCCCGAAGCGGCATGGCGGTCTATTCCGAGACGGCGCTGGAGGCCCTGACCGAGGCGGGGGCGGAGACGGACGCCGAGACCCGCATCGCCCGCTTTCCCCGGTCGATGGTCGAGGACGCCGTCGCCTCGAACCCCTCCTCCGTGACGCTCCACTCGCGCGACGGCCGGTGCGACGCCGTCCTGGAGGACAGCCGCGTCCATTACGGCACGGGCGGCACGGCCATCTACGTGCTCGACCCGGAGACGGGCGAGCGCCGCCCCTCGCGGACCGACGACGTCGTCCTGAACGCCCGCCTCGTCGACGCCCTGGAGAACGTTCACGTCTTTACGATCAACGTCTTCCCGAACGACATCGAGTCGCGGGACGAGATCGACGTGAACCGGTTCTTCCACGCCCTGGACAACACGACGAAGCACGTCATGGGCGGCATCTACTCGATGGACGGGTGCCGGCAGGTCGTCGAGATGGCCGAGACGATCGCCGGCAGCCCCGAAGCCCTGCGGGCCGAGCCGTTCGTCTCGTTCATCACGCTCGTCATCAGCCCGTTCAAAATCGACGGCGATTACGGCGAGATGACCTGCTACCTGGCCCGCGAGGGTCTGCCGGTCGTCGTCCCGACCGAGCCGATCTGCGGGACGACCTCGCCCGTCACGCTCGCCGGGAACGTCCTGACGCACGTCGCCGAGACGCTGGGCGGCATCGTCCTGGTGCAGGCGGTCCGCAAGGGCGCCCCCGGCATCTGCGGCAGCGTCGGCTCGATCACCGACCTGCGGAACATGAACCACCTGAGCGGTCCCATCGAGCGGGCCATGATCAACGCCGCCGTCTCCCAGATGGCCCAGCACTTCGGTGTGCCGCTCTATTCGACGGGCGGAACGAGCGACGCCAAGACGGTCGGCGCCCAGGCGGCCTACGAGAGCGCGATGTCGAGCCTCCTCGTGGCGATGAGCGGGGCCAACTACATCCACGACATCGCCGGCCTCATGGAGTTCGACCTGACCGTCTCCTACGGGAAACTCGTGATCGACAACGAAATTCTCGGCATGTGCCAGCGCGTCCTTCGGGGCATCGAGGTCACCGACGAGACGCTCGCGGCCGACCTGATGATCGAGAAGGGCCCCGGCGAGGCGTTCGTGGCCGAGCCGCACACCGTCGAGCACATGCGGGACGAGTTCTACATGCCGCGCCTGGCGAACCGCGAGAAGCGGGAGGCGTTCGACCCCGGCGACGACGCCGTGGCACGGGCGCAGGCCTTCGTCCGGGAGGTCCGGCAGCGTCCGCCCGAGAGCCGACTCACGGACGACGTCCGTCGGCGAATCCTGGAGACGTACCCGACGATCCGCACGCCGGCTGCCGCCGGTGCGTAGCGACTCAGTCGAACCATCTGCGAAGGGGGTAGTCCCTATGTCCGATCAGCAGCGAGAAGGTGTGCTGGTCCGGCGGCCCGAGGAGCGGCTCTCCGCCGACCAGGTCGGACTCATCGACGGCGTCAGCCGCGACCTGCTACAGGACCCCGGCCTCATCTGCTACAACGCCGAGGCGGCCGACCTCTTTAAGGAGGCCGGCGCGGCCGTCGAGCCGGACCCGGCGGGGGCCCGCATCCGGGTGCCCGCGTCGGTGCTCGACCGGGCGCTCGAGACGGCCCCGTCGCGAATCGTCCTCGGGGCCCGGGAACCGTCGAACCGGCTGGTCCTCGACGCCGGGGAGCCCCGCGTCCGGTTCGTCAGCGGCTCCGAGACGAACGTCTGGCTGGAGGTGGGGTTCCAGAACGGGGCCCCGACGTTCACGCGGCAGCCGGGCTCGATCGAGCGGCTCCGCCGGGCCGCCCACCTCGCCGAGCACCTCGACAACCTGGATGCGTTCATCCGGTGCGTCAACATCCAGGACCCCGAGGTGACCGAGGCGAACAAGGACGTCAACAAGTTCCTGGCCAGCTTCGCCGGGATCACGAAGCACGTCCAGGCGGGCCTGACGTCGCTGGAAGCGCTGGACGACGTGGTCCGGCTGGGACAGATCGTCGCCGGCGGCGAGGAAGCGTTCGCCTCCGAGCCCGTCCTCTCGTTTATCACGTGCGTGGTCAAGAGCCCGTTCCAGATCGTCGACGACACGGCGGCCAAGCTGATCGCCATCGCCCGGCGGAACGTGCCGCTGGTTGTCTCAAGTTGCCCGATGGGCGGGGCGACGGGGGCGTTCGACGAGTTCGCAATGGTGGCCCAGATCAACGCCGAGCTGCTGGCCGGGATGACCCTGGCGCAGCTCGCTTCGCCGGGCACGCCGGTCCTGTACGGGGCGGTGCCGGTCCGGACCCGCCTGGACAACCTCAATGACATGTATGGCGCCCCGGAGGCGGTCCACTACACCATCGACTGCGCCCAGATGGCCCGGTTCTACGGCCTGCCCTGCTACTCGACCGCGGGGGTGGGCGATACGGACCTCCCGGGCATCCAGGCGACCGTCGAGAAGCTGCTTACCTACTTCAACGTCCCCCGGAGCGGGGCCCAGTACGTCCACTACGCGTTCGGTCTGCTGGAGCGGACGAACGTGTTCTGCCCGGAGCAGGCGGTGATGGACGACGCCCACGTCGGCCTCGCGAAGGCCCTGCTGGCCGAGGCGCCCGTCTCGGCCGACCGGCGCGACGAGGTCGTCTCGACGTTCCGCGAGGTGATGGCCAGCGACCACAAGACGTTCATCTATCACCTGCCTCTGCCCACCCGCGAGAGCGTCTACGTGCGGTATCCGCTGGAGTCGTCCGAAGGCGGCGCCCTGCGGGCGGCCCACCAGCGGTACCACGAGATCCTTGCCCTGCCGCGCAAGGACCTGCCGGAAGACGTCCGGCGTGATATCCGCGAACACGTGCCGGGCGTCCTGCCGGCCGCCCTGGCAACCGAACCGAAGGGGGCGACCAGATGACGGACACGCCACGCGTCGAAACGATCGAGCCGACCGACCGGACGAACCTGGGGGCCACGGAAATCGCCGCGGAGGAGAAGGTGGAACTGAACGACCAGATGCCGGCCTACACCGAGGCCGTCAAAAGCGGCCTGTATGCCAAAAAGAGCGGCCTGATCGGCAAATACGACAACGTCCGCCGATATTGGGAGGACGAGCTGACCCGGATGCACCTCCGGCCGCACCTGGCCAAGCTGATCGAGCGGAGCCTGTCGCTGATGCGGCGGCTGCGGATCCTGGACCTGGGGTGCGGCTCGGCCGACGGTTACGAACTGCTGGCCGGCATCCGCCACCGGGACGCGCACCTGAAGGAGCTCGAGGTCGACCTCCTCCAGGCGGAGACCCTCGGCCTGTACAAGGGCGTCGACCTGAACCCCGACCTCCTGGACCAGGCCCGGTCGATCTACGGCGACAACCCCAAGATGGTCTTCGAGCAGGGCGATTTCACCCAGGGCCTGCCTTTTGGCAACGACGACCCGCCGTACGACCTCTACTTCACCTCGTTCGGCACGTTCTCGCACCACAACGAGGACGAGACGGCCGTCCGCCTGCTGGCCGACATCGCCCGGCGGGCCGAGGATTACTGCATCGTCGTCTGCGACTGGCTCGGCCGCTACTCCTACGAATGGCAGTCGCTCTGGACGAACGACCACGCCGAGCTCAGGAACATGGACTACGTGGTCTCCTACATCTACGGCGAGGAGGAACGGGAGCGGAGGCGCGACGAACTCCAGCACCTGACGCTCCGCCTGATGGGCCGCCAGGAAGCCGAGGCCATCGTCGCCGAGGCGTCGAAGCAGGCCGGGGTCGCCATCCGGCCGCTCGACTGGTTCGACCGGTCGACGTTCACCGGCCGCCACATGGACACCTGCGAGTACAACCCGTACGCCCAGCCGCTCCGCAACGCCGTCAACTCGCTCCACGAGACCAACCTGCGGACGGAGTTCGGGTCGCTGACCGTCGACTACGTGCCGAAGCCGGGCTTCCGGTTCATCAACGACTACTTCGAGCACCTCCAGATGTGCTGGAACACGCTCGTCCGTTACGTCGACCATCTGCTGGACGTCTACAACGAAGAGAAACGGGACTTCCGCGAGGCCCCGCCGCCGATCCCCGCGTCGTACCCGCCGGCCCTGCGGGACATGATGGACCGGATGACGCGGGTGGTCCGCGGCATCGGGTGGCTGATCTACGGCCTGCCTCGGGAGAACATCATCGAGCCCCAGCTCGGCTACTCCCTGCGGTACCTGGTCAACAACCTCCAGCAGGGCCAGGGCTGTGCCCACGGCCTGGTCGGCGTCTTCGAGGTCGACAAGCGCACCGCCGGAGCCTCGGCTTGATCGCCTTCGAGAACGTCTCCAAGACGTACCCCGGCGGGGTCGACGCCGTCCGCGACCTCTCGATGGAGGTCCGCGAGGGAGAGACGCTCGTCCTGCTGGGCACGAGCGGCAGCGGCAAGACCACCACCATGAAGATGGTGAACCGTCTCATCCAGCCCAGCGAGGGGCGCATCCTGGTCGACGGGGACGACATCGCCGGCAAGGACCCCATTGCCCTGCGCCGCCGCATGGGCTACGCCATCCAGCATATCGGCCTGTTTCCCCACATGACGGTGGG
The DNA here is from genome assembly GCA_964526295.1 of uncultured Anaerolineales bacterium. Lineage (GTDB taxonomy): Bacteria > Planctomycetota > Phycisphaerae > FEN-1346 > FEN-1346 > CAZGKW01. The sequence goes on from CAZGKW010000011.1 coordinate 89,285, forward strand.
GGAGAACGTGGGCGTCGTCCCGAAGCTGGTCGGCTGGTCGACCGAGCGGGCGGCCCGACGGGTCGACGAGATGCTCGCCATGGTCGGTCTGGAGCCGGAGGACTTCCGCGACCGGTATCCCTCGCAATTGAGCGGCGGGCAGAAGCAGCGGATCGGCGTGGCCCGGGCCCTGGCCGCCGACCCGCCCATCGTCCTGATGGACGAGCCGTTCGGGGCCCTCGACCCGATCACCCGGGAACAGCTCCAGAACGAGTTCCTGGTGCTGGAATCGGAGATCGAGAAGACCATCCTGTTCGTCACGCACGACGTCTTCGAGGCGGTGAAAATGGGCGACCGGATCGCCCTGCTCGACGCGGGCCGGCTCCAGCAGCTCGACACGCCCCACGACCTGGTGGAGCAGCCCGCCAACGAGTTCGTCGACCAGTTCCTCGGCCGGCACAGGTTCCAGCTCTCCCTGCTGACGCGGTCGGTCCGGTCGGTCCTTTCGGGGGGGCCGACGTCGGACGAGCCGCCGCCGCCGGAGCGGCCGGAGGACTACGTCCCGGCCCGGGCGTCTCTCGTCCAAGCCCTGGACCTCTTCAAAGAGACTCGCAAGGACCGCCTGCCGGTATACCGGGGGGATGAGTTCCGCGGATACCTGGCCAAGACGGCCCTGGTGGACGGGGTTTCCCAAGTCCTGGCCGAGACCGGCGAATCGGATACCGGCGATGCTTGACTTTTTTCAGCAATTGGTTGACTTCTTCCAGCAATACGGCCCGGACATGGCCCGGTTCACGCTGGACCACCTGGTCCTCGTGTTCACGGCGATGCTGATCGCCTCGGCCGCCTCGGTGCCCACCGGCATTCTGCTGGTCTTGCTGGCCCGGGTGGGCCTTAAGCGGCTGGCCGAAGGGGTGATCTCGGTGGTCAACGTCATCCAGCCGATCCCGTCGCTGGCGTTCGTGGCCCTGACGGCGGCCCTGTTCCTGTACCTGCGGGAGAATGCGGGCCTCGACCTGCCGACCATCGGCCGGTTCCCCGGGCTGGTGGCCCTGGTGGCCTACGCGTTGCTGCCGATCCTGCGGAACACCTACACGGGCCTGCGGCAGGTGGACCCGACCATCATCGAGGTGGCCCGGGGAATGGGGATGACCCGGGGGCAGACGCTGTGGCGGGTGGAGCTGCCGCTGGCCCTGCCGTTCATCATGGCGGGCATCCGCATCGCCACCGTCTGGACGATCGGCGTGGCGACGCTGGTGTCGCTGGTCGGGGCCGGAGGCCTGGGTAACCTGATCTTCCGGGGTCTCAGCCGGGGCAGGTGGCGCCTGATCCTCGCCGGCGCGGCGCCGGCGGTCGCCCTGGCCCTCATCTTCGACTGGCTCCTGGGCCTGCTGGAGGCCCGCCTGAGCGCCGGAGTCGAACAGGAAACCCCTCGCTGAACGGAGGATGCCATCATGGATGCTGACCCTGGACGGACCGTCAAGGTGCTGGCCCTCGTAGCCGCGTGCGCCGCCGGCCTTTTCGCTGCGGGGTGCCGCACCGATGGCGACGGGCCCGAGCGCCTGGCTGCCGGGTTCACGGCCGAGTTTCTGGACCGGCCCGACGGCTATCCCGGCGTAAAGGAGGCCTACGGCCTGGAGTTTCCGTCCGAGCCGAAGCAGATGGACCCCGGCCTGATGTACCGGGCCTGCGCCGAGGGCAGCGTCGACGTCATCAGCGCTTTCGCCACGGACGGCCGCATCGCCGCCTACGACCTGACGGTCCTGGAGGACGACAAGGGCTTCTTTCCGCCCTACTACGCAGCGCCGCTGGTGCGGGCCGAGACGCTCGAAAAACATCCCGGCCTGGAGGGCCTGCTGAACCGGCTGGCCGGGCGGCTGGACGATGCGACCATGCGGCGGCTCAACCAGAAGGTGGAGCGCAAGGAGGACCCTCTCAGCGCCCGCCGGGTGGCACGCGACTGGCTCGTCTCGGGGGGCCTCATCGACGCCGACTCCGAGCCTCGCACCGGCGACGCCGGCACCGTCGTCATCGGCGGCAAGGACTTCACCGAGCAGCTCATTCTGCCCGAAATCATGGCCCTGCTGATCGAGCACGAGTCCGACCTCGGCGTCGACCGCAAGCTCTACCTCGGCGGGACCATGATCTGCTTCAACGCCCTCCGGGCCGGCGACCTCGACCTCTACGCCGAGTATACCGGCACCGGCCTGGTCAACATCCTCGACCGGCCCGCCATGTCCGACCCCGACGAGACCTACCGCACGGTCAAGGAGGCCTTCCGGGAGAAGTACGACGTGGTGTGGCTGACGCCGTTCGGGTTCAACAACGCCTACAGGTTGACCATGCGGCGGGAGCAGGCCGAGAAGCTGGGCATCGAGACGATCTCGGACTTGGCGGACCGGCTGCGCGCCAGGGCGAGCGAGCAAAAAAGACACTAAGTGTCTTTTTGGGGACGCTAAGTGCTTGCCCTGGAAGGGTTTACGTGCCGAAAAAAGACACTTAGTGTCTTTTTTTTGGTGGGTCGCGTTGGAGTGACGGAACCGAGGGCCGGATGAAGGACGTCGGGCAATCGCTGATCCCGTTCCTGGCGATTCTGAACCCGTTCGCCCTGTGTCTGTACCTGCTGGCCATCATGGCGGAGCTCGACGTGCGGCAGTTCACCCGGGTGCTCGTCGGGGCGTGCCTGATCGCCTGGGCCAGCTTCGCCGTCTGTGCCGTGGCGGGCGAACCGGTCCTCGTCGGCGGGCTGGGCGTCCGGCCGGAGGCGCTTCGGATCTTCGGCGGCATCATCTTCTTCATCGTGGCCTACAACTACGTCGTCCGGGGGTACAAGGCGGCCGAGGTCCTCCGGGGCTCGATGGAGGAGCTCCCCTCGGCCATCGCCCTGCCCTTCATGATCGGGGCCGGCACCATCACCCAGTCGATGCTGATCGGCAAACGCCACACGCACCTGGCAGCCATCGGACTGCTGGCCCTGGGCATCGCCGTGACGTTCGTTGTCGTCCTGGGCTTCAAACTGATCCGCGACCGCATGACGGGCCCGCGGGAGCGGCTCTTCGAGCGATACGTCAACATCCTGGCCCGGGCCAACGGACTCATCATCGGCGCCATCTCCACCGAGATGGTCGTCGGAGGCATCCACGACTTGTGGCAGGGAGCGTAGTCGCCGACCCACGCACACAGAGCGGGACACGCAGCACGAAGGGAAGGCTGACCATGTGCGGCATTGCGGCAATCTGGGGACGGGCCGACGTGGCGTCGGTCCTGCGGATGATGCGGCGGATCAAGCACCGCGGCCCCGACGGCGACGGCGTCTACGGCGGCCGGTCGGGGACCTTGGGCCACGTCCGGCTGGCCATCATGGACCCGGCCGGGGGTCGGCAGCCGATCCGCTCCGACGGGCGAGGCCGACGCCCCGGCGCCGCCCTGGTGGCCAACGGCGAAATCTACAACTTCCCCGCCCTGCGGGAGCGGTTCGAGGCCGACGGGGCCCGGTTCCGCACCGGCAGCGACAGCGAAGCGGCCCTGAAGCTCTACGAGACCGCGGCGGAGGAGGCGGCGGTCCAGCTCGACGGCATGTTCGCCCTGGTCGTCGCCGACGGGCCGGACCTCTACGCCGCACGCGACACGGTGGGCATCAAGCCGCTCTACATCGGCCGGCGGCTTGCCCCGAGAAACGCCGAGGGGGGCGAGCAGTTGCTGTTCGCCTCGGAGCTGAAGGCCCTGGCGGGCGTCGCCGACGAGGTCCGCGAGTTCCCCCCCGGGGCGTGGTTCCACACCCGGCTGGGGTTCCGCCGGTTCCGCGAGATCCGGACCGGCCGGCCCGAGCCGTGGGACGCCGCGGAAGCCGCCCGGCGGCTCCGGGAGACCCTCGAGCGGGCGGTCCGCAAGCGGCTCATGAGCGACGTGCCCGTCGGGGCGTTCCTCTCGGGCGGGCTCGACAGCAGCCTGATCGCCGCCCTGATGCGCCGTGAGGTGCCGAAGCTCCACACGTTCTCGGTGGGCATCGAAGGCAGCCGCGACCTGGAGGCGGCCCGCCTGGTCTCCGGCCACCTCGGCACGGTCCATCACGAACACGTGTTCAGCCGGGAGGATGTGCTTGAGGCGCTGCCCGAGATCGTCTACCACCTGGAGTCGTTCGACCAGGACCTGGTCAGAAGCGCGATCCCGTGCTACTTCACTTCCCGGCTCGCCTCCGACCACGTGAAGGTCATCTTGACCGGGGAGGGCGCGGACGAGCTGTTTGCCGGCTACGCCTACTGCCGGTCGATCGCCCGGATGAGCGACCTCCACGCCGAGCTCCACCGCAGCGTCTGCTCGCTGCACAACGTCAACCTCCAGCGGGTGGACCGGCTGACGATGGCCCACGGCCTGGAGGGGCGGGTGCCGTTCCTGGACCTGGAGCTGATCGAGCTGGCGGGGCGGGTGCGGCCGGAGATGAAGCTGCTTCGCCGGCCCGGCCGGCGGCCCGTGGAGAAGTGGATCCTCAGGCGGGTGGCCTCGGACCTGTTGCCGGAGGAGATCGTCTGGCGCCAGAAGGAGCAGTTCGACGAAGGCTCCGGGACGGTCGCCGTCTTGAGCGCCGGCCTGGAGCGGTTCGTCCCGCCGGAGGACGTCCCGGCCTATCGCGGGGCGCACCGGCGTGCCCGACTCCGGTCCGACGAGGAGTGCGCGTTCCACAAGCTGTTCACCGACGCCTACGGCGACTCCGGCATCCTGCTTGACAACGTGGCCCGGTGGGCCCAGCGGCCCGCTTACGCGTCCCTCCAATAGAAAGGAAGGCCGGCCGGCCCGGCCGGCGCGATACTGAACCCCCTGACGACGCGATACTGAACCCCCTGACGAAAGGAAGACGATGGCAGGCATCGCGGGTATCCTGAGCGACCGACCCTCCCGAGAGACCGTCGAGCGGATGATCCGGGCCCTTCGCCACCGCGGCGAGGACCGCGTCCGCTGGCACACCGACGGCCGCCTGTGCGCGGCCGTGTGCTCGGCGAACCTCTCCCTCGAGCGCGGCGACGGGTTCGTCACCGAGGGGGAGACGGCCCTCCTGCTCGACGGCGACCTGTACAACGGCCGCCCCGAAGGCGAGAGCGACGCCGACGTCGCCATCGAGCTGTGGCGAGAGTTCGGCCGGACGTTCCCCGGGCACCTCCAGGGCGTCTTCGCCTGCGCCGTCTGGGACGGCCGGGAGCTGCTCCTCGCGCGCGACGCCGTCGGTGTCCGGCCCATCTACTGGGGCCGCACCGAAAACGGCGACCTGTGCTTCGCCTCCGAGTTGAAGGCGCTGGCCGGCCTGGCCGCCGAGGTCAGCGAGCTCCTTCCGGCGGCCACGTTCTCCAGCAAGGCCGGCATCGCGTCCTACCTGCCGCAGTACCCGGCCGTCGCCCTCGACGGGTCGCTCGAGGGCACTGTGGCGGCGGTCCGAGAGGCGGTCATGCGGGCCGTCGAGCGGCGCCTCGACGACGGCGCCGTCGGGGCGTGCCTGCTGAGCGGCGGCCTGGACAGCTCGGTCATCGCCTGCGCGGTCTACGACCTTGGGGCGGAGATGCCTCTGCTGACGGTCGGCCTTGAGGGGGCGCCGGACCTGGCGAACGCCGAGGCCGTGGCCGCTCACCTGGGTGCCGAGCACGAGGTGCGCCTCTACGATGCGGAAGAGATCGTCGCGCTCGTGCCCGAGGCCGTCTGGGCCCTGGAATCGTTCGACGAGGACTGCGTCAGCGGCGCCATCTCGAACCTGGTCGCGTCCCGCTTCGCCCGCGAGTACACCAATTGCATCCTGAGCGGCGAGGGCGGCGACGAGCTCTTCGGCGGCTACCACCTCCTGAAAGACCTCGCCACCGAGACCGAGCGGCTCCGGATGATGCAGCAGCTCATCGCCGTCGCGTACAACACGGCCGTCCAGCGGCTCGACCGGGCCATGATGGCCGGCGGCATCCAATACCGCACGCCGTTCATCGACACCCACGTCATCGCCCTGGCCCTCCAGGTGCCCGTCCGGTGGAAGGTCCATCCGGCCGGGGCCGACCGGCTGGTGGAGAAGTTCATCCTCCGGGAGGCGTTCAGGGACGTCCTCCCCGAGCAGATCTACCGCCGGGAGAAGCTGCGGTTCTCGGCCGGCACCGGCACGGACGGCCTGATGGACGAGGTGGCGGTGGCCCAAGGCATGGCCGCCGAGCTGGCCGAGGCCGATCGCCTGACCGCCGAGGGGTACCAGATCAGCTCCCCCAAGGAGCTGTGGTACTACCGGATCTTCTGCGAGCGGTTCCCCGGCGGCCACTTCGAGCGGCTCGTCGGCCGGTGGGACCCGGACAAGTGACCCCGCGTCCCTGGGCCTCGGCGTGGGCGTGTGCGGCCTGATCGCCAGGTCCGGGGCAAGTCAGGCGGCTCGGAAGTCCGAAATAGAGAAGCCGGCGGGTCGTTCTACGGGTTAAGATGGACGTTCCGCCGAGCGAAGCGCGGCCGGACCGGCAAGGCCGGGTTGAGCGGCCGCCTCGCCGCGGTCGGGTCCCGGAGGGATGCCGTGGGCCGGTTTCTGCTTGCGATGGCGGTCCTCCTCTCGGCCAGGCCGGCGATGGCCGGGAACGCGCCCGCCGAGAAGCCGCCCGTCGTCCGGCCGTTCGAGACCCCCGGCGGCTTCAAACCGGCCAACGCCGTCGACACGCACGTCCTGGCCGCCCTGAAAAATCGCGGCATCGAGCCGGCCCACCTCGCGTCCGACGAGGTCTTCCTCCGGCGGGTCTACCTCGACGCCATCGGCACGCTGCCGCAGCCCCACGAGGTCCGCCGCTTCCTGGCCGACAAGTCGCCGGAGAAGCGGGCCAGGCTGATCGAGGAGCTCCTCGCGCGGCCCGAGTTCGCCGATTACTGGTCGATGAAGTGGTGCGACCTGCTGCGCGTCAAGGCCGAGTTCCCCATCAATCTGTGGCCGAACGCCGTCCAGGCCTACCATCGCTGGGTCCACGACTCGGTCGCCGAGGGCAAGCCGTACGACCGGTTCGCGCGGGAGCTTCTGACCTCGAGCGGAAGCAACTTCCGCGTCCCGCCCGTCAACTTCTACCGGGCGGTCCAGGGCCGCGAGCCGGCCGGCCTGGCCGCTGCGGCGGCCCTGACGTTCATGGGCGTGCGGGTCGAAAGCTGGCCGCAGGACCGGCGGGCCGGCTTCGAGGCCCTTTTCTCCCGCGTCGCCTACAAGGGCACCGCCGAGTGGAAGGAGGAGATCGTCTACCTCGACCCGGCCCCGGCGGGGCCGCTCGACGCCGTGCTTCCCGACGGCACGAAGGTCCGCGTCGCGGCGGGCGACGACCCGCGGCGCGTCTTTGCCGACTGGCTCATCCGTCCGGAGAACCCGTGGTTCGCCCGCAACGTCGTCAACCGGCAGTGGGCGTGGCTGATGGGCCGCGGCGTCATCCACGAGCCCGACGACATCCGCCCCGACAATCCCCCGGCGGTGCCGGGGCTCCTCGACTTCCTCGCGGGGGAGCTGGTCAGGTCGGGTTACGACCTGCGGCACACGCTGAGACTGGTCCTCAGCTCCCGCACGTACCAGCAATCGTCGATTTCGCAGGGCAACTACGCGGAGGCGGAAGCCGTGTTCGCCTGCTACCCGGTCCGACAGATGGACGCGGAGGTGCTGGTCGACGCCCTGTGCTGGATTTTCGGCCCCCGCGAGAGCTACTCGAGCGCCATCCCCGAGCCTTTCACGTTCATCCCGGAGCGCGAGCGGACGATCGCGCTGGCCGACGGCAGCATCAACAGCGTGTTCCTGGAACTGTTCGGCCGCCCGCCGCGCGATACGGGCCTCGCCTCGGAGCGCAACGACCAGCCCACCGACGCCCAGCGCCTGCACCTGATCAACTCGACCCACGTCCAGAGCAAGATCGACCGCAGTTGGAGGCTGCGGCAGGCCATGCGAACCGCCCAAGGCAACCGCCGGGCCCTCGTCGAGATGCTCTACGTGACGATCCTGTCGCGGCGGCCGACCCCGGACGAGTCGGCCGCGGCCGTCGAATACATGGGCGGCAAGGGGATCGGCACGAGAAACGGGACCATCGACCTGGCCTGGGCCCTGGTCAACAGCAAGGAATTCCTCTACCGGCACTGAGGCCGGGGACCGATTCTGGAGACGTCACGCCATGGCTGCGAAGCGACCCGCCCGGCCGATGACACGGCGCGATGCCCTGAAGCGCGGACTGCTCGGCGCCGCCGCCGCCTGGGTGCTCGTTGATCCGGGCGACCTGGTGGCCGCCCTCAGCAGGAAGCGGCCCGCTGCCAAGGGCGCCCGCGCGAGGTCCGTCATCCAGATCTGGATGTGGGGCGGACCGTCGCACCTCGACACGTTCGACCCCAAGCCCGACGCCGGACGCGACTACTGCGGGCCGCTCGAGAAGGCCGTCGAGACGAACGTCGAGGGGGTCCGCATCAACGCCGCCCTGCCCTTGCTCGCCCGGCAGGCCGATAAGTACGCCATCATCCGGAGCATGACGCACGGGGTCAACGCCCACGAGACGGCGTCGTACCTGATGCAGACCGGCCGCCGGCCCGGCCGGCTCGTGTTCCCCTGCGCGGGGGCCGTCGTGTCGGTCTTCAAGGGCTACGACCAGGGCTACGAGGGCCTCGCCCCGCCGTACATCGTCCTGACGCAGCCGCAGGGCCGCTTCTCGGAGGCGGGGTTCCTGGGCCAGCGACACAAGCCGTTCTGCACGGGCGGCGACCCGGCGCGGGAACCGTTCGTCGTCGAGGGCATCATCGCCCGGGGCGTCTCGGACGAGCGGCAGAGGGCCCGACGCAAGCTCCTCCACAATCTCGACTCGCTCGGCAAGGCCGTGCCCGACAGCCCGGCGTTCGAGAAGTTCGACGAGACCGAGAAGAACGCCTACGACCTGATGTTCGGCGAGGCCCGCGAGATGTTCGACCTGTCCCGGGAGTCCGACGCGACGCGCGACCTCTACGGCCGCAACACCTTCGGCCAGTCGTGCCTGATGGCCCGTCGGCTCGTCGAGACCGGCGTGCCCTACGTGACCATCAACTACAAGGGCTGGGACACCCACAAGCAGCACTTCCAGACGATGTCGCGGAAGCTGCCCGAGATGGACGCCGGGATGGCCGCCCTGCTCCACGATCTGGCCGACCGCGGGCTGCTCGAGAGCACCATCGTCTGGTGGGGCGGCGAGTTCGGACGCACCCCGAACGTCCAGTGGCAGCCCCCGTGGAACGGCGGCCGCGGCCATTACGGCAAGTGCTTCTCGGTCGTCGTGGCGGGCGGCGGGTTCCAGGGCGGCCGAGTCGTCGGCGCTTCCGACGAGAAAGGCCGGGCGGTCGCCGAACGGCCCGTCTACCCGCCCGACCTGATCGGCAGCATTTACACGCTGATGGGCATCGACCCCGACGGTTCGCTGCCCAACCCCCGGGCCCTCGACGTACGGGTCCTGCCCGGACCCGACGACGGCGAGCCCACCGGCGGACGCCTCGAGGAGATCATGACGGCATGAACCTCCGCGGACCGGCCACCATGCTGGCGATCCTCGCCTGCGCCCAGGCCGCCTGGGGCCAGCAGGCACGCCGCGACCCCGACATCGGGTACGTCTACCCCGCGGGCGGCCGCCAAGGCACCACCGTCCGGGTCATCGTGGGCGGCCAGACCCTCCGGGCCGTTACCGACGCCTACGTCACCGGCACGGGCGTCCGGGCGAAGGTCGTCAAGACGTACCGCCCCGTGAGGTCGCTGAACAAGGACCAGCGGGACGAGCTGAGGCGGCGGATGCTCGAATGCAGCGAAAGGCGCTGGGCCGAGCTGGTCAAGGCCGGACGCGTCAAGGGCAACCCGCCCTGGCGGCGGGCGGGAGGCCGGACGCCTCCCAAGCCGCAACCCCGCGCCGAGAAGGTCGAGGTGCCCGAGCATCCGTTGCTGGAGGACCTCGAGACGAAGAGCTTGCGCGAGCTGGCCCACATCCGGCACGTTTTGATGGGGGCCCGAAAGGGGCAGTTCAACGCGCAGATCTCCGAAACCGTCCTGCTGGAGGTCGCCATCGACCCGGACGCCCCGCCGGGCGACCGGGAGCTCCGCCTCGGCGGCCGGGCCGGACTGACCGACCCGGTCCTCTTCCAGGTCGGCGAGCTGCCCGAGTCCCGCGAGCTGGAAAACAACGATCCGGGGGCCGTCGATCCGCTGCCGGAGGGGCCGCCGCTGGAGCTGCCCGTCCTTGTCAACGGTCAGGTCCTGCCGGGCGACGTCGATCGGATTCGGTTCCGCGCGGCGGCCGGGCAGCGGCTCGTCATCCGGGCCCAGGCCCGCCACCTCGTCCCGTTCCTCGCCGACGCCGTTCCCGGCTGGTTCCAGGCCGTGCTGGCCGTCTACGACGCCGCGGGCAAGGAGCTGGCCTTCGCCGACGACTACCGCTTCGATCCCGACCCGGTGCTCCTGTTTGAGGTGCCCGCCGACGGCGTCTACGAGCTGGAGGTTCGTGACTCGATCTACCGGGGGCGCGAGGACTTCGTCTACCGCGTCGCCCTCGGCGAGCTGCCGTTCATCGCGCAGGTCTTTCCACTCGGCGGACGGGCGGGCGAGAAGACCGTCGCCTCGATCGACGGGTGGAACCTTGCCACGGATCGGCTGCGCCTCGCCACGGATGCCGCGGGCATCCGGCAGACGGCGCCGGCCGAAGGGAGGGTCCGCGCGGGCCCGGTCGTCTATGCATCCGACACGCTGCCCGAGTGCACCGAAACGGAACCCAACGACGATCCGGACGGCGCCCGGAAGGTGACGCTGCCGATCATCGTCAACGGCCGGATCGACCGGCCCGGCGACGCCGACGCGTTCCGCTTCGAGGGGAAGGAGGGCGACGAGGTCGTGGCCGAGGTGACGGCCCGCCGGCTGCGGTCGCCTCTCGACTCGCTCCTCAGGCTGACCGATGCGTCGGGCAAGGTCATCGCCTGGAACGACGATCACATGTTGAAGGCGGGCCACCTGCACCGCGACATGGGCGTCCTGACGCACCACGCGGATTCGTACCTGCGGGCCCGGCTGCCGGCCCACGGCGTCTATGAGGTCCGCCTGACGGACGCCCAGGACCACGGTGGCGAGGCGCATGCGTACCGCCTGCGGATCAGTCCGCCCCGACCGTCCTTCGACCTCTACGTGACGCCGTCGAGCATCAACGTGCCGGGCGGCCGGGTGGCGCCCGTCGCCGTCCACGTGGTCCGCAAGGACGGCTTCGACGGCCCCGTCGACGTGGCCCTCGTCGACGCCCCCCGGGGGTTCGCCCTGAGCGGCCCCCGGGTCCCCGCCGGACGCGACAGCGTCCGGATGACGCTGAGCGCGGCGGGCAAGCGGCCCGAGAAGGCCGTCACGCTGAAGCTCGAAGGCAGGGCCCGGATCGGCGGCCAGAGGGTCACCGTCCCCGCGACGCCCGCCGACGACGTGATGCAGGCGTTCCTGTGGCGGCACCTGGTGCCGGCCCGGACGCTGATGGCGGCGGTGGTCGGTGGGGGCCGCTCGTCGCAGCCGATCGTGCTCGCCCACAAGGGCCCGGTGCGGGTCCCCGCCGGCGGGACCGCCGAGGTGCACATCAAGGGCGTGACCGTGCGGCCGGACCAGACGTTCGAGCTGGCGCTCAGCGAGCCGCCCGAGGGCATCACGCTGGGGAAGGTCAAGCGGACCGAGTCGGGCTTCGCGCTGGAGCTCCGGGCCGACAAGAAAGCGCCCGTGGGCCTCGCGGACAACCTGATCGTCGAGGCCTCCATGGAGGTCCAGTGGAAGCCGAAGGACGACCCGAAGACGGTGCGAAAGCGCCGGGTGGCCCTGGGCGTCCTGCCCGCCATTGCGTTCGAGATCGTCGAGAAGTGACCGCCTGCCCGCCGCACGCCGCCACGGCTTCGGCCTGTTCGGCCCTCCTGCGCCGCCCGGATGAAGTCCCTCCCAAAGGCACGACCTTCCGCCGGGTCGAGGGCTCCCCACTTGCACGGGCGGCCGCAGCGGCTATCCTGTTGCTCGAGCGCAACAGGCGAGCGCAGCGGGCCGATGCGGAGGATCGGGCATGATCAAGCTGCAAGATATCGTCAACGCGCTGGACGTGGCGGGCGAAGACGTGACGGCCTGTTTCGACCGGCAACAGGAGGCCGTCGTGTTCACGGACGGCCGCTTCGCCGAGGTGGACGACATCGACGCCGGCGACGAATGGGATCGGGAGCAGATGGAGCTGGACCGCCTCATCAAGGAGGATGCGGCGGCGGCCCCGGGAACACGGCGATGTGGCCCGGCGGCGGTTCGTCCCCCTGCCCGACCGGTTCGAGATCGACGAATGGAGCATGATGGACGACTTCGCCGCCGGCCGTGAGGACGAGTCCCAGGCCGACGAGCTGTCCCAAGCCATTCGCGGCCGGGGCGCGTTTCGTTGCTTCAAGGACACGATCCATCGCCTGAACATTCAGGACCGGTGGTACGCGTTCCGCGACGAGCGATACCGCGAAACCGCCCGCGAGTTCTGTCGCGACAACGGCATCGCGTTCCTGGAAGCTTGAGGCGTCCGATGGTGCTGAAAATGCCGGTACCCGCCGAGAAACCGATCGCAGCCGTGCTGGACGAGTTCCTGGAGGCGCAGCGCAGCAGGCTGAAGCCACGGACGTACGGCCGGTACGAGCACGTCATCCGCCTGTTCGAGACCTCGATGAACTGGTACGCCCACCAGGGCCTGAGCGCAGCCGAGAGGGCGCTGTTCGACGACCTTTACGATCGCCAGGGCCAGGACCACCGCGAGTTCTGCCAGATCTTCGGGCCGGAGAAGGTCCCCCAGAACGTCGCCGAGTTCCTGAACTACTTCCTGCCGCGGAAAGTCCTTTGTGGAAAAGGACTGCTCCGGGCAGCGGGAACGGTGACCCGGAAGCTCACCGCGTGGCTGAAGGCGAAGGGCTGCGTTTCCGCCTAGGTTACGGCCGACGTGGCGGACCGGGGGGCCCGCGCGGCGAAGGAACTCCCGGCCGCCGAGACGCTGGCCGGGATGCTCCACGCCTATACGCGCCGTCTGTGCGGTACCGTCTCAGCAGAGCTGGACGGCTACTTCACCGTCGAGACCGTCAACGCCGATTCGCTCGTTCTCTCACCATTCGGCGAGCGGCAGAAAGTCACGGTGCCCGTCCCCTCCGAGGCGGCCCGCCTGTGCGAGGAAGGCTGGTGGCTGTCCGGGCGCGTCGGCCGGACGCCGCACGGCCGGCGTCTCGTCGAAGCATGGCAGGTATACACCTGAGCGGCCCGCCGGGGAGAGAGCCACGAGCGAGTACCAGTATTACGAGTTCCAGGCCATCGACCGGCCCTTGAGCGTGAGGCAGATGGCCGAGCTGCGGGCCATCTCCACCCGGGCCGAGATCACGCCGACCGGCTTCACGAATACCTACAATTGGGGCGACCTCAAGGCCGACCCGATCGACCTTTTGGCGACGTATTTCGACGCATTCCTCTACGTGGCGAACTGGGCCACCCACCGGGTCGCCTTCCGGTTTCCGCGCGGGGCGATCGACGTCGACACGCTCCGGGCGCACGCAGACGGGGAGTCGGTCAACGTCCGACGCCGACGGCGTGTCGTGCTGCTCGAGTTCTGCTCTCACGAAGGGCCCGAAGACTGGGACGAGGGCTACGGTGAGCTCTCTCGCCTGGTCCCCTTGCGGGCAAACATCCTGGGCGGCGACCTCCGGGCGATGTACCTTGGCTGGCTAGCCGGCGTCCAGACCTGTGAACTGGAGGAGAGGCCCGAGCCCCCCGTGCCGCCCGGCCTGAGAGAGCTGTCGGCCCCCCTCGCGGGACTGGCCGATTTCCTCCGCCTCGACGGCGACCTCTTCACTGCCGCAGCCGAGGCCAGCGAGCCGCTGTCGCAGCAGACCGCTGAGTCGGAAGCCGCTTGGCGCTCTTGGATCGGGTCGCTGGACGAGGCGGAGAAGGACGAGCTGCTGTATCGGTTCGCCGCCGGCGACGGGAGCGCGCCGGGCCGACCCTCGACGTGTCCGGCCGCGCTCGACCACCGCCACCGCCACGCCCGCCTCACCAGGCCGGCCCGAACGGGGTTGCGCTCGACGTGCCGCACGGCGGCCGGAATGTGCCGCCCCTCCATGACGAACGAGGCGAACCGCCCCTGCCAGAGGTATCCCCGCCAGCCTTCGCGGAAGTTCACGCGCCGCGTATAGAGCCGGTGCGCCTCGCCGACCGCACGGGCCAGGCCGTCGCGGGTCTTGGGGACCGCGGTCAGGTGGACGTGATTCGGCATCAGGCACCAAGCCCGGATGCTCACGCCATGCGCGCGGCACTGCTCGGCCATCCGGTCGAGGTAGGCCTCGTAATCGTCATCCGAAAAGAACGTCGGCAGGCGGCGGTTGCCGCGCTGCGTGATGTGATGCCCATAACCGGGTACCACGATCCGCGCGAGCCTGGCCATGTTTTGAATCTACCGCCTCCGCCTTGCCGCGTCAAGCGACTTAAGTATCATGTCCCCAGAACCCCACGCAGAACTCAGGTGCAGGGGCTGTGGCCGTCCGCCCGCCCTGAGTTTGTCGAAGGGTACCGGCCATGCTCGCGAAGAGGAACCGTCCTCCGCTCAGCTTCGGGGCCGAATACTACCGCTTTCATAGAAAACGCATAATTAATGCCGTACTACTTTTTTCTGCCCTTTCGCAGGTTTCATGCGGCGCGGGTGGCGGTGGCGAAGAGTTGGGCG